>NZ_BAAGWY010000021.1:0-41978 GCF_054780115.1 Humibacter ginsengiterrae
ACACCAGGGCCTCCGCTGCATGTCGGCATCCCGAGCCACTCTCGAGATGATCCACGAATCTGCACCGTGAGGCCCTGGGCCTACAAGACCAAACCCACAACCCCACACTCATAGGGTCTGAGCCGAGAGCAGAGCACGCTCGCGTGCTCTGCCGAACTGATGGAGTCAGTCGGAGTGTCAGCGAACACTAGACCGCACCGTGTAGGCGATCAGCTGCGCCGCACCCTGAGCGCCGCTCGTGGTCTTCGGCGCGCCGGCCGGGATGAGAACGGTGTTGCCGAACACCGCGATGGGCGCGTTCGTCGACGCGGGCAATTCGTGACGGTAGATCACGGCGCCCGTCGTGCGGTCCAGTGCGAGCAGCTCACCGCTGTACAGGGTCGTGAAAACGAGATCGCCTGAAACGGTCGTCGCGCCCAGCGGGAGGCTCGACACCCTCGTGTCCCATTGCACATTGCCGGTGGCCAGGCTCAGCGCCTCTACCTCTCCCCCGGCCTTCGCCCCGGAGGAAGGTGTGCCGTTCACGCCGGTCGATTTGGGAAGGGTGAACGGAAGATCGAGGGTGGCGACGTAGACGCTGCCGTCTGCCACCGCGATATTCGACAGCACGCCGCCGAGCGCGCCCGGCTCGTACGTGTACGGATACTTCGGCGTGAACCGGTGTGAGAGCGCGTGCAGGGAATCGTCATCTGTGCCGTTGTGCGCGCCGACCGGCGTCTTCCACAGCACCGTTCCGGTGGCCGCGTTCGTCGCGATGACGAATCCGAGCTTGCCCGACCCGATGATCGCCTGCAGCCCGTCGACGGTCGTCTCGACCGGCGACGCCTGGATGTCGTGATCCTTGAAGTCGTTCGGCACCGCCTGGTAGTACCAGCGGAGCTTCCCCGTGACGGCGTCGAGGTTGACGAGGCTGTCGGTGTAGAGCTGCCGCGACGGATGCGATACGGCTGAGCCGATCGACTGGTACGGGTTGCCGACGCCGAACGTGACCGATCCGTCGGTGCCCACGAGCGGCGTCTCCCATGCCCCTCCTGAACCGAGGCCGAGGGAGCTCACGCCCAGCGCTGTTCCGCTGGTCACGGTCTCGAACTTCCACAGCACGTGTCCGGAGGAGGCGCTCAGCGCCAGCAGGACGCCTCCGCCGCGCCCCGATCCATACGCGCTCGCGAGATAGACGCGGCCGTCGGCGACCGCGGGCTGAATCTCGAACGATCCTTCACCGCTGCCGAGCACACCGGAGTTCGTCCAGTCGACCTTGCCCGTCGACGCGCTGAGCGCGAACACTTCATCGGGGGTGTCTCCGTACACCTTGCCGTCCGAGACGGCGACACCGTTCGGGCCAGGACCGCTCTTCTCGGGGATGCCGACCTGGTACTCCCACTTCAGCTTTCCGGTCGCCAGCGAGACGGCGTAGACGTTGCAGTCCAGATCCTGGATGTACACCACTCCGCCTGCAACGACAGGTGCGGCGGCGAACGCCCCCGTGTCCTTGACTCCTGTGGCCGGGGTGCCGGTCAGTTTGAGCGACCACGCTTCGCGCAGAGCGGAGACGTTCTTCGACGAGATCACCGAGCTCGTCGCGTCGCGGGTGTTCGCGAGATCCCCGTTCGGGTACGGCCAAGACCCGGTCGGCGTGGCCGCACCCGGAAAGGAGGTGCTGCCGGCCGTCGTGCCACCGGTGCACGCGGAGAGCAGCAGGAGCGTCGTCGCCGTTGCAGCGAAGCCTGCGCCGCGACGCAACGCGCGCCACGGACCGGCGTGGCGCAAAAAGGTGCGCCGTTTCAATTCAGCCGCCATCGAGGTCACCACCTCGTCGATAAAGTGATATCTCAATAGTACGGCCGAGAGATCACTTCGAGCGAGGCGGAACGGCGGACCAGACTGCGTCCGCCGGCCGCGATGGTGCGGCGAACCCCGCTAGTTCGTGGGCGTGAGCCTGCCGCGGCGCTCGCGAAGCTGCTTCAGCGCGTCGTCGAGGAGCTGCTCGGCCTCTTCCTCCGTACGGCGCTCCTTCACGTAGGCCAGATGCGTCTTATACGGCTCGAGCTTGGCCATTGCCGGCGGGTTCTCCTTGTCCCGGCCCGCGGGAAGGCCCGACGTCGGGCAGTCGATGATGTCTGGGATCTCCTCGTCGGGAAGGTTCGCCGCGAAGTAGCGGACGGTCTCGTTGCCGAGGGCGTCCCAGTACTGCACGGCGATCCGCTCTGCGTGGAAGCCGTGGTCCTGCTCGCCCATCGGGCCGGAACCGACCCGGGACCCCCTGATCGCGCTGCCGCCAGCTGACATGAATCCTCCTTGATCGCGCGTAAGGCGACGACGGACGCGTCGCTACGCGCTGAACTTCGTGATGAGCCCCAGCACGACGATGCAGGCGAACCAGACCAGACCGAGAACGACCGTGATGCGGTTGAGGTTGCGCTCAGCCACGCCGGAGGCTCCGAGGTTGGAGGTCATGCCACCGCCGAACATGTCGGACAGACCGCCACCGCGTCCCTTGTGCAGCAGGATAAGGAGGGTCAGCAGGAGGCTCGTGATGCCGAGCAGCACCTGGAGAACGACCGTGAGAATCTGCACGAGTGAAGGGCCTTTCGGGTTGCGGGAGGCGAGGATCAGTATATCGATTTCCTCAAACGCCGACGTGCTTCTGGAAGCGCACGATCGCCGAGAAGCCGTCCGCATCGAGACTCGCCCCGCCCACGAGCGCGCCGTCGACATCCGGCTGACGCATGAAGCCGGCGATGTTCTCCGCCTTCACCGATCCGCCGTAGAGGATGCGCGTGCCCTTCGCGGTGTCGTCGTCGAGGCGTTCGGCGATCGCGGCGCGGAGTGCCGAGGCGACCTGCTGCGCCTGTTCCGGCGTGGCCGCCTGTCCCGACCCGATGGCCCACACGGGCTCGTACGCCACGACGAAGTCGGTGCCCTTCGGGAGCGACTCCAGCACCGCGTTCAGTTGTGCGACCGGCACGGCGCTGGCGCCGTGCGTCTCCAGGTCCTCGGCGGTCTCGCCCACGCAGATCAGCGGCACCAGCCCGGCGTCCACCGCCACTCTGGTCTTCGCCGCGACGACCTCGTCCGTCTCACCGTGCAGGGTGCGGCGCTCCGAGTGGCCGATGACGACGTAGGTGCAGTCCAGCTTGGCGAGGAACTCCGCCGCGATCTCGCCGGTGAAAGCCCCAGGTGCGTGCTCACTGACATCCTGGGCCCCGTACACGATCGGAAGCTTGTCGGCCGCGACCAGAGTCTGCACGCTGCGCAGGTCGGTGAACGGGGGGAAGACGGCGACCTCGACCGCGCCGAAGTCGTGGCGGGCATCCTTCAGGCTCCATGCCAGCTTCTGCACGAACGCGATCGACTGCAGGTGGTCGAGGTTCATCTTCCAGTTGCCGGCGATGAGTGGGACGCGCGCGCCGTGCGGCTGTCCACCGCCGCGAGCCGTTGTCATGCCTGCCATCCCAGCACCTCCAGTCCTGGCAGCGATTTGCCCTCGAGGAACTCGAGGCTCGCTCCCCCGCCGGTCGAGATGTGACCGAACTGATCGTCGTCGAAGCCGAGTGCGCGCACAGCCGCGGCGGAGTCGCCTCCGCCGACGACGCTGAGTCCGCGCGTCTCGGTGAGCGCCTGTGCCACGGCACGGGTGCCGGCCGCGAACGGCGCCAGCTCGAACACACCCATCGGGCCGTTCCAGAACACGGTGACCGACTCACGGATGATCTCCGCGAACTTCGCCGCCGTCTCCGGACCGATGTCGAGCCCGAGTCCGGATGCTCCCCACGTGGTGTCCTCGATGCCCGCGATCGGACGCACCTCGTGCTCCGCGTCGGCGCCGAACTTCGATGCGACGACGATGTCGGTCGGCAGGATGAGCTCGACGCCCAGTTCCTGCGCCTTCTCGAGATATCCGCGCACCGTCTCCAGCTGGTCCTCCTCGAGGAGGCTGGAGCCGACCTTGTAGCCCTGTGCGGCGAGGAAGGTGAACAGCATTCCGCCGCCGATGAGCAGCGTGTTCACGCGCGGCAGCAGGTGCCCGATCACGCCGAGCTTGTCGGAGACCTTCGACCCGCCAAGCACGACCGTGTACGGCCGCTCCGGGCTGTCAGTGAGGCGCTCGAGCACAGCGAGTTCGGTCGCGATGAGCAGGCCGGCAGCGCTCGGCAGCGCCTTGGCGAGCTCGTAGACACTCGCCTGCTTGCGGTGCACGACCCCGAAGCCGTCGGAGACGAAGGCGTCGCCGAACTCCGCGAGCTTCGCGGCGAAAGCGGCACGGTCGTCTTCGGACTTGCTCGTCTCCTCCGGGTTGAAGCGGAGGTTCTCGAGCACCGCCACATCTCCGTCGGCGAGCGACGAGACGGCATCCTTCGCCGACTCCCCGACCGTGTCGGTGGCGAAGCGCACCGGCTTGCCGAGCAGTTCGCCGAGGCGTGCCGCCACCGGCGCGAGGCTGTACTTCGGGTCGGGGGCACCGTCGGGACGGCCGAGGTGCGAGATGACGACGATGCGAGCGCCCTGCTCGATGAGGGCGTTCAGAGTGGGCAGCGACGCGCGGACACGGCCGTCGTCCGTGATCTCCCCGTCCTTCAGCGGGACGTTGAGATCACAGCGGACGACGACCGTGCGACCGGCAAGCGCACCCAGCGAGTCGAGAGTGCGGAGCGTCAATCGAGTTCCTCGCCTGTCGCGGATCAGAGACGCTCGGCGACGTACTCGGTCAGGTCGACGAGGCGGTTCGAGTAGCCCCACTCGTTGTCGTACCAGCTCGAGACCTTCACCAGGTTTCCGCTGGCGTTCGTGAGGCCGGCGTCGAAGATCGACGAGTGCGGGTTGTGCTGGATGTCGGTGGAGACGATCGGGTCGTCGTTGTACTGCAGGATGCCCTTCAGCCGCCCGTCGGCCGCCGCGGCCTTGTACGCTGCGTTGATCTCGTCGACGGTCAGGTTCTCACGACCCGTGACGAGCGTCAGGTCGACGATCGATCCCACCGGGACCGGCACGCGGTACGAGGAGCCGCTGAGCTTGCCGTTGAGCTCCGGGAGCACCAGGCCGATCGCCTTCGCGGCGCCGGTGGATGCCGGCACGATGTTGATCGCTGCGGCGCGGGCGCGGTGCAGGTCCTTATGCGGGCCGTCCTGCAGGTTCTGGTCGGCCGTGTAAGCATGCGCGGTCATCATGAAGCCGCGCTCGATGCCGAACGTGTCGTTGAAGACCTTGGCCAGCGGGGCGAGGCAGTTGGTGGTGCAGGAGGCGTTCGAGATGATGTTCATCGTCGACGGGTCGTACTTCTCCTCGTTCACGCCCATGACGAACGTGCCGTCCTCGCCGGTCGCGGGTGCGGAGATGATGACCTTCTTGGCGCCGGCCTCGATGTGCTTGCGCGCCAGGTCGGCGTTGGTGAAGAAACCGGTCGACTCGATGACGATGTCGACGCCCAGCTCGCCCCACGGGAGGTTCGCCGGATCGCGATCCGCGAGCACCTTGATCGGCTTGCCGTTGACCACGATGCTGTCGTCGGTGACCTGGACCGTCGCGTCCAGCCGGCCGCCGACCGAGTCGTACTTCAAGAGGTGCGCGAGGGTGTTCGTGTCCGTCAGGTCGTTGACGGCGACGATCTCGAGGTCGCTGCCCTTCGCGAGCGCTGCGCGGAAGTAGTTGCGACCGATGCGGCCGAACCCGTTGATGCCGATCTTCACGGACACAGATGTCTCCTGTTACTGGGGCGCCGTTCGGCGCAGGATTCAAAGGGGGACGAACGGACGACGGTGTCCCGGGCGGATCCCGTCCGGGACACCGACCCGCTTACGACAGTACCAGCAGGCCTGAGGTCTTCTCGCGTGCCCGCGTGAAGCGCTCCTGCACGTCGGCCCAGTTCGTGATGTTCCAGAACGCCTTGACGTAGTCCGCCTTCACGTTCTGGTAGTCGAGGTAGAACGCGTGCTCCCACATGTCGAGCATGAGGAGCGGAACGGTCGCCGTCGCGAGGTTGCCCTGGTGGTCGTAGAGCTGCTCGATGATGAGCTTCTGGCCGAGGGAGTCCCAGGCGAGGATCGACCATCCGGAGCCCTGGATGCCCAGTGCAGACGCCGTGAAGTGCGCGCGGAACTTGTCGAACGACCCGAAGAACTCGTCGATCGCCGCACCCAGCTCGCCCGTCGGCTTGTCGCCGCCGTCCGGTGAGAGGTTCGTCCAGAACACGGTGTGGTTGACGTTGCCTGCCAGGTTGAAGGCGAGATCCTTCTCCAGCTTGTTGATGTTCGTCAGGTCGTCGTTGTCGCGCGCCTCGGCGAGCTTGGCGATGGCGGTGTTCGCCCCGTCGACATAGGCCTTGTGGTGCTTGTCGTGGTGCAGTTCCATGATCCGGCCACTGATGTTCGGCTCGAGCGCCGAGTAGTCGTATGGAAGGTCAGGAAGCGTGTAGTCAGCCATTCACTCTCTCCTCGTGATCGACCCGCGTGCGAGATGCGCAGCGCGGTCTGAGCAACCGTTCCAGTTTAGTGATCGCTGCCTCAGCCCGGCAGGCGCGCTACAGGTCGAGGTCGGCAGGGAGGCTGGCCTCAGTGCCGGGGATGCCCAGATCGGCGGCGCGCTTGTCCGCCATCGCGAGCAGGCGGCGGATGCGGCCGGCCACGGCATCCTTCGTCATGGGCGGGTCCGCGTGGTGGCCGAGCTCGTCCAGGCTCGCGTCACGATGCGAGAGCCTCAGTTCTCCCGCGTAGCGCAGATGATCCGGGATGGTCGGCCCGAGGATCTCCATGGCGCGCTCGACTCGTGCGCATGCGGCGACGGCGGCCTGCGCAGAGCGCCGCAGGTTCGCATCGTCGAAGTTCACCAGGCGGTTGGCAGTGGCACGAACCTCGCGGCGCTGCCGCAACTCCTCCCAGGTGCGCACGGTGCCCGTCGCACCCATGCGGGCGAGCATCGCGCTGATCGCCTCGCCATCCCGGATGACCACGCGGTGCACGCCGCGCACCTCGCGCGCCTTCGCAGGGATGTCGAGGCGGCCGGCCGCCCCGACCAGCGCCATCGCGGACTCGTTCCCAGGGCACGTGATCTCCAGAGCTGCGGAGCGGCCGGGGTCGGTGAGCGAGCCGTGCGCCAGGAACGCGCCGCGCCACACGGCGGCCAGGTCTTCCTTGGAGCCCGTGGTCAGCCGGTTCGGCAGCCCTCTGATGGGTCGCCGGTGCTGGTCGAGGAGTCCGGTCTGACGGGCGAGCGTCTCGCCCCCTTCGAGCACGCGGACCGTATATACCGTGTTCTTGCGGATGCCGCCGGCAGAGGTGACCGAGACCTCGCTGCGCACGCCGTACAGTTCGGCGAGCGCCTTGCGTACGTGACGGGCCAGTGCGGGCGAGTCGAGTTCCGCCTCGACGGCGATGCGGCCGGAGATGAGATGGAGTCCGCCGGCGAGGCGCAGGATGGTGGCCAGTTCCGCTGCACGCACCGTGTTCTTGCCCGCCTCGACGCCGAGGAGCTCTTCTTTGACGTCAGCGGTCAGTGCCAATCGCGTGGTTCCGTTCTGTGTTGAAAGGTCTCGTGTCGGTCGTAGCTGCCGTCCGGGCAGGGAGGCGACGCGGTACGCGATGCGTCATTCCCGGCCGAGATCGCGGTGCTTGATCGCCACTGCGACGCCGGGAGCATCGCGCAGACGAGCGGCCAGCGCTTCCGCCATGGCCACCGAGCGATGCTTGCCCCCAGTGCAGCCTACCGCGATGGTGGCGTGCCGCTTGTTCTCTCTGCGATACCCCTCCAGCACCGGACGCAGCGCCTTCGAGTAGTCGTCCACGAACTCCACGGCGCCCGTCTGCTCGAACACGAAATCGCGCACCTCCGGGTCGAGACCGGTGAGCGCGCGCAGATCGGGCTGCCAGAACGGGTTGGGCAGGAAGCGCGCGTCGGCGACGAGGTCGGCATCCGGTGGCAGTCCGTATTTGAAGCCGAAGCTCATCAGCGTGAGCTGGATGTCTGCGGAGTCCTGGGCGGCGAAGATCTGGTTGATCTCCACGGCGAGCTGGTGGATGTTGAGGTCCGACGTGTCGATGATGATGTCGGCCGATTCGCGCAGCTCGCGTACGCGGGCACGTTCGGCAGTGATGCCGTCGAGGATCGTGCCGGTTCCCTGCAGCGGGTGCGGACGGCGCACGGATTCGAAGCGGCGCACGAGCGCGGCATCCGTCGCGTCGAGAAACAGCACGCGCACCTGCACACCGCCGCGCAAAGACTGGACCATCTCCTGCAGGTCGGAGAACAGGCCGCGGCCACGCACATCGACGACGGCCGCGACCCGCGGCAGCCGGGACCCTGCGCGACCGGCCAGGTCGATGAGCGGGCGCAGCATCTGGGGCGGGAGATTGTCGACGACGTACCAGTCGAGGTCTTCCAGCGCGTTGGCCACGGTGGAACGACCCGCTCCGGACATGCCGGTCACGATCAACAGCTCCTGCTGCTCCGAGCTCTCGGGTTCCTCGCCCATGCGTCCTCCACCACGCCGCGTGCTCCGCCACGCCGTCGCTGGTGCTCGGCGCTCGGCGTGATCGGGCTCACACCAGCCTATCGGCAACGCCGTTCGGCCAGTGCTGGCGGGGCTGGCAGACCTGCGACGGCGGTTCCCGTGACGCAGACACGGATGTCTGCCTCGTGTCGGAACGTGACAGAACCGTAATCTTCGAGTACTTTCAGACGGTCGGTCTTGCCCCGGTACGTTTCCGTACGGATTCGACCGCGCCGAGGCCGACGACGACACGAATCGCCTATGAACGAATCCCGCACGAAACACCGGGCCGCCCCGGCCGACCTCCGCAGCACGCGCATCCGGCGCGCAGATACGGGCAAGGAACGTCAAGCGACTCGTCCTGGCGGCACTGCGGGAGGAGTCCGGCGGGCGCTGCGTGCGTTCCTCATCTTCGGCGTCGTCGGCGGAATGTTCGCGACCGTCTCGCTGCCGGCCTTCGCCTCGTCGCCGCAGGGCGACCCGGTTGCGACGATGTCGTACCATCACGGCGCCGCTCAGCGACTCGCCATCGGGGCGGTCATGGCACCGGATCCGCAACACGACGACTTCTCCGCGACGACTCAGGAAGAGCTGGACCGCGCGAAGGCGGCGGCCGCTGCAGCGGCGAAGGCGAAGCAGGCGGCATCGGCGCTCGGCAAGGTCGACCTCAATATGGTCGCCCCTGGTTCCGGCGCGGTGCGCTGGCCGCTGCCCTACTACGACTCGATCGGCGACGGATTCATGGCAAGGGGTGGCGAGCACCAGGGCGTGGACCTGCTCGTGGGTGCTGGGACGCCGATCTTCGCCGTGGCCGCTGGAACAGTGAAGGTCTCGAGCGAGAGCTACTACGGCTACGGCGTCGGAGTCGTCATCGAGCACGAGATCGGCGGGCAGCGGGTGGAGACGACCTACGGCCACATGACATATGGGAGTCGTGCCGTGCAGGCGGGAGACACCGTTGCCGTGGGACAGCTGATCGGTCTCGTCGGCAGTACGGGGCAGTCGACCGCGAACCACTTGCACTTCGAAGTGCGGGTCAACGGCGGCCTCGTCGATCCGTTGGCCTGGCTGCGGGCGAACGCGGGCTGACGACATCGGAGAGTCTGTCGTTCCGGCTGACTCCCGCTCCGAGACTCAGCCCCGCAGCGCCTCCTCGACCGTCGCGGCGAGCCGCGGGCCGATGCCGCGCACCTCGGCGATCTGCTCCACGCCGGCCTTCTTCAGCTCGGCGACCGAGCCGAAGTGCCGCAACAGCTCCTTCACCCTGGCCGGGCCCAGTCCGGGCACGTCGGCGAGAACCGAAGCGATGTCCCGCTTCCGACGAGCGCGTTGATACGTGATCGCGAAGCGATGCGCCTCGTCACGAATGCGCTGCACGAGGAACAGGGCATCGCTGTTGCGGGGCAGGATGACGGGAAAGTCGGAGTCCGGCAGCCACAGCTCTTCCAGCCGCTTGGCGATCCCTGCGAGCTGGATGCCCGTCACACCGGACTCCTCCAGTGCGCGCCTCGCCGCTGCGACCTGGGGCTGCCCGCCGTCGACGAGCAGCAGCTGCGGCGGATACGAGAACTTGCGCGGGCGCCGGCCCACCTCGGCCTCCGCGATGTCGTTTGCCGTACCCGCAGCATCCGAACCGTCCGCGTCCGCCGTCGCCGGCCCCTTGCTCGCCTCCTCGACGGCATCTGTGCCGGCCTCGTCCGGGTCGGACTTCAGGTACGCGAGCCGCCGGGTGAGCACCTGGTAGATGGATTCCGTGTCGTCGGTGGAAGCGGGAATGCTGAACCTGCGGTACTGGTCCTTTCGCGGAAGGCCGTCTTCGAACACGACCATCGACGCGACGATGTTGGTGCCGGAGAGGTGCGAGACGTCGTAGCACTCCATGCGCAGCGGCGCCTCGTGCATGCCCAGCGCATCCCGGATGTCTTCGAGTGCCTGCGACCGCGCGACGAAGTCCGCGCTTCGCCGGGTCTTGTACAGCATGAGCGCGTTCTTGGCGTTCGTCTCAGCGGTCTGCGCCAGCGCGGCCTTCTCCCCGCGCTGTGCGACGCGGAGTCGCACCTTGGACGGCGCCACTCCCCTGCTGCGCGTGCCTTCCGCACCCTGCGTTCGGCGCGTGCCGAGCCACAGTTCGAGCTCGGCTGCGTCATCAGGCAGCACCGGGACGAGGATCTCGCGCGGCGGGGCGAACTCGCCGTCGTACGCATTCTCCAGCACCGTCTCGACGAGCTGGGCGACGTCGACGTCGAGCTCCTTGTCGACCACCCAGCTACGTGTTCCGCGAATGCGGCCGCTTCGCACGATGAACTGGTGAACCGCTGCGGCGAGCTCGTCGTCGGCGATGCCGAAGACATCCGTGTCGACGTCGTCCGAGAACACGACGGCCGTCTTCTCCATCACGGCGCGCATGGCCTGGATACTGTCGCGGTGGCGGGCCGCCGCCTCGTACTCCTGGTGCTCGGCGGCCTCGCGCATCCGCTGCTCGAGGGCACGCACGTAGCTGGTGTCGTTGCCGGCCATGAACGACACGAAGTCGTCGGCCACCTCGCGATGCTCATCGAGGGTGACCCGGCTCACACACGGTGCGACGCACTTGCCGATGTCGCCCAGCAGGCAGGGGCGGCCGGTCAGCTCAGCTCTGTGATACACGCCGTCTGAGCAGCTGCGCATCGGGAACGCCTTGAGCATGAGGTCGAGCGTCTCCCGGATGGCCCACACCTTGGTGTACGGGCCGAAGTAGCGCGCCCCCTTGATGCCGCGGTTGCGGGTGACCATGGCGCGCGGCACCTCGTCGGCGAGCGTGACCGCGAGGTACGGGTAGGTCTTGTCGTCGCGGAACTGCACGTTGAACGGAGGGTTGAACTCCTTGATCCAGGTGTACTCGAGCTGCAGAGCCTCGAACTCGTTGGCGACGACCGTCCACTCCACGCTGGCGGCCGTGGTGACCATGCGCCTGGTGCGCTCGTGCAGATTGCGCAGTGGCTGGAAGTAGTTGCTCAGCCGGGCGCGGAGGTTCTTCGCCTTGCCGACGTAGAGCACGCGCTTCTTGGCGTCCCTGAACCGGTAGACGCCCGGTCCGGTGGGAATCTCGCCGGTCTTGGGACGATACGGGACGGTGTCTGCCATCGCGGATCAGGCGGTCTTCTGCTCGACGCGAGAGTCGGCATCCAGCATCTCGCGCAGGAACACGCCGGTGTGGCTGCCCTTGACGGTCGCGATCTTCTCCGGTGTGCCCGTCGCGATGATGCGACCTCCGCCTGAGCCGCCCTCCGGACCGAGGTCGATGATCCAGTCCGCGGACTTGACCACGTCGAGGTTGTGCTCGATCACGATCACCGTGTTTCCCTTGTCGACAAGACCGTTCAGCACCTCGAGCAGCTTGCGCACGTCTTCGAAGTGCAGGCCCGTGGTCGGCTCGTCGAGCACGTAGACGCTGCGGCCGTTACTCCGTCGCTGCAGTTCCGTCGCGAGCTTCACGCGCTGGGCCTCGCCACCGGAGAGGGTTGTCGCGCTCTGTCCGAGTCGCACGTAGCCGAGCCCCACGTCGACGAGTGTCTGCAGGTAGCGGTGGATGGCGGAGATCGGCTTGAAGAACTCCGCGGCCTCCTCGATCGGCATGTCGAGCACTTCGGCGATGTTCTTGCCCTTGTAGTGCACCTGGAGCGTGTCCCGGTTGTACCGGGCTCCCCCGCAGACCTCGCACGCGACGTACACGTCGGGCAGGAAGTTCATCTCGATTTTGATCGTGCCGTCGCCTGAGCACGCCTCGCAGCGCCCGCCCTTGACGTTGAAGCTGAACCGGCCGGGCAGGTAACCGCGAGCCTTCGCTTCGGCGGTTTCCGCGAACAGTGTGCGGATGCGGTCGAACACGCCGGTGTACGTCGCCGGGTTCGACCTCGGTGTACGGCCGATCGGCGCCTGGTCGACGTGGACGACCTTGTCGAGGTGCTCCGTGCCGGTGACGCGGGTGTGCTTGCCCGCCACTTTGCGCGCACCATTGAGGCGGTTCGCCAGCACCCGGTACAGGATGTCGTTCACCAGGGATGACTTGCCCGAGCCGCTCACGCCGGTGACGGCGACGAAGACGCCGAGCGGGAAGTCGACCGTCAGGTTGCGCAGGTTGTTGGCGTTTGCGCCGACGACGCGGAGCATCCGTCCCGGGTCGACCGGCCTGCGCACGGCGGGCGTCTCGATCACACGACGACCGGCGAGATAGTCGCCCGTGAGGGACTCCGCGTTGTCGAGCAGTTGGTCGTACGTGCCGGAGTGCACGACGCGGCCACCGCCCTCACCCGCTCCCGGCCCGATGTCGACGATCCAGTCCGCCGTGCGAATGGTGTCTTCGTCGTGCTCGACCACGATGAGCGTGTTGCCGAGGTTGCGCAGGGCGACGAGCGTGTCGATCAGCCGCCGGTTGTCGCGCTGGTGGAGTCCGATGCTCGGTTCGTCGAGCACGTAGAGCACCCCGGTGAGGCCGGAGCCGATCTGGGTGGCGAGCCGGATGCGCTGCGCCTCGCCGCCGGAAAGCGTCGCGGCCGCGCGGCCCATGCTGAGATAGTTCAGCCCGACCTGGATGAGGAAGTCGAGGCGCACCTTGATCTCGCGGAGCACCTGGGCGGCGATGACCTGCTCCCGCTCGGTCAGTTCGAGCTTGTTCATGAACGATCTGGCGTCGGCCAGGCTCAGGTCGGCGACGTCGGCGATGCTGTGGCCGTGGATGAGCACGGCCAGAACCTCGGGTTTCAGCCGTTTGCCCTGGCACACCGGGCACGGCACCTCGCGCAGGTACTCGGCCCAGCGCTGCCGTTGGGTGTCGGAGTCCGCCTGCAGGTACTGGCGCTCGATATACGGCACCACACCCTCGAATCCCGACGTGTAGCTGAGCTCGCGGCCATAGCGGTTGCGCCACTTGACCTTGACCTTGAAGTCCTTGCCGCGCAGGATCGCGTCGCGCACCGTGCGCGGCAACTCGTCCCACGGCGCATCCAGATCGAAGTCGAGATCGCGGGCGAGGCCGTCGAGCAGCTTGTCGTAGTACTGATACAGGCCCTTGCCCTGGGTGCTCCACGGCAGGATCACGCCCTCCGAGATGCTCAGCGAAGGGTCGCCGAGCAGCAGTTCCTCGTCGACCGACATGCGAGTGCCGAGGCCGGAGCACTCGGGGCAGGCACCGAACGGCGCGTTGAACGAGAACGTGCGCGGTTCGATCTCGGTGAGCTGGATCGGGTGCCCGTTCGGGCAGGCGAGCTTCTCGCTGAAGTTGCGCGTGGCATCCGGCCCCGACTCGTCGACGAAGCTGACGGAGACGAGTCCGTCGGTCAGGCGAAGCGCGGTCTCGAGCGAGTCCGTGAGGCGGGTGAGGATGTCCGGGCCCGCGACCAAGCGGTCGACGACGACCGAGATGTCGTGCTTGTACTGCTTCTTCAGCGTCGGCGGGGCGGAGAGCTGCACCTGTTCCCCGTCGACGAGGGCACGTGAGTAGCCGGAAGCCGACAGCTCGGCGAACAGGTCGACGAACTCGCCCTTCTTCTGCTTGACCACCGGGCTGAGTACGAGGTAGCGGGTTCCCGGCTCCAGCTCCATGAGCTGGTCGGCGATCTGCTGCACCGTCTGCCGCTGGATGACCTCACCGCAGACCGGACAGTGCGGAACGCCGATGCGCGCCCAGAGGAGCCGCATGTAGTCGAAGATCTCGGTGATGGTGCCGACCGTCGATCGGGGGTTGCGGTTCGTGGACTTCTGGTCGATGGACACCGCCGGGCTGAGGCCCTCGATGAAGTCGACATCGGGACGGTCCACCTGCCCCAGGAACTGCCTGGCATAGGCCGACAGCGACTCGACATAGCGGCGCTGCCCTTCGGCGAAGATGGTGTCGAACGCGAGCGACGACTTGCCCGACCCGGAGAGCCCGGTGAAGACGACCAGCGAATCCCGCGGGATCTCGACATCCACGTTGCGGAGATTGTGCACGCGGGCACCGCGAACGCTGAGTTTGGAGTGGGTTTCCACTTTCGAGATCGACACGGCGAAAAGTCTAGAGAGAGGGTCTGACAAACGAGTGAGCCGAGAGCGATGGATGCTTGCATCCACCCCGAGGCGATCGAGTTTTTTGAGCTGCGAAGCGGCGATCGCATTCGCCCGCCGCGAACGTCCGAGGCGCGTGGCTGGTCATCGCCTGCGGATGACGAGCACGACGAGCGCGCCGGCACAGACGGCGCCCACGGCGGCGAACGCTCCGGGCAGGGGCAGAAGCATCGGACGCACCGAGGCGAAGATGAGCACCGCGACGAGTACGCACTGAGCCGGCACCTCCACGGCCACCCAGCCGAGCAGCGGTCGGCGGAGCACTCGCGCCTGCAGCACCCCGCCCGGCTCGACCACGATCGAGAGCGCACCGATCACGTGCAGCAGGTGCACGACGGCGAGAGTGACGTACGGATGCCAGTCCGTGGGCTCGGGCACTCTCCCGAGCTGGGCCAGCGCGACGACGAGCGCACACCCCCACACCGCCAGCGTTGCGGGGAACAGGGCGCCGAGGATCGCGAGTGCGAGCCCGAGGTATGCGAACGGAACGGGCACCAGAAGAAGCGCGGCGACGCCGCCGACCAGTGCGATGGCGAGCCGCGGAGCGAATCCGGGCAGGTGCGGGCCGACGGAGATCCTGGCGTGCAGACGTTCGCTCATGACCGCCTCGGCCGGCTCACGGAGCGAAGGTCGGCTGCGAGCTCAGCCGACGACCGGTGCCAGGCGATGACATCGGCACCCACCGCACGCAGATCGAGCAGCCTCTCGTCGCGGCGGCCGAGCACCACGCGCAGCGCGAGGAGCTGGCGACGGTTCAGACCGTTCACGTCGGGCCGCGGCAGCGTGTCGACGGCCAGCACGCGGTGTCCGGCGGCGCGCCACAGGGATGCCAGCCGTACCGCATCGCCGTCGAGGAATGTGGAGAGCAGCACGATCATCGCACCCGGCGCGACAAGCGGCGTGCGTGCGCGTGTGAGGAAACGCGGATGCGGCGCCGTGCGCGCGATCGCCGCCTTCAGCCGCTCGCGCTGCCGGCCGCCCGAGCCGCGAGGCACCGCTCCTCCGGCCCGCGACAGCACCTGGAACGCCACCGCGTCGCCCGCGTCGAGGTAGGCGGAGGCGAGGCTCCAGGCGGCGTCGCGGGCGACATCCATCGACGTCGTCCCGGTCAGCGTCGGGTCACCGAGCGTCCACTCGGCGACCGCTTCCCCCACGTCGTCCGCGTCGTCGAACACGATCGCGACGTCGATGTCGGAGGTGGCGTTGGTGCGTCGTACGTACAGGTCGCCGGGCCGCCGAGCCAGGCGGGCCGTGGCCTTCCAGTCCACCCGGCGGAGCCGGTCGCCGCTGACGAACGGGTGGATGTCGCGGAACTCGCCGCCGTCGCCCGGTCGGCCGGACTGGTGTGCACCGGTGAGTCCACGCAGCCGGTGAGGGACGGGCAGGAAACGGATCGGGGTCAGCTCCGGCTCGACGACCACGTGGAGAGAGGTAGGAGGTGCGACGTCGGCGACGAACGCCGCTCCGCGAGTCACACCACGCTGCTCCGCCGCGAGGAGTTCCTGCTCGCCGGAGTGCGCCAGGGGAACCCGTGCGTGCAGTCGGGCGGGTGGAACCACGGCGAACTGCTGCACCTCGAACCCGAGCGTGGTGACGCGCAGCAGCACGAGTTCGACGTCGTCGGAAGCAGTCACCCCGATGTGCACCGGTGCCGCCGGCCGATACGTTTCAGCGCGTGCGGCGGCCCTCGCGGTTCGCGTCCGTTCGCGCCCCAGCGGTCGCTCGGCCGGCTCCTCCCCCTGCGTCTGCACGAGAGTCACCTCGACCGAGTCGGTCGTCGCGGGCCGTCTCGTCGCGATGGCCATGGCGACGAAGAGTGCCACGCCGACGAGCGCGACGTCGCCACGGCCGAACACGATCGCCGCCGCGCAGACGATCAGCCCGCACAGCGTTCCGGCCGCGGGGACGGCGGTGCGCCGCCAGATCGTCACGACCCTGTTCCGTCACGCACCGTTCCGGCCCGCGCCACCACGGGCGGGCCCGGCACCATGTCCACGATGCCCGCGACGATGCGTGCGGCATCCGTTCCTGCGGCCCATGCAGCCGGCGTCAGAGTGAGGCGATGCGCCAGCGCGGGCACCGCAACGCGCTTGACGTCGTCGGGCGTGACGTAGTCCCTGCCGTCCATCACCGCCAGCGACCGGGCGACGAGCATGAGCGCCTGCGAACCGCGAGGCGACGCGCCGACCTCGACCGTGCGGTCGGCACGGGTGGCCGCCGCGAGGTCGACGCAGTAGCGCAGGATGTCCGCATCCACGTGCACGCGCTCGACGCCCGCCTGCATGGCCAGCAGGCCGCCGGCATCCGTCACCGCGGCAACCGTCGCCACCTCCCGGCGGCGTGCCAGCCGGTTCGCGAGCACCCGCTCCTCCTCCGCACGGTCCGGATAGCCGACACTCAACCGCACCAGGAACCGGTCGAGCTGCGCCTCCGGAAGGGCGTAGGTGCCCTCGTACTCGATCGGATTCGCGGTCGCGATCACGTGGAACGGGGCGGACAGCGCGAAGCTCGTCCCCTCTACCGTCACCTGTGCTTCCGCCATGGCCTCCAGCAGCGCGGACTGCGTCTTCGGTGCGGTGCGGTTGAGCTCGTCCGCCAGAAGCAGACCGGTGAAGACGGGCCCTGGCCGGAAGACGAAGTCCCCGCTGGCCGGGGCGTACACATACGAGCCGGTGATGTCGGCGGGCAGCAGGTCCGGTGTGCACTGGAGGCGCCGGAACGGCAGACCCATGGCCGAGGCGAGGCTGCGCGCCGCCAGCGTCTTGCCGAGGCCCGGTACGTCCTCGAACAGCACGTGGCCCCCCGCAAGGATGCTCGCCATGGCGATGCGCAACGGCTCGCCCTGCCCGATGACGACGCTCTCCACGGCGGCCAGTACCGCGGTCGTCGTCTCCGCGATGGACGCGATGGATGCGGCCTCGGTCTGCGAGCGCACTGTCATGCTGTCGTCGGTCACAAGAGTTCAGTGTCCTCTTCTGTCGGGTGTGGATGGAGCGTCGGAAAGGCCGTCCAGCACATCGAGACAGCCCACCAGCTGTGCGACCGAGGGAAGCACGCCTCGTACCGGGTTCAGGGCGGCGTACGACGGCTCCCCGATGAGGGCGACGATCGCGTCCCGATCGCCCGCCGACGAAAGGTCGAGGCCGAACCGTGCAAGGCGCACGGCGGCCAGTTCGCGTACGGCTTTGAACCCCGGTTCGCGCACCGATCCTCTGCGCATCTGGAATCCCCACGCGAGCCGGGAGACATCCGACCGCGTGCCAGGGCGCGGCGTCGGGCGTTCGAACGGCCAGCGTACGGCGCTCGGTCCGCTGTAGGCGGCCCAGGCGAGGCCGATCGCGATCGTGAGGAACCCGATCGCGCAGGCGAACCCGAGATCGACTCCGAAGTACCAGAGCACGACGCTCGCGACCACGCCGGCCGCCACGGCTCCAACGGTCCTGCCCGCTGTGATGCCGCCGGGACGGCCTTGCGGATCTGTCACGGGGTGCCTCCCCGATCCTCGAGGGCGGAGGATCCGCTGCTCGGCAGATCCGGTACCGGGCGGTGCTGCGCCCTGCCGGCGTTAGTCGATTCGTGCCACGAATCCCGCAACCGGGCGAGGCAGGCGCGTGCCGACTCGACCGTGCTCGCGTCGACCTCATGCCCGCCGAATCTCACCCCCTGGTACAGGTCGAGCAGGGTGAGCGCGGCATCTCGATCGGTGCCGAAGCGGGCGATGATACGGGTCGTGTACTCGCCGGGCGTCTCCGACGGGCGGCGCCCCGCGCCGGATGCCTCCGCCGCCTCCTGCAGACCGAGCCACGCCCGCACGATGGCATCGTGCGGCTCCCTGGCGTCGTCGAGCAGTGCGATGGCGCGATCGATGCCGCGCACCACGACCGGCGCGATCGGGTCGTCGGTGCGAGTGTCCGCGGTCGGCGCCGAGAACGCGGACACTCGGCCATCCCTCGGCTCCGTGATAACCCGCGATCGGCGCAGAAAGCGCCTGATGAGGTAGACGACGATGCCCGCCACCACGATCGCCGCCAGTGCCGCCCATAGCAGCCACAACTGCAGCTCGGCCGGCGAGAAGTGCTGCGCCGGCCCAGGGACCGCGCTGCTGGTCTGGAACGGGGCGGGCGCGACGGAACGCGGTGCTCCGTTTCCGGCCGTCGGGAGCCAGAGCGGCCGCCCTGCGCGGAGCGGTCCCGACACCAGGGTTCCCATGACCAGGGCGAGCCCGAGCAGCGTGACGGCGACGATCACACCGATTGCCGATCGTCGAGGATCCGCACCGCCCTTGCCCACTCGTTCACGTTAGGGCACGTTGCCCGCCACGTGCTCCGCGATGCGCTCGGCATTCCGCCCGTCGATCGCCGCATCGATGATGCGCACGGCCTCCGCGTGCGTGACTCCGCCGTTCGCAAGGTACGAGCCCTCGACGAGGACGGCCCGGATGCCCGCGGCAGTCGCACCCTTGAGGTCGGCGACCGGGTTGTCGCCGATCAGCCACACCTCGGGAGGATTGCCGAGCTCGGTGATGGCATACGAGAAGATCTGCGGGTGCGGCTTCTCCCACCCGATCGCGGCTGAGGTGAACACGCGGTCGAAGAAACCCCCGAGCCCCAGAGCGTCCACGATCTGCGGAAGCTCGGGCACGTGGTTGCTGAGCACAGCCTGTCGTGCGCCTGCGGCTTGCAGCGCACTCAGGGCATCCAAAGCCCCGTCGATCACTCGCCAGGCGGAGACGTCGCTGAACCGGATGCGCACAGCGGACGCCGCATCGTCGGCGAGCGTTTCCGGTACACCGGCGCGAAGATACGCGGCTCGCAACACGGGATGCAGGGCGGACCACCAGGCGTCGGGATCGGTGAGGTGCCGGCGATCCACCGTCGTGTCCTGCCACGGGAAACCCGTACGCAGGTGCACCTCGATCGCTTCTGCGGTGAGGCCGTGCCCGGGCCAGAGCGGCTCGAGCACGTCGACCATGCACGACGACCAGTGCCCCGGGCGCTCAGCCAGCGTTCCGTCGAAATCCCACAGCACGACGGTGCCGGCCAGATCACGGGTCACGCGTGCCCGACCTTCTCCATCTGGCGCAGGTCCCGCTTCAGGTCGGCGAGTTCGTCGCGCAGCCGCGCCGCGAGCTCGAACTTCAGCTCACCCGCGGCGGCGAGCATCTGGTCGTTCAGGTCCGCGATGATGGACTCGAGCTCCTCAGCACCCTCGGCCGCGATGCCTTCGCGACGAAGGTTGGGCGTCGGCGCCTTCTTCTTCGACGAACCCGTTCGCGCGGCGAGCATCTTCTGGGTGTCTGCTCCCTCGCGCGCCAGCACATCCGTGATGTCGGCGATGCGCTTGCGCAGCGGCTGCGGGTCGATGCCGTTCGCCGTGTTGTATTCGACCTGCTTCTCCCGGCGGCGGTTCGTCTCGTCGATCGCCTGTTTCATGGAGTCGGTGAGCACGTCTGCATACATGTGAACCTGGCCGGAGACGTTGCGCGCGGCGCGGCCGATGGTCTGGATGAGCGACGTCGACGACCGCAGGAATCCCTCCTTGTCGGCATCGAGGATGGCT
This sequence comes from Humibacter ginsengiterrae, assembly GCF_054780115.1. Lineage (NCBI taxonomy): Bacteria > Bacillati > Actinomycetota > Actinomycetes > Micrococcales > Microbacteriaceae > Humibacter > Humibacter ginsengiterrae. The sequence goes on from NZ_BAAGWY010000021.1 coordinate 20,120, forward strand.
ACCAGCGACACCTCGGGAAGGTCGAGTCCCTCACGCAGCAGGTTGATGCCGACGAGCACGTCGTACACGCCCTGTCGCAGCTCGGTAAGCAGTTCCACGCGGCGGAGGGTGTCGACGTCGGAGTGCAGGTACCGCACCCGCACGCCCGCCTCGGCGAGATAGTCGGTGAGTTCCTCGGCCATCTTCTTCGTCAGCGTCGTGACGAGCACGCGTTCGTCGCGCTCCACCCGCACCCGGATCTCCTCGAGCAGGTCGTCGATCTGGCCCTTCGTGGGCTTCACCACGACCTCGGGATCGATGAGGCCGGTCGGGCGGATGATCTGCTCCACCACACCGTCGGCGATGCCCATCTCGTACCGTCCGGGTGTCGCCGACATGTACACCGTCTGCCCGATGCGCTCGGTGAACTCCTCCCACTTCAGCGGGCGATTGTCGAGTGCGCTGGGCAGGCGGAAGCCGTGCTCGACGAGGGTGCGCTTGCGCGAGGCATCCCCCTCGTACATGGCGCCGATCTGCGGCACGGTCACGTGCGACTCGTCGATGATGAGGAGGAAATCGTCGGGGAAATAGTCCAGCAGGCAGTGCGGCGCCTCCCCCGGCGCCCTGCCGTCGATGTGGCGAGAGTAGTTCTCGATTCCGGAGCAGAAGCCGATCTGCTCCATCATCTCGATGTCGAACGAGGTGCGCATGCGCAGGCGCTGCGCCTCGAGCAGCTTGCCCTGGCGCTCCAGTTCCTCCAGACGCTCCGCCAGTTCGATCTTGATCGTGCCGATGGCTCGCTGCATCGTCTCAGGGCTCGCGGCGTAGTGCGTTGCAGGAAACACTGAAACCGCATCCAGCTGCTTGATGACCTCGCCGGTGAGCGGATGCAGCGAGTACAGCGCCTCGACCTCGTCGCCGAACAGCTCGATGCGGATCGCGTGCTCCTCGTACATCGGGATGATCTCGATGGTGTCGCCGCGCACCCGGAACTTGCCACGGGAGAAGTCGATGTCGTTGCGCTGGTACTGCATGTTCACGAACATGCGGATGAGATTGTCCCGGCCGATCTGCTGGCCCACCTGCACGGCGGCCATGGCATCCAGGTACTCCTCGGCCGCACCCAGGCCGTAGATGCACGAGACGGTGGACACCACGACGACGTCGCGTCGGCTCAGCAGCGAGTTCGTCGTCGAGTGCCGCAGTCGCTCCACTTCGGCGTTGATGGACGAGTCCTTCTCGATGAAGGTGTCCGTCTGCGGAACGTAAGCCTCTGGCTGGTAGTAGTCGTAGTACGAGACGAAGTACTCGACAGCGTTGTGCGGCATCAGGTCGCGGAACTCGTTCGCCAGCTGCGCGGCGAGCGTCTTGTTGTGCGAGAGCACGAGCGTCGGACGCTGCACCTGCTCGATGAGCCACGCGGCCGTCGCGGACTTGCCGGTGCCCGTCGCGCCGAGCAGAACGACATCCGTCTCCCCCGCGTTGATGCGAGCGGCGAGCTCCTTGATGGCCTGCGGCTGGTCACCGCTCGGGGAGTACTCGCTGACCACCTCGAACGGGCGGACTGCACGGGTGGGTTGCATGGATTCAAGTCTAGGAAGACCCCCTGACAAGCGGGGGCGCCGCGAACACGCTCGGGCCGGATCACGCTCAGAGCGGATCGTCAAGCACCGGCTGCATTCTCAGCAAAATGCTCAGCAGCGCAATCAGTGCACTTACGGTAAAAACGTACCTTTCGGAGAATGTACTCAGACGCGGGTGACGGAACGGCACGATGACGGCGACGACGAAGCAGACGGCGAAACGCGGAACACCCCTCCTCTGGCATCGTCGGCGCGGCCGGGTCGTGGTGCTGCTGTGCATCATGTACTTCATCGCGTACTTCGACCGGAACAACATCGCGACGGCCGGGCCGAGCATCATCAAGGAGTTCCATCTCACCAACGCCGAGTTCGGCCTCGCCGCATCGGTGTTCGCGCTGTTCTACGCGCTGCTGCAGATCTTCGGCGGCTGGATCGGCGAGAAGATCGGACCGCGGCGCGGGCTGCTGATCCTCGGCGTCCTCTGGGGGCTCTCCACCCTGTTCACCGGGCTCGCCGTAGGGCTGGCGACGTTGCTGATCGCCCGCGCGATTCTCGGGTTCAGCGAGTCGGCGACGTTCCCCACCGCGACGCAGGCGATGAGCCGGTGGGTGCCGGCGGACCGCAACGGGTTCGTGCAGGGCATCGTCCACTCGGCGTCTCGCCTGGGAACGGCGCTTGCGCCGATCGCAGTCGCAGCGATGATCCTGTGGAGCGGATGGCGGTCTTCCTTCATCTACGTCGGCATCCTGAGCATGTTGTGGGCGCTGATCTGGTACGCCATGTTCCGCGACCGGCCCAAGGAGATGAAGGGCATCACGAAGCAGGAGCTGGCCGAGGTTCCCGACCTGCCCAAGGCGGCGGACCTGCCGCCGGTGCCCTGGAAGCGGCTGATCCGCACGATTCTGCCCGTCACGCTCGTCGATTTCGCGTACGGCTGGGTGGCGTGGGTGTTCTTCACCTGGATCCCGACGCTGCTGTCGGATGTCTACCATCAGGACGTCGCGAAGTACGGTCTGCTGACCTCGCTCGTTCTGATCGGCGGCGTAGTCGGCGACACCCTCGGCGGGGTGGCCAGCGACTGGCTGCTGCGCCGCGGCTGGTCCGCCAGCGGCTCGCGCCGCACGCTGCTTCTGATCGGGTTCATCGGCGCGGGCGTCTGCCTCGTGCCTCTGGTATTCACGCCGCCGCTGACCCTGACCGTCGTCTCGCTCGGACTCTCGTTCTTCTTCCTCGAGCTGACGAACGCGCAGCTGTGGGCGATCCCGATGGATGTCGCACCCCTGTGGTCGGGAACGGCGAGCGGCATGATGAACACCGGCTTCGGCGTCGCGGGCATCGTGTCGCCGATCATCGTCGGTTCGCTGGTCGACGTCACCGGAGGATTCGCGTGGCCATTCGGCCTCTCGATCGGCATCCTCGTGGCCGCGACAGTGCTGGCCGGCATCATGCGTCCCCGCATCGTGCGGCCGAACGTGCCGGCTGACGATGCCGCGGTCACCGGTCAGGCGTGAGCGTTCCCCTCAGCCGCACGCGCTGAACCTTACCTGTGGGTGCCCGCGGAACGTCATCCACCACGGTGATCGTGCGCGGTCGCTTGAACCGGGGAAGCCGTTGCGCGGCGAGCGCCGTCAACCGCTCCACCAGGGTGCGGTCCTCCTCGTCGCTGCGTGCCACCTCGGCCGGGATCACGAAGGCGACCGGCACGGCGCCGAGCACGTCGTCGGGCGCGCCGACGACGACGACCTCCCGGACCGCCGGGTCCTCGAGGAGCGCCTCCTCGACCTCCAGCGGGTACACCTTCTCGCCGCCGCGGTTGATCACGTCGTCGACGCGGCCGGCGAGCGTGACGTAACCGTCGGCATCCACCGAACCGAGGTCTCCCGTGCGCAGCCAGCCGTCCGCATCGAACCGGTCGGCCGCCGCTGCGCCGAAGTAGGAGTCCACCACGCCGGCGCCGCGGATCCAGAGCTCGCCGATCTCGTCCTGCCCCACCGGGCTCCCGGCCGCGCCGCGCACCTGCACCTCCGTGCCGACCGGAACGCCAACGGTTCCGGGACGTGGCGCATCCACCGGTGTCGCCGTGATCTGGCTCGACGCCTCGGTCATGCCGTAGCTGACCACGAGCGGGATGCCCGTGAACGCCTCGGCCACCGGGCCGGGCAGTGGCGCCGACGCCGTGCGGATGAGCCGCAGCCCGCGCGGCGCTTCGATGGGTTCGGTGGCGAGCACGGCGAGGATCGCGGGCACGGCGTTGATCCACGTGATGCAGCGGTCGGACATCAGCGGCCAGAATCCGGTGCGGTGGAAGCGCTGGTCGAGCACCAGAGTCGATCCGGCAACCAGTGTGGCGAGCAGCCCGACGACCTCGGCGTTGATGTGGAAGAGCGGCAGCGGGTTGTAACCGCGATCCTCAGAGGTCAGACCGAGGTGCTCGGCGACGGCCGCTCCGACGAACGCGAGCTGATCGGCGCGCAGTTCGACACCCTTCGGGGTGCCGGTCGAACCGGACGTGAAGAGCATCGCCGAGCCTCCGTCGCGGAAAACGGATGCCGCGGCCCGGCTTGCCGCGCCGCCCCCGGCACGTGGCATCGCCGCTGACCGCGTCGCACCGAGCTCAGGCGGGTCGATGCGTCTGACGCCGGCCGCTGCGGCGAACGCGGCATCCGCCGTGACTATGACGGGTTCGCTTTCGCGGGACGAACCGGATGCGACCAGCTCGGCGAGGCGGGCGACGTCGGCAGGCGCGAGTGCCGGATCGAGCGGAACGCATCGGTGCCCTGCGGCGATGACGCCGAGGTGTGCGACCGCGAACGTCAGCGGGTCGGGCTCCCGGAGGAACACGGTCGTGGGTTCATCGAGGCCCGCGCCGGCGGCGAACCCCGACGCCGCCTCCATCGCCTGCGCGTACGTGAGGTTGCGATCGCTGCGCGCGTCTTCGAGGTAGGCGCGACCGCCGTCGGAGGCTGCTCGGTCGATCAGGAGCCGTCCGATCGAAGGGATGCCTGTGCCGTCCGTTCGTTCGCCGCTCATCCCATCGAGGGTATCGGTGGCGGCTATGCGGCAGCCGTGTGCGGGATCGGTGCCTGCCGTGTTGTTCCGGAGACAGCACTTCCTGACAGCTCGATCATGTGCTCGGCGCGCCGAGCCTGCTCGGCGTCGTGGGTCACCAGCACCGTGGCGCGATCGCGCAGTGCGGTCCGCAGGTCGGCGATCAGAGCGGCGGATGCCTGTTCGTCCAGTTGCGCCGTCGGCTCGTCGATCAGAACGACGTCGCCGCGTGCGAGCAAGGTGCGCGCCACGGCGACGCGCTGTCGCTGACCGCCGGAGAGATGCTCCCCCGCCGGGCCGATCCTGGTGTCGAGACCGTGCGGCAGCGTGGCGAGGAGGGGGGCGAGACCAACGCGGTCGAGGGCATCCATCAGCTCGGCGTCGGGCGGCGAATCGGAACGCGGCCGCGCGATCACCAGGTTCGCACGCAGGGTCGAATCGAAGAGGTGGCCCTCCTGAGGGCACCACGCCACGCGAGTGCGCAGCTGGTGCGGCGGCACCGTGCGGGCATCCACGGCGCCGGCGCCCGCGGCATCGACGTGTGAGCCGGGTTCCTGTTCATCGAGCAGGTAGCGGCCGACGAGCGGGTCCGCGAAGCGGAGCAGCATGGCGAGGAGAGTGGACTTGCCCGACCCGCTCGGACCGGTGATGGCGAGCCACTCTCCGCGCGTGACGGCGCCGTCGATTCCCGTGAAAACGGGCCGTGCCGCGCCTGGGTAACGGTATGCCACCCCGTCGAGCCGGATGCCGTGGAGGCCGCCCATTCTCGCTCGCGTAGCGGGGTTTCCCTGCGGCACGCCGGCCGGGGTGCCCGTCGTGGCGCGCACGTGCGCGAGAACCCCTGCCAGCGCAGGTGCCCGGGACGCCGCCGCAACGCCGTCGAGAAGCGGCTCGATGAGCGCGAGCGGCACCAGGACCAGCACGGCGACGAGTTCCGGCCGCAAGAGGCCGGACGCCACGGGCGCCGCAGCGAGCGGAAGCATTCCGACCGCGGCGGCGCAGCATGCGAGAACGACGAGCGCTGAGGCGACACCTTCGGTGTAGGACGTTCGGCGCTCTCCCCTGGCGGCTGCGGCCCCGGCGTCATCGATGCGGTGGATGACGCGGTCGGCCGCGGCGGGTGTCAGGTCGTCGCGGGCGACGAGAAGGTCGGTGTACGCGGTGAGGATCCCCGAACGCGCCAGCTCGGTCCGTCTCGCGGCCGACCGTCCGGCCGCGAACGCGACGCCCGGTGCAAAGGCAAGGGCGATGACGGCCAGCGCCGCCATCACACCCGCGGCGGCCGGGTGGAGCATGCCGAGCACGACGGCGGCGCAAGCGAGCACGACGGCGGCCCCCACGGGCGGCTGCACGACGCGTGGGACGAGATCACGTGCCCGGTCCGCCGCGCCGATGAGCGTGGCCAGCGCGTTCGCGGGCGAGAGCGCCCGCCGGCCGGCAGGACCCGCCTCGGCGAGAGCGCGCCATAGGCGCAGCCGCAGCGCTGTGGTCGCTCGGAAGACCGCGTCGTGGGTGAGCAGGCGCTCGGCGTAGCGGAGCGCGGATCGGCCGATGCCGAAGAAGCGGACGCCCACGATCGCCACGAGCAGGTACATGATCGCCGGTTCCTGGCTGGCTCGCACGATGAGCCAGCCGGAGAGCGCGGTGAGCGCTATCGCGAAACCGCTGGAGAGCACGCCCACGAGTATGGCGGCGAGCATCCGCCACGAGACCGGCCGCAGGAAGGCGACGAGCTCTCGGACGGCCCCGCTGCTTCCGTTCGACCGGCCGGCGCCGGGGGTGTCGGCGACGAAGCCGGATCCAGGGGTGGTTCCCTCCGGTGCGCGATCGATGTCGCCAGGCGCGCCGATGTCATCGACCGTTCTCTCGCCTGTGCGCCCGAGGATCGAGTCGGCGGCGTGCGCTGTGCCGACCGGCACGACCTGATCGGCGAGAAGGCGGATCGCGGGATCGTGGGAGGCGACGAGCACGGTGACGTGACCCCGAAGCCGCGCGATCTCGCGTCGGATGCTCGCGGCCGAGTCGGCGTCGAGGTGCGCCGTCGGCTCGTCGAGGAGTACCAATCGTGCCCCCGCGGAGGCTGCAGCGAGCATGCGTGCGAACGCGAGCCTGCGCGCTTCGCCGGGGCTCAGCTCGGCCGGGTCGCCGTCGGCGAGCCTGGTCAGGCCGACGCGGTCGAGCAGGGCGCGGGCATCCGCCGCGCCGAAGCCATCGGCAGGCCCGTACAGCTGCACCTCCTCGAGGACCGTGCGTGACGAGAAGCGCGGGTGCTGCGGCATCCACGCGGTCCGCCCGGCGTCCGGCGCGACCACGCGACCCGTGCAGTCCGCGTCGTCGTCCAGCGCGGCGCCGCGTCCTGCGAGCACGGCGAGCACGGTGGACTTCCCGGCGCCGCTCTCGCCGGCCAGGAGCGTGACCGCACCTTCCGGTGCGCGGAACGACAGCCGCTGCACAGCAGGCTCCGTGCGGGCGGGGTACCGGATCGTGAGGTCGTTGACGACGACACCTGCCCCGGGGCGCCTGGTGATGCCGCTCCGAGCCGATGGTCGCGAGATCGCCGCCCGCGCTCGGCGCAGGGCCTCCCGCCCGGTGTCCGATGCGTGGAACGCGGCGCCGACGTCCCGGAGCGGCGTGTAGCACTCGGGTGCGAGGATGAGCGCCATCAGCCCCGCCTCCAAGGGAAGCTCCCCGCCAAGAAGCCGCACGCCGATGATCACTGCGACGACGGCGACCGAGATGGTGGACAGCAGGTCGAGGGCGAGCGAGGACAGGAATGCCGTGCGCAGCGCGGTCATGCTCTTCAGCCGGTGGCTCTCGGAGATCTCCGCCAGTGCAGCGGTCTGCTCACGGTCGCGGCCGAGCCCGACCAGCACGGGCAGTCCACGCGCGAGCTCGACCAGATGGTCCGAGAGCCGGCCGAGGGCGTCCAGTGATGCCGCCACCCGGTCGGAAGTGTGCAGTCCGATGAGCGCCATGAAGAGCGGGATCAGCGGAACCGTCACGACGATCACGACGGCGCTCACCCAGTCGGCGGCCAGGATGCGCGCACCCACGAGCAGCGGAACGGTTGCGGCGCTGACCAGAGACGGCAGATACGAGGTGTAGTACGCGTCGAGGTCGTCGAGGCCCGTCGCGGCCAGGACGGCGTCTGCGCCGACCCCTTCGCTACGCCTGGCCAGAAACGCTCGGGCGAGACGGATGCGCAGTCCCTGCTTGACTCCGGCCGCGGCCGACTGAGAGACGACACGGAGTCCCCACACGGCGAGAGCGCGCAGCAGTGCACCGCCGAGGCCCTCCAGCACCGTAGGACCGACATTGCCGTGCGCGATCACCGTGACGATGCCGGTGGCGAGGGCGTCGGCCACGAGCACGAGTCCCAGCGCCTTGAGTGCACCGAGAAGTCCGAGCATCAGGAGTCGGTTCCGGCCCACCTCGGCGAGGCCGTCAACGGGCGAGCGCCGGGTCGTGTCCGTCACCGGGGCTTCATCGCCGCTTCAACGGGACGCACGGCAGGGATGCTGGCGCCGGCGATACGCTTGCGGAAGACCCAGTAGGTCCAGCCCTGGTAGGCGAGCACGACCGGGATGCCGAATGCGGCGACGACGCTCATCACTCCCAGCGTGTACGACGAGCTGGACGCATTCGAGACCGTGAGATCGAATGCCGGATCGACCGTCGACGGCAGCACCACCGGATACACGTTCGCGAAGATCGACGCGATGCCGAGCACGAGGAAGCCGGCCGTACCGGCGAACGCGGCCCCTTCCCGCCCGCGCCTGGCCGACAGCAGCGCCCACACGATGGCTCCCAAGGCTCCTGCCACGAGCAGCCAGGTGTATGCCTTGCCGTGCATGAGCTGCACCGCGACCGCCCAGAGCGCGAGCGGGATCAGGAGCACGGGCATCCAGCGCCGTGCGAATCGTCCGGCACGCTCGCGCACATCGCCCTCGGTCTTCAGTGCGAGGAAGGTGGCGGCGTGCACCAGGCAAAAGCCCACGACCGCGAGACCGCCCACGACGGCCCAGCCGTTCAGCCAGGCGAAGGGACCGCCGACGCCGTCGCCGTTATGGTCGATCGGGAGGCCTGTCGTCGTCAGCGCCAGCGCCGCGCCCACTCCGAATGCGGCCACGAAGGAGCCAGCGCCGAGCGCGAGATCCCAGCAGCGCGTCCAGCGAGCCGTGTGGCCCTTGCCGCGATATTCGATGGCGACGGCGCGGAAGATGAGCCCGAGCAGCACGACGACGAACGGCACATACAGTGTCGAGACGAGCGACGCATACCAGAACGGGAATGCGGCGAACGTGGCGCCGGCCGCGGTGATCAGCCACACCTCATTGCCGTCCCAGACCGGCCCGATCGTGTTGAGCATGACACGACGGTCGTTCTCCGAGCGGGCGGAGATCAGCATGTGCATCCCGACCCCCAGATCGAACCCTTCGAGGAACAGGTAACCGGTCCAGAGCACGGCGATCAGGATGAACCACAGCGTGGGAAGGAAGTCCACGGCTCGTACCTCTCTTTACTCGTCCAGGCGGGTCAGTACGCGAAGGCCAGCACGTCGTCGGCGGCGGGCGCGTCCGGGTCCTTGGGCTTCTCGCCCAACTCGGGGATGGCGCTCGCCACTCCACCGCGGATGTACTTCACGAGCAGCCGCACCTCGACCACCATGAGCACCGCGTACACGAGCGAGAACGAGCACAGCGAGAAGAGGATCTCGCCGAACGTCACCCCCGGCGAGACGGCGGCGGCGGTGAACATGAAGACGCCGTCGACGCCGCCGGGCGTCGGGTTCGGGGCCACCACGAACGGCTGCCGTCCCATCTCGGTGAAGATCCATCCGGCGGAGTTCGCGGCGAACGGCGACAGGATGCCTGCGACGGCCAGCCACATCACCCACCTGAACCGCGGCACGGTTCCGCGCCGGGTCAGCCACAGTGCGACGGCGGACGCGAACGCCGCGAGAGCGCCGAACAGGATCATCAGCCGGAAACCCCAGTACGTGACGGCCATCACCGGCACGTAATCGATCTTCTGGCCCGCTCGCGCCCCGAGCTTCGGGTCGTCGGGCAGGTGAGTTCCGTACTTCTGCTGATACGCGGGCACGAGCTCGTTCACGCCGCGCACCGGCTCGTTGAAGTCCCCGTTGGCCAGGAAGCCGAGCACGCCGGGGATCTCGATGACGTTGACGACGCCCTTGCAGTCCTTCGACGCGATGTCGCCGAACGCCAGTACCGAGAAGCTCGTGCCGGTGTGGCAGGCCGCCTCGGCCGACGCCATCTTCATGGGCTGCTGCACGAACATCAGCCGGGCCTGGGTGTCGCCGGTGATCGCGACACCGGCGAACGCGATGATCGCCGTGACCGCGCCGATGCGCAGCGACGTGAGCCACACGCGGTGGTCGGCCTTGTCCCGGCCGGGGATGTCCGGCGCCTCTCCGACGATCACCCGCTTGTCCCGGCCGACGAGATCGATGCCGTCGCGCCGGCGCTGCCACAGGTGGTACCACCCGACGCCGAGCAGCATCGCGCCACCGACGGACAGCGCGCCGAAGATCGTGTGCGTGAACGCCGCGACGGCCGTGTTGTTGCCGAGCACGGCCCAGACATCCGTCATCACCGGTCTGCCGTCGACCAGCTTCACGCCGACCGGATGCTGCATCCATGAGTTCGCCGCGATGATGAAGTACGCGGAGACGACCGAACCGGCCACGGCGAGCCAGAGGCAGGCGAGGTGAATGCGCTTCGGGAGTTTGCCCCAGCCGAAGATCCAGGCGCCGAGGAAAGTCGACTCGACGAAGAACGCGAGCAGGGCCTCCATCGCCAGCGGTGCGCCGAAGACGTCGCCGACGAATCGGCTGTACTCGCTCCAGGCGAGACCGAACTGGAACTCCTGCACGAGGCCGGTGGCCACGCCCATGATGAAGTTGATCAGGTAGATCTTCCCCCAGAACTTCGTCATGCGGTAATAACGATCGTTCCCGGTGCGCATCCACAACGTCTGCATGAGCGCCACCAGCGGGCCGAGCCCGATGGTGAGCGGCACCATCCAGAAGTGGTAGACGGTGGTGATGCCGAACTGCCAGCGGGCGATCAGAAGCGGATCCAGCTCGGTGGTGAAGTGCACGTCGCCTCGATTCGATCAGTTCTACGCTACGTAGAATTCTACACGCTGTAGAACGTTGTACCACGGTCGCCCGAACATTTCTACGCGCGGTAGAATCTAGATATGGCAAGTCGCACGGTGGTCAAACTCGGTGAGCTCGAACGCGCGATCATGGACGTCGTGTGGGACTCCCCTGCACCCATCGCGGCGACCGATCTGCGCGACGCGCTCAAGGCATCCGGACCCGAGGGCAAGGAGCCGGCCATCACCACCGTCATGACCGTGCTCTCCCGCCTGGAGGGCAAGGGCTTCGTGGTGCGCGACAGAGATGCCCGCCCCCACCTGTACCGGCCGGCGATGAGTCGCGAGCAGCACGTGGCCGAACTCATGCACGAGGTGCTCGGCTCGGCGTCCGATCGCGACGCCGTGCTCGCGCGATTCGTCGGGCAGGTCACACCCCACGACGCGGAGCGGCTGCGCAAGCTGCTGGAGGCGTAGGCGTGTCCCCGGACCCTCGAACTCCGCGAGGCGGCCGATAGCGTGCTCGCCGTAGCCGCATCGCTCGCGCTCCTCGCGTTCGCGCTCGCATGGCCCGTGCCGGTCGTCCTGGCAGGGGCGAGTTGGCCACGCCGCATGCCGGGCGCGGCGCTTGTGCTCTGGCAGGCGATCGCGCTCGCCGGAGGTCTGTCGATGATCGGCTCGCTGCTCGTCTTCGGGTTGATCCCGTTCGGCGACGATCTGCCGCATGCCGCGGGCGCGTTCACCGCGGACCTGTTCGCCGGCCGGCTCCCGCACGACGCGAACTTCTTCGAGATGTTCGCGCTGGCCGGGGCGGTTCTTCTCGGAGTGCACCTTCTGCTGAACCTCGTGCGCACGAGCTGGCGTGCCGAGCGGCAACGTCGTCATCACGTTCGCCTGCTGCGGCTGCTCTCCGACCCGATGCCGGAACGCCCCGGCACGCGTGTCATCGACCACGCGGCACCCGTCGCCTACTGCCTGCCGGGCGCGCCGCGGGCCACGACGGTGCTGTCGGCCGGCCTGCTCGAGCTGCTCAGCGACGACGAGCTCGCCGCGGTCGTGGCGCACGAGCGCGCGCACGTCACGCAACACCACCACGTGCTGCTCGTCGCATTCAGCGCGTGGCGGAGCGCACTCCCGTGGTTCCCGATCGCCACCCGCGCCCACGAAGCGGTGGGCCTGCTGATCGAGCTGCTCGCCGACGACCAGGCCAGGCGCACGGTCTCGCAACGCAACCTGTCGCGCGCGGTCGCTCTCGTGGCCCTCGCCGGAGCGCCCGCCGACGGTGAATCGCCCGCCGGCACACACGGGATGCTCACGTCGACGGTGTCCGGTACGAGCGCGTCGCGGTCGTCGGCAGGCGAGTGGGCGGATGCCCGCGTCGCGAGGCTCACGGATGTCGCCGCGCCCGCGGCCCCAGCGCTACGGCTCACCGTGCTGGCCGGCGCCCTCGCGCTCGTCGTGCTCCCGACTCTGATGCTGCTGGGACCCGCGGTGCGCTGACCGCACTGTCGGCGGCTTCGCTAGAGGCTGTCCTGAGCCGGCCCGCGTAGCTCGTTCCAGAGTGCGTCGACGCGCCGCAGCAGGTCGTCCGTGCTGCCGTTGTTATCGATCACGATGTCGGCCACCGCGCGCCGCTGCTCATCGTCGGCCTGCACGCCGATGCGTCGTTCGGCATCGGCCTCGGTCATCCCGCGGTCTGCGACGAGCCGACGGATGCGCTCTGCCCGGTCCGCCTCCACCACGACGACGCGGTCGAACCGCAGTGGCCGATCCGGCGACGCCTCGACGAGCAGCGGCACGTCGTAGACGACGATGGCGTCCCGGTCCGATGCCTCCGCCTCCGCGAAGCGTTCGAGCGCCGCCCGCCATACGGCGGGATGCGTGATCCCGTTCAGATCGGCGAGTGCGTCGGGGTCGCCGAACACGATCGCTCCCAGCGCCGGTCGATCGAGCGACCCGTCCTCGGCGATCACCGCGTCGCCGAACCTGCTCCTGATCGCCTCGAGGCCCGGAGTGCCGGGCTCGACGACCTTCCGGGCGAGCAGGTCTGCATCCACGATCACGGCACCGTGCTCCGCGAGCCGGTTCGACACGGTCGACTTGCCGGAGGCTATGCCGCCGGTGAGTGCGACGATCTGCACGGTTACACCGGCTCCATCGCGACGTGGTCGCCGGACGGCAGCTCGGCTCGCACGGCATCCCCAGGGCGCACGACGCCGCCGGTCAGCACCACCGACATCACGCCCGCCTTGCGCACGACGGTGCCGTCGGACCGGCGCACGACCATCTCCTTCATCAGGCGCGGTGCGATCCCGTTGATCTGCTCGCACGGATTCCGCAGGCCGGTGAGGCGGATGCTCGCGCTCTCGCCGATGTGCAGCACCGTTCCGGTCGGCAGGGCGAGCAGGTCGAGCCCGGCCGTCGTGATGTTCTCGCCCAGTTCGCCCGGCTCGACGTCGAAACCGTTTCGGTGCACCTCGTCGAACAGTTCAGAGTGGATCAGGTGCACCTGACGCAGATTGGGCTGCTGAGGGTCACGAGCGACTCGGGACAGGTGCTGCACCGTTGTTCCGGCGTGGGCATCGCCCTCCACGCCCCAGCCCTCGATCAGCCGGATCTCCTCGACGCGCGGCTTGCTGAACCTGTGCCCGTCGTCGCGACTCACGGACACCACCCGCGGGGTGTCGGCATCCGGTCGTGCTGCGCTGTCGCGGTGATCCATGCTCTCCATTCTGCCGGAGACACGGCCACCGGCCGACCGGGCCGACGGCATCCGGAACGCGACGGAGCGGCCGGGCCCCGAAGGACCCGGCCGCTCCGTGTGAACGCAGATTGCGATCAGCTGTGATCCGGCTCTCGCCTCAATCAGCTGTGTTCCGGCTTCGCCGTCCAACAGCTTCAATCGGCTCGGCCGAGCGAGCAAGCTCGCTCGGCTCTCGCCTCAATCAGCTGTTGCTCGACAGCTTTTCGCGCAGAGCTGCGAGCGACGCGTCGTCGGCGAGCGTGCCGCTCGCGTTCGAGTCGCTCGAGTAGGTGGCACCGCCACGTGAGGTGGTTTCCGCCGCAGCGGCCTCCTCCTCGATGCCCTTGGCGACCTGGCGCTTGTGCGCCTCCCAGCGCGACTGAGCCTCGGCGTACTCCTGCTCCCACTTCTCGCGCTGAGCGTCGGAGCCCTCGGTCCATTCGCCCGTCTCGGGGTCGAAGCCCTCCGGGTACTTGTAGTTGCCCTGCTCGTCGTACTCCGTGAGCATGCCGTAGAGCGCCGGGTCGAACTCGGTCCCCTCCGGGTCGACGCCCTCGTTCGCCTGCTTCAGCGACAGCGAGATGCGGCGACGCTCGAGGTCGATGTCGATGACCTTGACGAACACCTCGTCGCCGACCGACACGACCTGCTCGGCGAGCTCGACGTGCTTGCCGGAGAGCTCGGAGATGTGAACGAGGCCCTCGATGCCGTCCGCGACGCGCACGAAAGCACCGAACGGAACGAGCTTCGTGACCTTGCCCGGTGCGAACTGCCCGATGGCGTGCGTACGGGCGAAGACCTGCCACGGGTCTTCCTGCGTCGCCTTCAGCGACAGGGAGACGCGCTCGCGGTCGAGCTCGACGGAGAGCACCTCGACGGTCACCTCCTGACCCACCTCGACGACCTCGCTGGCGTGCTCGATGTGCTTCCACGACAGCTCGGAGACGTGCACGAGGCCGTCCACACCGCCGAGGTCGACGAACGCACCGAAGTTGACGATGGACGACACGACACCCTTGCGCACCTGGCCCGGGTGCAGGTTGGCCAGGAATGTGGAACGGCTTTCGGACTGCGTCTGCTCGAGCAGAGCGCGGCGCGAGAGCACGACGTTGTTGCGGTTCTTGTCGAGCTCGAGGATCTTCGCCTCGATCTCCTGGCCGAGGTACGGCGTGAGGTCGCGCACGCGGCGCAGCTCGATGAGGGATGCCGGCAGGAAGCCGCGCAGTCCGATGTCGACGATCAGGCCGCCCTTGACGACCTCGATGACCTGACCGGTCACGACGCCGTCGGCTTCCTTGATCTTCTCCACATCGCCCCAGGCGCGCTCGTACTGGGCGCGCTTCTTGGACAGGATGAGGCGGCCTTCCTTGTCCTCCTTCTGGAGAACGAGCGCCTCGACGGTGTCGCCGACGCCGACGACCTCGCTCGGGTCGACGTCGTGCTTGATGGAAAGTTCGCGGGAGGGGATCACACCCTCGGTCTTGTAACCGACGTCGAGGAGAACCTCGTCGCGGTCGATCTTCACGACGGTGCCTTCGATGAGGTCACCGTCGTTGAAGAACTTCAGAGTCTTCTCGACCGCGGCAAGAAAATCGTCAGCAGAGCCGATGTCGTTGATCGCGACCTGCTTGGGTGCCTTGTCGGTCGTTGCGGTTGTCATTGAGTGGGTACTCCAGTTATGGACATGAATCAGGCCCGGAAGGATTGCTTCAATTGGATTTCCCGCCGGGCAGACGGATAGGAACGTCACAAAAGTGACTCTCCAGACTACCGTCGTGCGGCAGCCTCATGCAACAACGCCGGCGGGGCATCCGCTATTCCTCTCGGACGCCCCGCCGCGGCGTCTCAACCGCGCCTGCCGCAGCTCATCCCAGCAAGGCTGTCTTCAGCGTGTCGAGGCCGACCCCGCCGATGTCGAGCGCCTTCTTGTGGAACGCCTTGATGTCGAATGCCTCGCCCTCCCGACGCTGGTACTCGTCGCGGAGCTGCTCCCAGATGCGCTGACCGATCTTGTACGAAGGCGCCTGCCCTGGCCAGCCCAGATAGCGGTTCACCTCGAAGCGCACGAAACCCTCGTTCATGTTGACGTTCTGGCCGAGGAACTCGAAGGCGTAGTCGCCGGTCCACGGTCCCTCGCCGTCGGGTCGCTGCTTCGCCAGGTGCACGCCGATGTCGAGCACCACCCGGGCGGCGCGCATGCGCTGGCCGTCGAGCATGCCGAGCCGGTCGGCCGGGTCGTCGAGGTAGCCGAGCTGTTCCATCAGGCGCTCGGCGTACAGCGCCCACCCCTCGGCATGACCAGAGGTGCCGGCGATCCGGCGCCAGGTGTTCAGCTGCACCTTGTTGTACGTCGCCGTGGCGAGCTGAAGGTGATGCCCGGGCACACCCTCGTGGTACACCGTGGTGAGCTCGCGCCAGGTGTCGAACTCGGTGACGCCCTCCGGCACGCTCCACCACATGCGGCCCGCGCGGGAGAAGTCGTCCGCAGGGGGCGTGTAGTAGATGCCGCCCTCCTGGGTGGGTGCGATCATGCACTCCAGGTGCCGGATCGGTTCTGGGATGTCGAAGTGGGTCTTGCCGAGCTCTTCGATGGCCCGATCACTGGTCTCCTGCATCCAGCGCTTCAGCGCGTCAGTGCCGTGCAGTTTGCGCGCCGGGTCACCATCGAGGAAGGCGATCGCCTCGGCGACGGATGCCCCCGGCTTGATCTCGCGGGCGATGGACCCCTGCTCGTCCACCATGCGGCGCAGCTCTTCGACGCCCCAGTCATAGGTCTCGTCGAGGTCGACGGTCGCGCCGAGGAAGCCACGGGAGGCGAGGGAGTAGAGCTCGCGACCGACGGCATCCTGCTCGGGTGCGTGAGCGGCGAGCTCGTCCTCGAGGAACACCGCCAGTTCTCCGTATGCGGCGGCCGCCTCGGCGGCCCCCTTTTCGAGGTCGCTCTTCAGTGCATCGGGCAGTTCGTCGTCGCCGGCCTTCGCGTCGCGTGCGAGCGCGAAGAAGAAGCCGTTCGAGCGGACCTGCTTGTCCGCCTGTGCAATGCCCTCGTTGACCTGACGGATGGCGGGAACGTTGCCCGCCTGCATGCCCGATCGCAGTGAAGCGATGTAGCCGCGCATCGCCGCGGGAAGGTTGTGCATGCGGCGCGCGATCGCCTCCCAGTTCTCGATCGTGGCCGTGGGCTCGAGGTCGAAGATCTCGCGCAGGCTCTGTTCGGGGGAAGCGATCACGTTGAGGTCGCGCTGATAGAAGCCCGCCTCGTGCTTTTCGAGCTCGAGCTTCAGCTCGCGGGTCAGATCGAGCTTCGTGACGCGGTCGATCTCGTCGACGGGCTCGGCGGCCTCGACACGACGCAGCACATCGGCCTGTGCTTGGGCGAGCCGGTCGTTGCCCTCTGGCGAGTAGTCGGCGTAGTCGCCCTCGCGGCCGGGACGGCCGAGCCAGACGTGGTACTCGGGCACGATGTCGAGTTGGGTGTCGACCCACTCTTCGGCGAGCGCGTCGATGGGTGTGGGAGTTCTCTGCGGTTGCTGAGTCATGGTGGATAAGCCTAATGAGCGGCGGCGTCCCAGTTCTCTCCTCGGCCAAGCTGCACCGTGAGGGGCACGCGCAGCTGGGCAGCCGTGGACATGCGGCGCGAGACGATCTCGGCCAGGGCATCCCACTCCCCCGGGCTCACCTCGAAGATGAGCTCGTCGTGCACCTGCAGAAGCATGCGCGAGCGCAGTTGCTGCTCCCTGATGTCGGCGTCGATTCCGATCATGCCGATCTTCATGATGTCGGCAGCCGAGCCCTGGATGGGGGCGTTCAGCGCGGCACGCTCCGCGTTGTCGCGGATCACACGGTTGGTGCTCGTGAGATCCGGGAACGGACGGCGACGCCCGAAGATGGTCTCCGTGTAGCCGTCGACGCGCGCCTTCTCGACCACGTCGCGCAGGTAGTCGCGCACAGCGCCGAACCTGGCGAAGTAGTCCGTCATGAGCTGCCTCGCCTCCGCAGTCTCGATGCGCAGCTGCTTCGAGAGCCCGAACGCGCTGAGGCCGTACGCGAGGCCGTACGACATGGCCTTCACCTTCGTGCGCATGATCGGCGTGACGCCTTCCGGGGCGACGCCGAAGATGCGTGCCCCCACGAAGCGGTGCAGGTCCTCCCCGGCGTTGAAGGCCTCGATCAAACCGGCGTCCTCACTGAGGTGCGCCATGATGCGCATCTCGATCTGCGAGTAGTCGGCGGTGAGGAGCGTCTCGTAGCCGTCCCCTTTGATGAAGGCCGAGCGGATCTGCTTGCCCACCTCCGTGCGCACCGGGATGTTCTGCAGATTCGGGTCGTTCGAAGAGATGCGTCCGGTGGAGGTCCCGGTCTGGTCGTAGGTGGTGTGGATGCGCGCATCCGGCCCGACCGACTTCTCCAGCGTCTCGATGATCTGCTTGAGCTTCGTGGCGTCCCTGTGCTGCAGGAGCAGGTCGAGGAACGGATGCGGGTTCTTCTCCTGCAGGTCGGCAAGCGAACCGGCATCCGTCGAGTACCCGGTCTTCGTCGATCGCGTCTTCGGCATGCCGAGTTCGTCGAACAGCACCTGCTGCAGCTGCTTCGGCGAGCCCAGGTTCACCTCGTGGCCGATCTCGGTGTAGGCCGCCTGCGCGAGACCGTCGGCGCGCACCGTGAGCTCCTCCCGCTGGCTGCGCAGGATGCCGGTGTCGATGGCGACGCCGTTCCGCTCCATGCGCGCGAGCACACCGGTGATCGGCAACTCGATGCTCTCCAGCACACCGCGCGTGCTCTCCTCGAGCGCGACCGAGACCGCTTCGGCGACCCGGTGCACGTACCACGCCTCCGTCGCCGCGCCGACGGGCTCCACCTCGGGAACGAGCTGCGCCGGGTCGGACCGCGGCATCTGCTCCCCGAGCACCTCATACACCTGGTCGGCAAGACCCGAGGGGGTGCGGTTCGGGTTCACGAGCCAAATGGCCACCCTCGCGTCGCACTGCAACCCGGCGAGGGCGAGGCCCGCGGCATCCAGCGCCTTGAGCTGGTTCTTCGCGTCGTAGAACCACTTCGGCGAATCGGAGGCGAGCCAGGCGACCAGCTCGGGATCGAGCGTGCCGTTCTCCCCCGCCTGCACGTACGCGGACGCGTCGTCGGTGGACAGACCAACGCCCGCGAGCACGACGCCGGCGCGGTCGAGCTGTACCGCTATGGGCCGCGACCCGTTGGCGGAAGCCTCGGCCAGCCATCCGCGCAGCTCCTCGCCCACCGGTTCCTGCACTTCGGGCGCGGTGATGGTGCCGATCTGCGCACCGGTGACGGCTCCGGTGTCGGACCCGTCGCCCTCGATCAGCTTGAAAACGCGCTCCAGCAGCGTGCGGAACTCGAGGCGGGCGAACAAGTCGCGCACGGCCTGCTCGTTCATCGGCCGGCGGGCGAGATCGGCCGGCCCGACAGGCAGCTCGACATCGCGCACGAGCTGGTTCAAGCGTCGATTGCGCAGCGCGTTCTCCTTCTGGTCGCGCAGGTTCTGCCCGACCACGCCCTTGATCTCGTCGGCGTGGGCGATGAGGTTCTGCACGTCGCCGTACTGCAGCACCCATTTCACGGCGGTCTTCTCGCCCACCTTGTCGATACCGGGCAGGTTGTCGCTGGTCTCCCCGACCAGCGCCGCCACCTCCGGATACTTCTCCGGCGGGATGCCGTACCGGTCGAGCACGGTCTGCCGGTCGTAGCGCTTCAGCTCTGAGACGCCTCGCACGTTCGGATACAGGAGCGTGATGTCGTCGTCGACGAGCTGGATGGTGTCGCGGTCGCCGGAGACGATGAGCACGCGGTAGCCGTGCTCCGCGCCCTGCGTGGCAAGCGTGGCGAGGATGTCGTCCGCCTCGAAGTCGTCTTTCTCCAGCGTCGGGATATTCATCGCGGCAAGGGCTTCCTGCAGCAGCGGCACCTGGCCGGAGAACTCCGGCGGCGTCGCGCCACGCGTGCCCTTGTAGTCGGCGTACTCCTTCGTGCGGAACGAGTACCGGGACACGTCGAAGGCGACGACAAGGTGGCTGGGACGCTCGTTCTGCAGCAGCAGAAGAAGCATCGAGAGGAACCCGTGAATGGCGTTGGTGTGCTGTCCGTCACGGGTGGTGAAACTGTCGACCGGCAGCGCGTAGAACGCCCGGAAAGCCAGCGAATGGCCGTCGACGATCAGGAGGGTAGGCTTTTCCGAGTCCGACACGCCTGCCAGCCTACAAGCGGCGTGCGACGTTCCTTTCCGGCCCGCGAAGCACCAGGAGCAGCATGTCGACGACCGGTGAAACGGATGCCGCACCCGACGCCCTCGATTACGTCAGGAAGCGCGGATTGGGCGCTCTGGCGGCGAAGATGGGCATCGAGATGGTCGAGTTCTCCGTCGATCGCGCCGTCGCCACGATGCCCGTCGAGGGCAACACGCAGCCGGCGGACCTGCTGCACGGCGGCGCCTATGTCGTGTTGGCGGAGACGCTGGGATCCATGTCGGCGAATCTGTGGGCCGGTGAGGGCCGACTCGCCGTGGGCATCGAGATCAACGCGTCCCACACCCGCTCGGCGACCAGTGGCGTGGTCACCGGAGTGTGCACGCCGATCCACCTCGGTCGCACTCTGACGACGCACGAGATCGCCGTCACGGATGACCGCGGGCGGCGCTGCTCCACGATCCGCATCACGAACCTGATCAAGGAGCGCGGCTAACGACCGGTCCCCTCACGCCCATCGTGCGGGTGCGCGCGCGTGGGTGCTACTTCTTCGGCGCGAGCTGGTCGATGATCGCCTTGGCGACATCGTGCATGGTGAGGCGGCGATCCATCGACGCCTTCTGGATCCAGCGGAACGCCTCGGGCTCCGTGAGCCCCATCTTCTCGTTGAGCAGCCCCTTGGCGCGGTCGACGAGCTTGCGGGTCTCGAACCGCTCGTTGAGGTCGGCGACCTCGGCCTCGAGAGCGATGATCTGCTGGTAACGCGCCAGTGCGATCTCGATGGCGGGCAGAAGGTCGTTCGGGGTGAACGGCTTGACCACATAGGCGAGTGCGCCTGCCTCGGTGGCCCGGTCGACGAGCTCCTTCTGGCTGAACGCGGTGAGCAGCACGACGGGTGCGACGTGATTCTCGGAGAGCCGCTTCGCAGCCTCGATCCCGTCGAGGTTCGGCATGCGGACATCCATGATCACGAGGTCGGGGCGCAACTCCGTGGCGAGAGCGACGGCGGTCTCGCCATCGCCGGCCTCGCCGACGACCTCGAACCCGTTGTCGCGCAGGATCTCGACGATGTCGAGACGGATGAGCGATTCATCTTCCGCGACGACTACTCGACGCGGTGCAGCGGTGTTCTCAGTGTCGGTCACGGTGAACAAGCCTACGATACGTCGGCGAGGTGATTGAGCGTCTCAGCGGCGAAGCCGCGATATGGTGTACAGCGCACCTGAGCCGGTGTGGCGGAATGGCAGACGCGGAGCACTCAAAATGCTTTGCCCGAAAGGGCGTGTGGGTTCGAGTCCCACCACCGGCACTCTCTAGAGCTCGTTCAGGCGTCTTCCCGCCCGGGATTGTCGAACTGGAAGAAGTTGGACTGGCTGCCGTCGGACTTCTCTTCCTGATAGATGAAGTTCAACTTGCGTTGGTCGAACGTGTCGAACCACTCGTCCCAACTCACCTCGCGCAATCCTTGAGTCTGTTCCCCGAAGTCGAACCGCAGCACGCCGAGGTGGTCGCCGTGTTCGGTTCCGTCGACCGTCGCCGGTCGTGCACCGCGGGCATCCGCCCACCGCTTGATCACCTCGTGGTTGGTGGTGACGAGGCTGCGCCCCTCACGTTCGGGGTCTTCCTCCGTCGACGTGATCTCTTGCGAGTACTTCACAGACTTCGACTCCTCGGGGCCGTGTCGTACGCCGCCCTGTTCGCTTCCGTTCCGGGACTCATCGTTCGATTCAGCCATGGTTTCCTCCTCTGCGTCGTGAACGGCTTGCATTCGCAGGCGGAGTGTATCCACACCGATTCGGGCCTCACACGGGCTTGCGTCTCCTCGTCATGACGGTGTTGGTGGCGGCGCAGAAGGCCATCCGTCGGCGTTGCATCTGGATGCTTCGACGACCTCGGTCGAATGTCGGTGGCTTGATCTACCTTCGGCGGTATGAACAACGGCGAGTTCCGTGGCCCGGCCGGCGAGGGCTCGTGGGCTGACGCCGTCGAGTTGCCATGGTTCGACGAGCTGGATGTTCCTGAGGACGTTGATTGGACGGCTGAGCCTTCGCAGCGCACGTCGTTTGTCTCGGCGCAGGATGTGATCGGTTTCGCTCTGGATGATGCGGTCGGCTCGCAGACGATGGTGAACATCGAGGCGGCTCGGCAGATGTTCGCGATCCGGGAAG
>NZ_BAAGWY010000022.1:0-41123 GCF_054780115.1 Humibacter ginsengiterrae
CGGCAGCAGAAACAGCTGATCCAGATCCCCGGAACGCACATTCACACCCACACCTAATTATCCCCTGACCAGGGAATAAACCGGCTCGACTCACCGAAACGAGACCCAGATTCATGCGACAGCCTGCCCTGTGCTGGTACCACCATCACTACGTCGACACCGGAGGCTGGGCCATCAAGATGATCCACGGCGCACCACACGTCCGAGCACCAGCATGGATCGACCCCACCGGGCAATGGCGACCCACCGGCGACCCGCGCATACGGCGACGACAGTAGGACCGAGGATCGGGTCGAACGCGAACACGAACGCGAACACGTCAGGACGGGCAGTGCACGCGCACGTTTCGTAATCTTCGGGCGACGAAAGGCCGAAGAGCCGGCGGTCCTGACTAGCGTGGTCGAGGTGAAGATCGAGGACGTCTGGCCGCTGTTCGGGCTGCGGCTTCGCACGCCTCGCCTCGAGTTGCGTCCCGTGCGCGACGATGACCTTCCCGCTCTGGTCGAAAGCGCTCTTGCTGGCATCCACGATCCCGAAAGGATGCCGTTCGGGGTGCCCTGGACGGATGCCGAGCCCGAAGAGCTCGCCAGGTCTTTCGCCGAATATCACTGGCGCAACCGGGTCAACACAAGAGCCGATCGCTGGGGGATCCAGTTCGCCGTGTTCCATGGCGGGCGTCCGATCGGAATTCAGGAGCTCCATGCCCGCGATTTCGCGGTTCTGCGGACCGTGGAGAGTGGATCATGGCTCACCCGTGCACACCAGGGTGTCGGACTCGGGACAGAGATGCGGGCAGGTCTCCTGATGTTCGCCTTCGACATCCTGCATGCAGAGTGGGCGCAGTCGAGCGCCGCCGAATGGAATCGCGCATCGCTCGGAGTCTCCGACCGACTCGGCTACGCCCGGAATGGCGTCAACCGCGTCCAATCGCGCCCGGGTGAGATCACCAACGAGATCCGGCTGCGGCTCCATCGTGACGCATTCGCGCGACCGGACTGGCGACTGGCGGCCGACGGAGTCGAAGCGGCCTTGCGACAACTTGGGGTCGAGGAGCGCGGCAACGCTGGAGACCAACCACACTGACGCCGTGGCGATGCGAGACCTGCAGCGCAAAAGGGGTCGACGCGCGCCCGCCGGATGGATATCATCGCCATCGGTGAGCCCGAACATGAAAATCATTGACATCCCTTGCGGATGTGCCCGGCCATGAGCATCCAGTCGAGCATCCAGGCGCTGACGGATGGCTACCCACCGTCGATGAAGCGCATCGCCGAGGTGATCGTTGCGCGGCCGCAGGCCGTGCTCGAACTCACCATCACGGAGCTCGCCCGGCTCTGCGAGACGTCGGAGACCACGCTCGTGCGATTCGCCAGAACGCTCGGATTCGCCGGATACGCCGCGCTCAAGTTGCAGATGGCGGCCGAGCTCGCCGCCGAGACCGCGCAACTCGGTGCGGAGAGCAGCTACGGATCCGACATCGCCCCCACCGACACTCTCGCCGAGACCGTGGCGAAGATCAGCGGGTCGGAGCTGTTCGGCATCCGTGAGACCGCGGCAAGCCTCGACCTCGACGCGCTGCAGAAGGTGATCGACGCGGTCTCCGCGGCCCAGCGCACCATCGCGTTCGGCGTGGCGGCCAGCAATATGGGTGCCCGCGACCTCAGGGAGAAGCTGCTGCGCATCGGACGCGTCGCACTCGGATTCACGGATGCCCACGACGCGGTCAGCTCAGCATCGCTGCTCGGTCCGCACGATGTCGTGATCGGGCTGTCGCACGGCGGCCAGACCCGGGAGGTGTGCGAACTGCTGCGGGTCGCGCACGACGGAGGGGCGACGACTGTGGCGATCACGAACGTTCCCGACTCGCCCGTCACCCGCGACGCCGACCTCGTGCTGACGACATCCGTGCGCGAGACCACGTTCCGTTCTGGCGCGATGGCCAGTCGCATCGCCCAGCTCACCATCGTCGACTACATCTTCGTCGGCGTCGCCCGCACCACCTACGAGGCGAGCGTTCAGGCGCTTAAGACCAGCCGCGAGAGCCTCACCCGGCTGCGCGGAGACCGGTGACGAGGATGTGCGTGGCGCGGAGGATGCCGTGAGCCCGGTAGTGACACGGGCGAGCGACGGTACGCCGCTCGTCGCGTACGCACTGCTCGACGAACACGGGCGGATGCTCGCATCCCGTAGCCCGCGCACCGCGTTCTATGCGGCATCCACTGTGAAACTCGGTGTGATGCTCGCCGCGGTCATCGCGGCAGAGCGGGGTGAACTGAGCCTGGACGACACGCTCGAGTGCCGTCGCGAGTTCGAGTGCGCGAATGCGGATGGCGTCACTCAGGCTTTCCGCCTCCAGCCGGAAGACAGCGACCCCGAGTTTCCTGCGGACGGCGAAGAGGCGAGCATCCGTGACCTGGTAACGATGATGATCACCCGCTCGTCGAACGAGGCGACGAACGTGCTGTTCGACCGGCTCGGGCCGGCGCCGATCGCCGAGGCGTTCCGGCTCTGCTGCGCTCCCGACACGCGCATGGAGCGCAGGATCGGCGACCCGTGCGCGATGCGCTCCGGCCTCACCAACGAGGCGACTCCGGCCGATCTTGCCGCGATCATGCGCCGCATCGTCGCCAGCGGACTGACCACTCGCACCAACGCGGACTGGATGCGCGGTGTGCTGGAGGCGCAGGAGCATCCGCGCATCGGATCGATCGTTCCCGATGGAACGCCGTGGGGCTCCAAATCGGGAGACGTGCCCGGCGTCGAACACGACGTCGCGTTCGTTGGATCCGCCGGGGCCCGGCGCTTCCTCGCGATCTGCACCAGGGGCTACGAGCCGGAGCAGGGACGCGAGGTCATCCGAGCGATCGCGGACGCACTGCTGGGCGGATAGAACTTCGTTCCGGCCCATCGGGTGGTCGGAATCTCCCAAAGGAGGGATGACAAAGTGGCACACGCACACGACACAGGTCTCGGCTCCGGCCCAGGAGACGCTCCACCGCCGAGGCGCAGGCGTGGGCGCTGGGCCGCCCTGGCACTGCCTGCGGCGCTGATCGCGACGTTTGCGCTGGCGCAACCGGCCTTCGCCGACACCGCATCGACGGATGCCGCAACGGCCGTCACGATGACGACCGCGTCGCAGGCATCCACTGCAGACAACAGCGCGCTGCGCGCCAAGATCGCCGGCATCGCACTCAGTCAGGTCGGAAGAGGCGACAACCCGGTGGTGACCGGATTCGGCGGCCTCAACTGCAACCCATACACCACCATGGTGGCGGGGTTCTCCGCCAACTCGAACGGCTGCGGATACGACTCGACGTTCAACGTCCGCAACTCGAACGAGAACTGGTGCGCGGACTTCGCCAAGTGGGTGTGGCAGCAGGCCGGAGTGACGCAGGACATGAACACCATCAACGCCGCGGCATCCAGCTTCGTGCAGTGGGCGCTCGACGACGGTCAGAACCCGGTGGCGGACTCGGGCACTCCACAGGTGGGCGACGCCGTCGTGTTCTTCCACGCCGGCGCCATATCCCCGGCGCGCTACGCCGACCACGTCGGACTGATCGTCGCGGTGAACGCCGACGGCACCGTCGACATGGTCAACGGCGACTTCAGCAGCTCCACCAACGTGAAGGTCGAGCACGACACCAACCTCAACCTGACGACCTTCGCGCACAACACGTGGAGCTCCGGCGAGGTGTGGGCGCTCGTCTCCCCGCCGACGGCGGCGCAGCACGCGAACCCGCAGGCATCCATCTCGGGTCCCGACACGGCGGTAGTCAGCACGGATGCCGTCTATCACGCCAGCGGCACTGAGGCAGGCGGCTCGATCACCGGGTACTACTGGACGTTCGGCGACGGGCGCGCGACCAACAGCAACGGCGCGGATGTGACGCACACGTTCGCGACGCCCGGCATGCACACCATCACGGTGACCGCGACCTCCAGCTTCGGCACCATCTCGACCATCACCAAGAACGTGAACGTGGTGGGCGCATCCGCGAGCGTCGCAGCTGTGGCGTCCACGGACACGTGGTACTCCAGCTATCCCGTCTCGTACTACAGGTTCGTGCGGGCCGGCGATGGCCTCGCGGCGGACGTGTGGGATGGCGCCAGCTGGCTCGAGCTGCAGGCGGCAGGCACGCCGGCATCCAGCGGAGCGATCGCCGCGCTGTCGTACATCGACCCCGAGGTGGACTCCGCGACGACACCGCACGCGTACTACCGGGCGCAGGACGGCTCGCTGGCCGAGTCGTACCTCGCCGGGAACGGATGGGTGAGCAAGGACCTTCCGGGCACGCCCGCCGAAGGAGCCGACGTCGTCGCTGTGTACACGGCATCCGGACCCGAGGTGTTCTTCGTGGATGCGAACGGCTACCTGAACGAGACGAGCGAGAGCTCGAGCACGTGGTCGACCAGCCCGCTGACGGACTTCGCCGTGAACCCCGCGCCGCTCGCGCTGAGCGAGACGGCGAGCGGACCGACGCTGTTCGCGGTCGGTCACAACGGCAAGCTCACGACGATCTCGCAGTCAGGAAGCGACTGGCCTGCGGTGCCCTCGAAGGTGGGCGTGTCGAAGGATGCGACGCTGTCGGCGGTCACGACTCCCGAGGGCGTCGCGAGCGTAGTCGTCAACGGTGCGTTGGGCGTGAGCGGTGACGGTGGGCGTGCGTTGGCTCAGGTCACCGAGAGGTCGCGAGGTGCATGGAACGTCGCCACCCTTCCCGGAGGCCCTGCCGCCGGCGCCATCTCCGCGTCGACGTACGAGTTGCCGAGCGCGGTGTCCGGCCCGATCGGGAACTTCCCGAACCCGCCGGGAACGCTCGTGGACGGACCGGCTCAGCCGCTCGGAACGGTCGTCGCCTACCTGGGCGCCGACGGGCATCCCGCGGTGACGTACAACGACGGTTCGGGCTGGCAGACCGCGGCGCTTCCCGGCACGGTCACCGGCGTCACGGGCATCGCAGCCGAGCCGATCGCACACCAGCCGCTGCAGGTGTACCTCGACACGGCATCCGGTCCCGCGATGGACACCACGGGTGACACGGCACCGCCGAGCGGCCCGTGGACCACGCAGGCTCTGCCGAAGACGCCGGCGACGTTCGCCGACCGGGTGCTCGTGTACTCGGCCGGGTCGGGCGACCTATCCGCGGCGCAGGCTGCGGCGGCCGCCGCCGGTCTGCCGTCGAGCCAGGTGACCACCTCGTTCCAGGTCGCATGGGCGGCGACGCTCTCCGGCAACCACTTCGTGGTCGCGGTGGGCCAGGCGGCGCTGAACGCGCTCGAGTACAACACGTGCGGGTGGACGAACCCCTCCGCCGTCGATCCGGGCAGCACGCCCTTCGACTACGTGACCCGTCTGCTCGACGTGCTTCCGGGACCCGACCTGTTCATGAACGGGGCGGCGGCGACAGCGTCGCAGACGCAGGAGCGCGCGACCGACATCGCGTACTACGCGGTGCACGGCACGCTGCCCACCGGGGAGACCACGGTTCCGGCCGCGGCCCGCTCGTCGCGCACGTGCCTCGGCTCGGCGAGCTGAGGCCGAACGGACCGATCCGCAGCGGGTCGAAGAGCCTTCACCGGCCCTTCGGCCCGCTGCCCATCTGCCGGGCAAGTGCGGTGGCTCACCTGACGCCGCGCCAACCCACCGAACACGTCACCCGCGCTCACTGTGCCGCTCCGATCGATCGAGCGGCAGCATCCAGACCGCGATGAACTGCACGAGCACCGCCGCGACGATCATGACGCCGAGCGGGATGTGCAGCCACAGCGGCCCGTGCATTCCCGCGTAGTACTGCAGCGTTTCTGCCGCCGCCAGTACTGCCGACGAGATCAGCGGCCAGAGCACGTGCAGCCGTCGCCACACCACGATCGCGATGACCAGTTGGGCGTAGCCGATGCCCGTGACCAGGTTCGCTCCGGCCTCGTGCATCGACAGCGCATCGAAATCGCCCGACAAGTAGACCCCGGCGAACACGGGCTGGCCCATGATCACCACCAGGTGCAGGCTCACGATGGAGCGCAGCACCCACCCGGCCGGCCGCGTAGCCGGCAGCACCGAGTCACGGCTCAAGGTCGGTCACGCCCCTACCCGTGCCGATGTCGAACGGCACGGAAGCCTGGTCGTGCACGATCAGCCATGCGCCATCGATGCGGCGGAGGCAGAACGTGGCGCGCACCCACATTCCCTCGACGACGGAGCCGTCCAACAGCGTTCCGCCGAGCCGACCGAACCCGTGCGCAAATGCCACGTCGTCGCCGACGATGACATGAAGGTCGCGTACCTCGTAGTTCAGCCGGGCGAAGACGGAGAATGCGCGCTCCCAGTTGCGCATCTTCGCTGCTCGTCCCACATGCTGCAGGGGCGGTTCGACATCGAAGGAGACGACGTCGTCCGAGTAGTGGCGAGCGAGGGCATCAAGATCTTTGGCACCCAGCAGTTCGATCAGCCGGTCGATGTGCCGGCGGATATCCGCGACGGCCTCCTCGTCGCGCGGCTTCAGCAGGGTCTTGTCGCGAGAATCCATGGGTCTGTCCTTTCGTGTGCGACTGGTCGTCAACGGATCGGTCGTTCAGGTACGGTTCGCATCGACACGCGCCGGCATCGCGGATGCCGCGTCTCCGGTCGGCCGGGGACCGCCCTTCGGCCACGGCACGGATCCCGGCTTACGTGCCTCGACGCCGATCTTCCACAATCCGAGCCGGCTGGTGAGCTCCTTGTACGCCGCGGTCAGCGGGCCTGTGGTGTGCAGCCGCATCGGGCTGTCATCCTTGTGCGCGAACTGGCGAACGGCCGCACGCCGGCCGAGGCTGACGCACGATCCAGTGAGAGCGAGGTCGACCGGTCGGGGCTGCTCGCCGGCGATGCGGCTGAGCACGGTGTTCGCGGCCTGCTGCCCGAGAGGGCCGGCCGCCTGGCAGCTCATTCGGTACGGCATGCCCGAAGGGGATGCCGCATCACCGGTCGCGACGATCCGCTCGTCGTCGACACTCGTCAGCGTCTCATCGGTACGAAGGCGGTCGCGGTCGTCGGTGGTGATCCCGCTCTCGGCCGCCAACTGCGGCGCCGCGAATCCGGCGGCCCAGATCGTGACGGCACTGGGGCGCACACTGCCGTCCGCGAACGACACGGCGTCGGCAGTCACAGTCGCCACCTTCTGTCCCTCGAGCACCGTGACGTCGTGCCGGCGCAGCCACCCCGCGATGTATCGGCGGCTTCCCTCGCCGAGCGCAGGTGCGAGCCTGCCTCCGCAGACCAGCGTGACCGAACGGCCCAGTCCCGCCAGTTCGGCCGCGGTCTCGATGCCGGTCAGACCGCCGCCCACGACGGTGATCGGCGCATCCTCCGGCAGACGCGCCAGGGTGCTGCGCAGCACCCTGGCGGACTCGAAATCGGCGACCGGCACGGCGAATTCCCTCGCACCGGGGATGCTGGGCGGCACCGGAGCCAGGCTCCCGACCGCATAGATCGCGTAGTCGTAGTCCAGGCTGTGACCGGAGGCGAGCCGAAGCACGCGGGAAGCTGCTTCGATGCGCGTCACCCGGTCGACGACCAGCCTGATGCAGTCCGCCAGGAGCGGCGCCAGCGGCAACGTCGCATCCGCCGTGCCCGCGGCGAGCTGATGCAACCGCACACGCTCGATGAAGTCGGCGCGCGGATTGACGACGGTGATGTCGACGTCGTCTCGGAGGCGGAGGTGGTTGGCGGCGACGGCCCCGGCGTAGCCGGCGCCGATGACGACGACCCTGCTGCGAGCATGAGGTGTGCGCATCGGAGATCCTTTCTCGTGGGCGGGAGACGGGCATCCACCCGCGGACGGCGTCTCACTAGAGCGACAGTGCATGACCCGGAAACGTCAGGCGCGGCATCCGCCGCCGAAGCACCTGACATTCCGAGCGGCTGCGCAGTCAGTTCTTGGAGGAGGCCGCCGAGGGGATCTCCGGCAGAATGCGTTCGAGAAGGGACACAATCATGAGCGACGAGTCCGGCTCGGATGACCGGGGCGACACCGTCGAGGTCATCGAGCGCTCGCGGCGTCGCCTGATCAATCTCGCGTATCGCATGCTCGGGTCGCTCGCCGACGCCGAAGACGTGGTGCAGGAGACGTACGTGCGCTGGTACACGATGTCGCGCACCGAGCAGGGGGCCATCGAGACTCCGGATGCCTGGCTCACCACGGTTGCGAGCCGCCTCTGCCTGAATGTGCTCCGCTCGGCTCGTGTGCGGCGCGAGACCTACGTGGGGGAGTGGATTCCTGAGCCGGTGCCGGAGTCCGATGTGTGGTCGGAGAGTCGCTCCCTGGGCGTCGGTACCGACCCCGCTGATCGCATCACACTCGACGAGTCGATCAACATGGCGTTCCTCGTGGTGCTGGAGTCGATGACGCCTGCCGAACGGGTGGCGTTCATCCTGCACGATGTCTTCTGCTACTCGTTCGCCGAGGTCGGGGAGATCGTGGGACGCACCCCGGGAGCGTGCCGACAGCTCGCATCGTCGGCACGGCGTCGCATTCGCGAATCGCGTACGCCCGCGACTCCGTCTGCACAGCAGGCCGGCATCATCCGGGAGTTCAAGGAGGCGTGGGAGGCGGGCGACATCGACTCGCTCGTCGGGCTGCTCGCGCCCGATGTCACGGCCACCAGCGACGGCGGAGGCCGAGTGAGCACCCTGCTGCACCCGGTCGTGGGAGCGGACAAGATCGTGGATGCCTTCGTACGGCTGAAGAACGTGTTCGGTGACCTGACGATTCTGGAGCGCACAGTCAACGGCCAGCCAGGGCTCATCGCACAGCGCGAGGGGGTGACCGTGTCGGTCTACGCGTTCGAACTCGAGGGCGCGCTGATCAAGCACATCTGGACGATCCGCAACCCGGAGAAGCTCCGCTCCTGGAGGGAGTGACGGTCCCGCGGCGCTGGGGCTAATGCAGCCCGCGGATGCCCAGCCCGGGCTCGGCGGACATCGTCACGGTCTCGCCGTGGTACCCGATGCCGCCCTGCACGGGCGACTCACTCAGCCACAGTCCGGCGTCGAGGTCGTGCGCGGTCGTGGATCCGGACCGCCCGTCGATCACGGCAGCGACGACGCTCGCGGCCGCGATGCCGACGTGGCTCTCCATCATGCAGCCGACGATCGCCGACATCCCCGCGCGTTCCGCGAGGTCGAGCACGACTAGCGCCTCCCGGATGCCGCCGGTCTTCGCCAGCTTGATGTTCACCATGTCCGAGGCCCGCCGCGCGATCGCCTCGCGAGCGTCGCGCGTGGTCCACACGCTCTCGTCCGCGAGCACTGGTGTCTCGACGTGCGCGGTCACGAAGGCGAGGCCCTCGAGGTCGTCCCGGTCCACCGGCTGTTCGACGAGCTCGACAGCGAGTCCGGCATCCTCCCACGCCCGGATCACGTCGATCGCTCGTTGGGGCGCCCAGGCCTGGTTGGCGTCCGCGCGCAGCGTGACCTCGTCGCCGACGGCATCCCGCACTGCCCGCATCGCGGCCACATCGTCGCTGCCGGCGCCGACCTTGAGTTTGAGTGTGCCGAAACCGGCGTCGCGATGCCGTACGGCCGTCTCGACAAGGCCTGGTATGCCGTCGTCGCTCGGGATCGCGGAAAGCGTCATGTCGGTGCGCACGGTCGGCGAGGATGCCCCGAGCAGCGCATGCAATGGGAGTCCCGCCGCCTGCGCCGCCAGGTCGTAGATCGCGCAGTCCACCGCCATCCGAGCGGCCGAGTTGCGCACGACCGCGCGGTCCAGGGCGAGACTGGCCTCGGCTGCGGCATCCGCCGTGCCGTCGACGGGCATCCCGAGCACCGCGTCGCGCAGCGGGCCCTCGACCGCTGCGGTGACGCTCGCCGGGCTCTCGCCCGTGACGCGCCAGCTCGTCGGCGCTTCGCCCCATCCGCTGCCTCCGTCGCTGTCGACGACCTCGATCAGCAGCGCCTCGATCTGCGTCGCCGTGCGCACCGCCGTCACGAAGGGGCGGACCAGCGGGACGGTGGTGCGGTGCAGCCGGACGTCGGCGATGGTGGTCATGCGATCAATCCTTCACGCCGAGGCCCGCAGCTGTCACCCAGATTCGGCTGGATGCCTGGCATACCGCCCGCGTTGCCCTCCTCGGAGACGCGGCATCGTCGGTGTCGTTGTTCGGCGATGGATCGTCCCTCGCGATCGTCGGAGCGAGCACGCTCGCGGATGCCGTGGCCAGGCATCCGGACGACTCCGCATCCGCGTTCGCCGAGTACGAGCGACGGCACCGCGTGCTCGTGATGCCGAAGCAGAGGCTCGTGCGCCGCAGCGCGTCGATGCTGGTGCCGAAGACCGCCTCGGGCCTGGCCTTGCGCAATCTCGTGCTGCGCGGCATCCAGGGGTACCAGTCGCTGCGGCACCCGTCGCAAAACCGCCGCGAATCGGCCGATTCGTCCGTGCGGGATGCTTCGCGGCACCCGTCGTGAACAGAATGGGGAGACGCATCGCCGCCGCCCGGAATCGCGGCGCGCGACGGAAAGGCAGGGCACGATGACGAGCACTGAGACACTGACGAGCGCGCAACCCGCTCTCGACGACGCGAGCCTGCAGGCGAAGGCCCGCGACCACCTGTGGATGCACTTCGCCCGGCAGTCCGTCATGGAAGACGGCCCCGGTGTGCCGATCATCGTGCGCGGCGAGGGCCACCGGGTGTGGGACATCCACGGCAAGGAATACATCGACGGCCTGGCCGGGCTGTTCACCGTCAACGCCGGTCACGGACGCAAACGCCTTGCGGATGTCGCAGCCCGGCAGGCCGAGCAGCTCGCGTTCTTCCCGATCTGGTCGTACGCGCATCCGTCGGCCATCGAGCTCGCGGACCGGCTGGCAGGCTATGCACCCGGCGACCTCAACCGCGTGTTCTTCACGACGGGCGGCGGCGAGGCAGTGGAGACCGCGTTCAAGCTCGCGAAGTACTACTGGAAGCTGCGCGGCAAGCCCACGAAGCACAAGGTGATCTCGCGCGCGATCGCGTACCACGGCACGACGCAGGGCGCGCTCGCGCTGACCGGCATCCCCGAGATGAAGGCCATGTTCGAGCCGCTCACCCCCGGCGGGTTCCGGGTGCCGAACACGAACTTCTACCGGGCACCCGAGCACGGTGACGACCTCGAGGCCTTCGGGCAGTGGGCGGCGGATCGCATCGCCGAGATGATCGAGTTCGAAGGGCCCGACACGGTCGCCGCGGTGTTCCTGGAGCCGGTGCAGAACGCCGGCGGATGCTTCCCGCCGCCTCCCGGATACTTCCAGCGCGTTCGCGAGATCTGCGACGAGTACGACGTGCTGCTGGTCAGCGACGAGGTGATCTGCGCCTTCGGTCGAATCGGCCAGTGGTTCGCGTGCGACGAATACGGCTACGTGCCCGACATGATCACGTGCGCGAAGGCCATGACGAGCGGATACTCACCCATCGGGGCCTGCATCGTCAGCGACAAGGTGTACGAGCCGTTCAAGCACGCCGAGGCATCCTTCCCGCACGGATACACGTTCGGCGGGCATCCGGTCTCAGCCGCGGTGGCGCTGGAGAACCTCGACATCTTCGAGGAGGAGAAGCTCAACGAGCACGTTCGCGAGAACTCGCCGCTGTTCCGGGCCGAGCTGGAGACCCTGCTCGACTTGCCGATCGTCGGCGACGTGCGCGGCGCGGGGTACTTCTTCGGCATCGAGCTCGTGAAAGACAAGGCGACGAAGGAGACGTTCGACGACGAGGAGTCGGAGCGGCTCTTGCGCGGATTCCTGTCCAAGGCGCTGTTCGACGCGGGGCTGTACTGCCGGGCGGATGACCGTGGAGACCCGGTCATCCAGCTGTCGCCGCCGCTCACCATCGGTCCCTCCGAGTTCGGCCAGATCCGCGACATCCTGCGCGGCGTGCTGACGGAGGCCTCCGCCCGGATGTAGTGCGGTGCCCAGAACCTCCCGTTCAGGTCGCAGTTTCTGTTGCTTCAAGCAGCTTGAGACGACAAAAACTGCGACCTGAGTCGCGTCCACCTGGACCGCGACGTGCGCCAACTCGTTCAGGTCGCAGTTTCTGTCGTCAGTGATGCTGGATGACGACAAAAACTGCGACCTGAGTCGGGATGGCTCCCCGAGGCGACTCCGTCACCCCTTGTGGACAACGCTCAACGTTTGTGGACGCCCGGTTGGAGTCATCCGCCATATGCCACGTTGTGACGATGAAACCTCCACGATCACTACCGGCCGACTTGCCAACGCGGTTCAGCGTCGCGGAGGCAAGCCGACTCGGCGTTTCACCCGGGCGGCTCCGTCATCGTGAGCTTGAGCGACCCTTTCATCGCGTTCGTTCGCTGGGAAGCGAGCCCCTGGTCGATGAGGACGAGGAGATCGACCCATACGAACTCCAGCGACGTTCGCGCGTGATGCGTGCCCGCGAGTACTTGCCACGCATGCACGAGAACCACTTCTTCTGCAAAGACACGGCGGTTTCTGCCTGGGGAGGCCCGCTTCCGCTGGTCCTCACGGAGTCCGGCGATCCCGCCATCGGAGAGGACCTACCGCTTCACGTCGGCGCGTTCGGCGAAGCCGCGCTGCCGCGTGCGCAGGGTGTGACGCGACATCGGGCACAGGCGCACATGACCTCGGTGCGCGAAGTCGACGGGCTCCGCGTGACCTCGCCCGCCTCGACCTGGGCCAGCATGGGAACTCTCGCCCTGCCGGACCTCATCGCACTCGGTGACTACTTCTGCCGGGTTTGGCGTACGGGATTCGGTCGTCCCCATCCGGGTAAGCCACCGTTGGCGACGCGTGAGCAATTGCGAGCCGCACTCGCTGCGGGCCGCCGTCGGGGTGCCGCACGATTGCGTGAAGCGCTCGAGCTTATCCGGGAGGATTCCTGGTCGCCGCGCGAAGCGCACGTTCGCTTCGAACTCGTAAGCCGCGGTCTACCCGAACCGGAACTGAACGTCGATGTGTACGACGCTTCCGGCAGGTTCATCGGATGCGTGGACATGCTGTACCGGCAACAGCGGGTGATTGTGGAGTATCACGGTGAGGTTCATCGCTCGACCTGGGCGGCGGACGTCGAGCGCATCGCGGCGCTACGGGCGGCAGGATGGACCGTCATCGAGGTCACGGCACCACTGCTCCGGGACCCCGACCGGTTGGCGCGTCGCGTCGCCGAGGCTCTCGGCTGCTGAAGCTCGGCGCCCCCGATTGTGATGCTCAGGTCGCAGTTTCTGTCGCCATGATGCGCCGAAAGCGACAAGAACTGCGACGTGAACGGGAAGACGGAGGCCTGTGCGGAACGGATGGCACGCCGGGCTACGCTGACGGATGCCCCATCCACCTTCGTACAGCGGAGCCCGCATGCGCATCCTCGACTCCATCGACGACGCACTGATCAGCCAGCTGCGGCAGGAGCAGGAGTTCTTCTGGCTCGACCTCCCCGACCCGAACAGGGAGCAGGTCGAGCACCTGGGTGCGGTTCTGGGGCTGCATCCGCTCGCCGTCGAAGACAGCGTGAAGTTCGGACAGCGGGCGAAGCTCGACACCTACGGCGACACGGCCCTGCTCGTGCTGCAGGGCGGCGTCGAGTCCGAGCCGGAGGACGAGAACTCGCATCCGCTCGAAGAGGTGCACTGTCACCTGAGCGGCGATTTCATCGTCACGCTGCACCGCAACCCGTATCCGCCGCTGCAGCAGCTCAGAGACCAGTTCACTCGCACGACGGCTCCCAAGACGGAGCGGTACTACGTGTACAAGATCGTCGACGTGGTCGTCGACAGCTACTTCCCGATGCTCGCCAGCCTGGACGAGGAGATCAACGACCTCGAAGACGCCATCGTCTCGGGCGCCGGGTCACGCGAACTCGGTGAGACGTTCCGGCTCAAGCGTCTGCTGCTCAGACTCCGCAAGGCGGTCGTGCCCATGCGGGATGTCTTCGCGCGCGAGATCGAGGTGATCACCGATCTCGCGGGGCTCGAGCCCGACAGCCACGACTACTTCCGCGACATCTACGACCATCTGATCCGCATCAGCGACGAGCTGGACTCGTACCACGAGATGGTGGCCAGCTGCACCGACCTCTATCTCTCCACCGTCGCGAACAAGCAGGGTGCGACATCCAAGCAGCTCGCGATCATCGCGTCGATCTTCCTGCCGCTGAGCTTTCTGACCGGGTTCTTCGGCATGAACTTCAGCTGGGAGGTCGGGCACGTGCTCGTCGGTCCGTGGGCGTTCTTCCTGCTCGGCCTCGGCACCATGGCGGTCTCGGCCGGCCTGATGTGGTGGTGGTTCCATCACAAGGGCTGGACGCGCGCCGACGGATGACTGACCCTGGTAGCGACGACCGGGTCCCGTCGGTCGCGTGCAGGGAGTGAGGCGAAGGATGCCTGCGGTCAGCGTGCGGTACATCGTCGACGACGTCGACGAGGCGATCGGCTTCTACGTCGACCGGCTCGGGTTCGAGTTGATCATGCATCCGGCTCCGGCCTTCGCCATGCTCGCGCGCGGCGAGCTCAGGCTGGTGCTGAGCGCGCCGAGCGGAGCTGCCGGCGGTGGCGCGGCGATGCCGGACGGCACGCTGCCGCGGCCCGGCGGCTGGAACCGGTTCGCGCTGGAGGTGGACGACCTGGACGCACTCGTGGAACGGCTCCGCGAGCAAGGCGTGCGGATGCGGAACAACATCGGCGTCGGCGTCGGCGGCAGGCAGATCTTGATCGAGGACCCGTCCGGAAATCCCGTCGAGCTCTTCGAGCCGACGATCCCCGAAGCGCGGCTGTAGCAGGCGAGTGGCCGGGGGTTCAGGTCGTTGTCACGTCCACCTGCTTACGCATGATCCAGCGTTCCCGCCCGCCGCTGTGGGCCGTGGTCTTCATCGCGCGTTCGAAACCGGCGCGCTCGAACAGGGTTGTCGTGCCGACGTAACCCGAGATGATGTCGACCCGTGCCTCGCCCGTCACCTCGATCGGGTACCCCTCGACGAAGCGCGCACCGTGGTCGCGCGCGTGCCACACGGCGCCGTCAAGAAGCGTGTTCATGAGCCCCTGGCCGCGGTAGGCGGTTTTGACGACGAAGCAGACGGCGGACCAGGCATCCTCGTCGTCAACGAAAGGTATGGTGCGCGAGTTCATCAGCCTGCGGTAGGTGGAGCGCGGGGCGATGGAGCACCATCCGGCCGGTGTGCCGTCGACGTAGGCGAGTACGCCGGGCCCGGGTTCGCGCTCGCATTCCGCCTTCATGTAGGCGCCGCGGTCGGGCATGCTCGTGTCGCGGTACGACATGCACCAGCATCCCTTGCCGCCCGGCTTCTTCACGCCGATGACGTCGTAGAAGCCGTCCCAGTGATCGAAGGCGGGAACCACTTCGATCTCGGCGCCCTCCAAGGGGATGCGTCTGGCCATGCGGTCAGGGTATAGCGGGGCACCGACAGAGCAGCTTGAGCCTGTTGAGCGGCGAGGCCGCGAGCGCAGGGCGCTGCGCGAGTGGTGGCACGGTGTGCGGCCTATGCCAGCGAGTCGATCTCGGCCAGGCTCGCCGCTTCAGCCGTTGTGAGCCCTTCGTCGGCGAAGACACCCTTGAGGAACGCAAGCCGTCGTTCGGCTGCCAACTGTCCTCCGCCCTCGTGCCCGTTGAACGGGTACACGTCGATCGTCTTCGGCCCCGCATAGCGGTTGTACGCGGCGAACACCGTCGAGGCAGGGGCGACGTCGTCCATGAGCGCGACGGAGAACCGGGCAGGAGCCGTGGACCGTGCCGCGAAGTTCATGCCATCGAAGTAGCTCAACGTGGTGAAGGCGCGATCGATCAGCTCCGGACGTGCGCGCCCGAACTCCGTGAGCTCGAGGTAGGGACCCGCTGATGCGACATCCGCCGCTCGGCGGATATGGCTGAGAAAGGGGAGGTCAGCGAGCACGGCGACCGGAATGTCGCCGAGCGCTGCGACCGCCAGCGCCAGAGCGGCCCCCTGGCTGCCGCCGGCGACCGCGACCCGAGCGGCGTCGACCTCCGGATGCTCCACTGCCGCGCGCACCGCGCCGACCGCATCGACGATGAGCCTGCGGTAGTAGAAGGTCTCCGGGCTCAGCACGCCCTTCGTGAGGAACCCGGATGCCTGCGCCGCCTGCGTCCCGTCGCCGTCGGCGGTGTCGCTGCCCGCCTGGCCCCTGTTGTCGACGATGAGATTGGCGTACCCCGCGGCGCTGTAGAGCAGGTTCTGCAACGTGACCGGCGTTCCTCGCCCTGTTCCGTATCCCATGTACTGCACGACGCACGCCAGCTCGCTCTCGCGATGGCGGGGGAGGTGCAGCCACCCCTTGACCGGCTGCCCGTCGAACCCCGGAAAGGTCACGTCATACGTCTCGATCGTCTCCAACGGAGAATCGACCGGTTCGAATCGGGCGCTCGTGGATGCTCGCGCGTGCTCGGCGAGAGTGTGTCGCCAGAAATCGTCGAAGTCGGGTAGGTCGGTGCTCGCCGGCAGGTAGTTTCGGAGCTGGTCGATGGGCAGATCGAGCACGGGCATGGACTCACCGTCCTTTCTGGTCGCGATTTCGCGACGGCGTTGGCGCACTGTCGAGAGCGCTTCGACGCGGCGTGCCGTCGTCCGGCACGCTGGGCGAGTCACCGGATGCGACGCCACCATTGACGAGCATCCTAGCGACTATCGATGAACGATAGCATTGACGAGAACTGAGGAGGAAGACATGGCGAGGATGCCGGTCGAAGTCGACGACGAGTCGGAGCGGAAGGCCCGGGCCGCCGTCGGCAGGGATTTCGAGGACCGCGTCGCGGTGGTGATCGGAGGCGCCTCGGGAATGGGGCGGGCCGCCGCAGAGCTGTTCGCGGCCCGCGGCGCCAAGGTGAGCGTCTCCGATCTGGATGCGGAACGCGGAGAGCGCGTGGTGGCCGACCTGCTCGGCAGAGGTTCGGAAGCGATTTTCACGAGGGCGGACATCCGGGTGCTCTCCGAGCTCGAGCAGCTCGCCGAGCGAACGGTTGCCGAGTTCGGACGCATCGATGCGGTGTTTCTGAGTGCAGGCAGGGTCGAGGCCGACCTCGGTCCGATGCTCGAGCTGTACCTGCAAGGCCCGGCGAACTGCGTCAACGCGCTGGTACCGCACCTCGCTCGCTCGGATGCCGCGAGCATCACGTTCACGGGCTCGACCTCAGGACTGCGGGCGCACCCAGGCGCGCCCTGGTACGCCGCGGCGAAAGCCGGGCTCGTCGGCATGACGCGCACGCTCGCAGTGGACCTCGCACGGCAAGGCATCCGGGTGAATGCGGTGTGCCCGAGCGGTGTGGACACACCGATGCTGCGCGCGACGATGCGCGGCACGGCGGAGGAGATCGACGCGAAGCTCGCCGAGCAGGCAGAGCGGAAGCCGCTCGGGAGATGGGTGACGGCCTCCGACGTGGCCGAGGCCGCCGTGTTCCTGGCATCGCAGCACGCGTCCATGATCACCGGGGTATCGCTGCCGGTCGACGGCGGAGAGAGCCTGTGAGCGCCGCCGAGGTCGTCGCCCGAGGACCCGCTCGGCGGGCAGCCCGCCCTCTGAGCTTCGACCTGGCGTGCGTCCCCGGCTTGACGCCGGCATCCGCTCGTGTCATTCTTTCGACTATCGATAGTCGTTCGCGCATGGACGATGGTCGAAACGAGCAACGAGGCTAAGGTCTCTTTTCTCGCCTCACCCCCAGACATCAGAGTGGAGTCGGAATGAAAGGCAAGGGGATCTGGCGGCGCATCGGCGCCGTTGCAGTGGTCGCCGGCGCAGCGTCTATGGTGTTGGCCGGCTGTTCCGGAAACGGTTCGTCGGGCACGGGCGCCAGCGCCTCGAAGGCGGCGAGCGCGCATCTGCGCGTCATCGTCAACATCTCGCCCAACCTCACCGTCGCGTACTGGACGAAGCTGTTCGACAAGTACGAGAAGGCGCACCCCGGCGTGACGGTCGCGCTTGAGCGCACCGGCACCATCTCGGCGAGCGACAAGCTCAACCAGGACCTCGCCGCCGGCGACCCGCCGGACATCGTGCAGCAGGTCACGCCCACCGCCGCTACGGCCAAGCTCTTCACGGACCTGTCCAAGCAGTCGTGGACGAAGGACACGCCGCTCGTCGACAACTACAAGATCGACGGCAAGACGTATCTCGTCGGCGCCGGTCAGCAGGTGCAGTCGCTCGTCTTCTACAACAAGGCGGCGTTCAAGAAGGCCGGCCTCGACGCATCCAAGATCAAGACGGTGTCGCAGTTCACCGATGCGATGGGCAAGCTGAAGGATGCCGGCTACGAGCCGTTGCAAACCGCAGGCCAGTGGGTCACCGGCTCGCAGTTCACGCTGTTCAACGACTCGACGACCATGACCAAGACGCCGGATTGGATCAGCCAGCGCAGAGCCGGCAAGGTCACGTTCGCCGGCGACAAGGACTACCTGAACTCGCTGAAGACCTACAAGTCGTGGGTCGACAAGGGCTACCTGCAGAAGAGCGACCTGGGCCTCGCATACGCCGACGGCCAGACGAACTTCCTCGAGGGCAAGTCGGCGATGTACATCATGGGTTCGTTCTTCGTCCCTGCGGCGGACCAGGCGAAGGTCAGCGACCAGTTCGGCGTCTTCTCCATGCCCACAACGGGCAAGTATCCGACGAAGCAGTTCAGCAACATCGCCGACCCGTACGTCGTGGTGAAGCAGTCGAAGAACCAGCAGGCAGCGATCGACCTCGTGAAGTGGCTGACGACGGACAAGACCGCGGTCGGCAGCGAGCTGGCAGCAGACGGCAACTTCCGTAAGGGCTACACCTACACGATGTCCAGCCTCGGCGAGGGCGTGCAGAAGATCGTGGATGCTTCTCCCGGAGCCTTCGTAGAGGCCGCGGACGAGCAGCCCTTGCCCGGGTACTCGACAGAGCTGGGTAGCCAGATCCAGTCGCTCTACTCGGGGGCGACCCCGCAGCAGGTCGCGGAGAACTTGGACAAGTGGTGGGACTCGCAGGCGCAGTGATCGCCGACGCACGCTCTCCCCGGACCAGCTCCGGGGAGAGCGCTGCGGCGCGCAAACGCAACAGAAGGCTCAGGGACACGGCGATATCGCTGGGCATGGCGGGCCCCGCGGTGCTGCTCTACTCCGTGCTCATGGTCGTTCCGGTGATCGTGGCCATCTACCTGAGCTTCACCGACTGGGACGGCTTCTCCGAGGCGAACTTCCTGGGCATCCAGAACTACCTGCACCTCTTCCAAGACCCGAACACGACGCACTCGATGTGGGTGACAGGTCTCATCGTGGTCTTCGGCTCGGCGTTCGAGATCGGGCTCGGCCTGGCATACGCTCTCGCGCTGCGCCAGAAGTCCCGCACCAACTCGGTGTTCCGGGCTCTGACCTACTACCCGCATGTGATCAGCGCGCTGATCCTCGGGTTCCTGTGGAACGCCATCCTCGGCACCAAGGGCGCGCTCAACACCCTGCTCGCGCCGTTCGGCATCGGACCGGTCGGGTTCCTCTTCGAGCAGAATCTCGCCCTGATCTCGCTCATCGCCGTCATCGTCTGGGCCGGGTTCGGGTTCAACGTGGTGCTCTTCGTCGCCGCGCTGCAGACCGTGCCGCTCGAGCTCATCGAGGCAGCGGAGATCGACGGGGCGAGCCGCTGGAAGATCAACCGGCACATCGTCATCCCGATGATCGCCCCGGTGGTCACGGTGGCATTGATACTCAATCTGATAGGACTGCTGCGCGCCTACGACATCGTCGTCAGCCTCACCGGCGGAGGACCGGCAGGAGCGACCTCGACCTACGCGTATGTGATCCTCGTGCAGTCCTTCGGGGGCACGAAGATCGGCTACGCCAACGCGCAAGCGGTCTTCCTGATGATCGTCTCAGCGGCGCTCGCGCTGCTCGTGACGGCGCTGCGCAATCGCAGTGACCGAGCGGCAGGAGGGGATGCATGACCACCGAGATGCTGACCGCAGAGGCGATGGCAGCCGAGGCGAACCAGAAGCCGCGGCAGCGCCTGCACGCGCGGAAGCGGCCCAATGTCGTGCGCATCATCATGCTCGCGCTGTTGGTACCCCTCATGGGCGGGCCGGCGTACATCCTGGTGATCAACGCGTTCAAGACGCAGCAGGACATCCAGTCGCAGCCGTTCGGCATCCCGTTCGACAGGCTCACACTGCAGCCGCTCATCGCGGCCATCACGAGTCCCGAGTACAACGTAGTGGCCGCGTACGGCTTCACGGCCTCGATCGTGATCGTGGTCGACATCATCTGCATCGCCCTTGCCGGGCCTGCGGCGTACGTCATCGCTCGCAGCACGAGCCGCAAGACCCGCCTGCTATTGCTGTACTTCCTGGCCGGCACGTTCATCCCTGGCGCGGCCATGGTCATCCCCGCGATCTATGTGCTGCGCACGCTCGGGCTCGTGAACAGCTTCGCCGGTCTGGTGCTCTACGACTCGGCGACCACTCTTCCGGTGAGCATCTTCCTCATGGTCGGCTACATCTCGACAGTGCCGAGAGACATCGACCAGGCGGCCTCCATCGATGGGGCCGGGCGGCTCCGCACGTTCTGGACGATCATCTTCCCATTGCTGCGCCCGGCAGTCGTGACGATCCTCATCCTCAACTCGATCGGCCTTTGGAACGACTTCGTCAGCCCGCAGATCCTGCTCGGGCCGTCCTCCAATCAGTACACCGTCACGACCGCGATCTACACCGGCATCAGCCAGTACACGACTGACCTCACCAAGGTGTTCCCGAACCTCCTGCTGGCGATCGCGCCGGTCATCATCTTCTTCATCTACATGCAGCGGCACATCATCAGCGGACTCACGGTCGGGGCGACGAAG
Organism: Humibacter ginsengiterrae; assembly: GCF_054780115.1. Taxonomy (NCBI): domain Bacteria; kingdom Bacillati; phylum Actinomycetota; class Actinomycetes; order Micrococcales; family Microbacteriaceae; genus Humibacter; species Humibacter ginsengiterrae. The sequence continues at coordinate 20,810 of NZ_BAAGWY010000022.1, forward strand.
GGATGACCGCACCCGAGTGGGCGCTGCTGCAGGTGAGCCTGCGGGAGCGGCTCGAGGAGGCGTGGCGGGAATTCGCGGCGAAGTACGTCGCTCCGGACGGGCGGCTGAAGCCGGGCGGACGACCGATCGGCAGAGACGGCGCCGATGACTTTCTCGAGGCGATCTTCAACTGGCCGACCTTGTACCTGGTCGGCGGCAGCCCCGAGCTTCTCGAGTGCAGTCTGCGCGTGTGGCGTGGAGTGACGACCCAACTGGAGGAGATCGGCCTCTTCAGCGACGGCTTCGAGATCGGCTACGACTGGTTCCACATCGGCGAGGGGCTGGAGCTGTTCTACGGGCTGTGTGCAGCGGCGCCGCAGAACGCGGAGTTGCGGGACGCCGTCATCCGATTCGCGTCCCTCTACCTGCCCGACTCGCGCGCGAGGAACTACGACGGCGCGCTCAACCTGATCAGGGCTCCGCACAACGGCGCGGGTGGTCCTCGGCCAGGGCTCGAGGATGAACTGCCCCGCTTCGGCACGGAGCGCGTCGAGTTGCGAACGTACGGACTTCCCGTGCGAGGACTGCCCGGCATCGACACCTGGGACGACCTCGACGAGCCGGGCAACGCAGAGCGCATGGCCGAGGCGATGCAGCGCCGCTTCGGAGCGGGCGACGTGGCGGTCAACCTCAATGTGGTGTCGCTCGTCACTCTTGCGTGGCTTCTCACGGGGGAGCCACGCTGGCGCGATTGGATCGAGACGTACGTCACCGGGTGGGTCGAGCGGGCGCGCGACAACGGAGGACTGCTGCCCGACAACGTGGGAACCGATGGGACGGTCGGCGGTGACCCAGTGGGATCGTGGTTCGGTGGCCTCTACGGCTGGACGTGGCCGCACGGCATCCACAGCCTGCTCCCCGCGGCACTCAACGCGGGGGCCGGCCTGCTCACCGTGAGCGGCGACGAGAAGGCGCTCGATCTGGCCTCCGAGATCCTCGAAGCCGTTCGGGCGCGAGCCGTGCGGGAAGTTCCCGCCGGCCGCGAGATGACCATGAAGCGTCGCTGGAGCACGCACTTCGCAGACGAGTTCGGGACCGAGCTCGAGCTGTGGCCCACGCGGCTCTCGCCCGACGGATGGTTCGACCATCAGCCGCCACAGGTCGCGTTCCCGGTCTGGCTGTGGTGGCACGGCAGGCGCCAGAACGACCGAAAGCGACTTGAGGTGCTCCGAGCGGCTGGCGGCTGGGACTGGACGCGCGTGCGGCCGTTCCGCGACAAGGAAGAGGCTGGCCACGAGGATGCGTGGTTCGCTGCACTCGAAGACGGCGACGTCGAGCGATTCGCGGCCTCGTTCCTCGCCGTGGCGCACCGGCAGGTGGACGAACGGCTGGAGGCACTGCGCGCCGACGACATCGGCTCGGGATTCGACCAGGACCGGTGGCAGCGTGTGAACCCGGTGGTCACCGAGGCGCTCACGATGACTGCTCTCGGCGCGCCGCAGGCGCTCTACAACGGCGGACTGCAGCACTCGTTCGTGCGGTATCTCGACCCGGAGACCGGGCGACCAGGGCTCCCGGCGCAGGTAGCGGCGTTGGTGGAGTCCATAGAGCCGGAACGGGCAGCTGTGCAGCTGGTCAGCATGCGCGACACTCCGGTCGAGCTCGCTCTTCAGGCCGGCGGCTTCGGTGAGCACCTGATCGAGCACGCCGTGCTGCAGAACCTGGGAACAGGGAGGGAGGTCCCGCTGCCGCTCGACGGCCCTTCACGGGTCACGGTGAGCCTGGGGGCGGGCGAACATGTGCGCATCGGCCTGCGTCTGCGGCTCAACGCCGGGCAGGCGGGGCTCCGCTGAGGCGATGCTCATTTGGCCGGCCCGTTTCGACGAGCTCGATGCGCAGCGCCGGCTACGGGCTCTGCAGCGAGGCGTGCCTGGCGAATGCTTCGGCCGCGGCATCCGCGGCGTCGGCATGCAGCAGACCGAGAAGCTGGGCGTGGTCGTCGGCGATCTTGCTCCAGTCGCCCCCGAACAACGGGTCGCCCACGGCGCGAGACGACCGCAGGGCCGGCTCGATGACGTCCCAGCACTTCACGATCAACGGATTGCCGCTCGCGATGCAGACATGGCGGTGGAACGAGAAGTCGAGCACGCGGAACGCCGCGACGTCTTCGAGTGCCGCCGCCTCTCGCATCCGCTCGACGATCGACTCGAGCTCGGTGCGCGCCGCGTCGTCGAGCTCGGCCGCGGCGAGCCTCGCCGAGGTGCGCTCGATCATGGTGCGTGCTGCGATCGCGTGCTCGAGGTCTTCCTCGAGCGCGACGGTCACGAAGTGGCCGCGGCGCGGAATGTGCGTCAACACTCCCTCGTACGCGAGCCGCTTGACGGCATCGCGGACGGGCGCCTGGCTGATGCCGAGCCGCTGGGAGAGCTCGAGCTCGACCACGCGGTCGCCCGGCTTCAGCGCCTGCTCCATGACGAGCCGGCGAACCAGGTCGTACACCTGGTCGGAGAGGAGGTCGCGTCCGAGGTTGCCTCGCTCGGCCTCCAGGCTGCGCCTGAGCGCCGCCCGCGAGTCGGCGGGATTCTGTGCCGGACCCTCGTCGGGAGCGGCGTTGGTCTCAGGCTGTGAAGCCGAAGTGTTCGACACGGGCATGAGTCTATCTATCGATAATCCAGTAATTCGTGGTTGACGGGACCTCAGCGGTCGCGCTACGTTCATCGATTATAACCTATCGATAGGAGCAAGGATGCTTGCTATCCGCTCACGGAGAAACTCACTGCGGCCCGAGAGGCGCGCCGGCGTTAGCCGATCGCGTTCGCACGACGTCGGGCTGTACCGCCGCGCGCTGACACTCGGCTTCGTCACCCTGGCGGCCACTGCGCTTGCTGTGCCCGCATCGGCGGCAGCGGTGACGCCTCAAGGAACCACCTATTACGTCTCTACGCACGGTGACGATCATGCGAACGGCCGCTCACCAGACGCCGCGTTCGCGACGATCCAGCAATGCGCCGATGTCATGATCGCCGGCGACACCTGCGTGATCGCCGGCGGTACGTATCACGAGACCGTCACACCGAAATCATCCGGAACCGCTGACGCGCCGATCACATATGAGGTCGAGCAGGGCGCAACGGTCACGGTGTCCGGCGCCGACGTCGTGCACGGCTGGCACAGGGTTCGCGCCGGCGACGTTGCCGAGCTGGCTCAGTCGGATCCGTTCGTCGTGGCATCCGGGTTCAGCCGGGCCGTCGACGCGGGCGACGTGTACAGAATGCCCATCGATCTCGGCGACGACGTGAGCCCGGTTCAGGTATTCACCGACGGCCAGATGGACGTCGAGGCGCAGTGGCCATACCCCGGAACGGACCCGATCCATCCGCTGACCATCGAGAGAGCGGCGACCGGGAGTACCGGTGCCACGCTCGTCGATCCGGCCCTGACGCAGCCGGCGGGGTACTGGAGCGGTGCTCGGGTGCTGACGAGCTACTGGTACGCAACGGAGACGGGGACCGTCGTCGACTCGGCTCCTGGTTCGCTGACGCTGAATGCCGCGCCGCCCTGCGTGCACACGATCAAGCCGGCTCAAACCCGGTACACGCTCGCCGGTCAGATCGCCGAGCTGTCACACGATGGCGAGTGGTACTACGACGCATCCGCCAGGCAGCTGTACCTGGTCAGCCAGGATCAGCCCGACAGTCATCGCATCGAGACGAAGCAGCGCCAACTCGGCTTCGACCTCACGCAGGTGAGCCACACGACGATCAGCGGCATCCATCTCTTCAGCACGTCGATCGCCACCGGAGACAACAGCACGGGGATCGTGCTCGATGGGATCGTGGGAACGTACCTGTCCCAGTACACCGACATCACGAAGGGCGCGACCAACTGCGGCACAACGGTGAACCGCGGGATCACCGACAGCGGCATCGTCATCAAGGGCACGGGGAACACGGTGCGCAACAGCACGCTCTCACTCAGCGCGGGCAACGGCATCGCGCTGCTGGGGAGCGGCAACACCGCAACCGGGAACGTGATCACCGACGTCGACTACGCGGGCACCTATGCCGCCGGTATCGCCGTGCAGGGCAACGGACAGACTGTCATGCACAACACGATCTCGAGAGTGGGCCGCAGCGGCATCAACCTGCAGTGGACGCTGCCTGGCGGCGCTGCCGGCGCACCCGACCGCATCGCTTACAACGACATCTCGCAGTACGGCAACCTCAACCTCGACACAGCGGCGATCTATGCCTGCTGCGGTTCGTCGATGGCTGGCACATCGGTCGACCACAACCTGCTCCACGATGCGACGCCCGCGATCGGCACCACCGAGAAGTTCGCCATGGCGGGCGTCTATGCCGACAACGGACAGAGCGATCTCGTGATCGCGAACAACGTGGGCTGGAACAACCCGACGCAGACGGTCATGCTGAACGGGCTGGGAACCGGAACGCACGACGTCGGCGTCTACAACAACACCGGTGGCGTCTACATGATGTATGTCAAGGGTCCGGGGGAGTCGACGGGCACCGTTGTCGAGAACAACATCGGACCGATGGTCGGCACCACCGACGCGACGAACGGCGGAATGGTGCTGAGGAACAACATGGGCTCCGACGTCGATCCGCTGTTCACCGACCCGGCGCACAACGACTACACGCTTCAGGCCGGCTCGCCCGCGCGCAATGCGGCCATTCCGCTGCCGGGCATCAACGACGGATCGACGGACCCGATCCCCAGCCTGGGTGCCTACCAGTACGGTGCTCCGCGCTGGACGGCGGGCGCGGAACGCGACTCGTCACGATGAGGGTCGACGCGCACGTTCACGTGTGGGCCGGAGGGCTCACGGCAAGTGACGTGCGTGAAGGAACGGGGGTGCTCGACCGTAGGGACACGGTCGAGCGCCTCCGGCCGTTTGCGGCGACCGCCGGAATCGACGCGGCAGTGGCCGTGCAGACGGTGGGCAGCGAGGCGGAGACCGAGCGGCTCCTCGCACTCGCCGCTGGCGAACCCTTCATCGGCGGTGTGGTGGGCTGGGTCGACCTGGCGGCTGCGGATGTCGCGACCCGACTGGACCGCCTACGTGCGGGAGCGGGAGGCGAACGATTGGTGGGCATCCGCACCATGCTTCCGGCCACGGATGCGGCCGTGCCCGAGCCTGCCCTTCGCCGCGGAATGCGTGCCCTCGCCGACTGCGGCCTCACGCTGGACCTGCTGCTCTCGCCCGAGGGTCTGCCCCGTGTGCGTGCCGTCGCCGACGCCATGCCGGAGCTCCGCATCGTCGTGGACCACCTCGCCAAACCGTCGTTGAACCAGGACGAGCTGCAGCACTGGGAGCGCGGAATACGGGTGCTCGCGGAGCGCCGGAACATCGCGGTCAAGCTATCCGGGCTTCTCACGCAGTTGGGGCCGACGCTGGGGACCGATGCGTTGATGCATCCGGTCTCCGTCGCTCTCGACGCATTCGGTGGACAACGCGCGATGATCGGATCGGATTGGCCGCTCTGCGAGCCGTTCGGCGGGTACGAGCGTGCGATCGCCGCCATGGAGCGGCTCGCTGCCGAGTGCGGGGCGGATGCCGGGCTCGTGAGCGGCGGAACTGCGGCGGCGTGGTACGGGCTCGCGGTTCGCGCCCAGGGTGAGTCGTGAGGCCGGGGACGAGACGGACGGGCGCGGTGCTCGCACCGCCGATGAGCGAACAGTACGGCTTCGATCCCACGCACGGCCTGGACCTCGATGCGCTGCTGGAGATACGGGCGCCCGAGCACGAGCCGCCCGATCTCGATCTGTTCTGGGCGGGACTCGTTCATGAGGCAGCCGAGCTCGACCCTCAGCTCGAGGTCGGCGAATGGCGGCCGCTCGAGAGCGAGCCGCGGGCGCAGGTAGCCGACGTGCGCTACCGCAGCCTGGACGGCATCCGGATCGGAGGCTGGCTGACGCGACCGTACGGCGCGGTCACACGGGGGCTGGTCGTCGGACACGGCTACGGCGGTCGCGACGCGCCGGATGCGGCGATCGTTCCGAATGACACGGTCGCACTGTTCCCGGTCGCGCGGGGACTTCCTTCCCGAAGCCAGGTGGAGGGCGTCGGCGGTGACACCGGTCTGCATCACGTGTTGTGGGGCATCCGCTCGCCGCGCGGCTACAGCCACGTGGGATCCGTTGCCGACACGTGGATCGCGGCAGGACTCCTGCGCACCCTGTTCCCGCACGTGGGCCGTGTCGACTACCTCGGGTCGAGCTTCGGCGGCGGCATCGGCGCCCTGGCCATGGGGTTCGGGGACTGCTTCGACGCCGGCGTGCTCGAGGTGCCGAGCTTCGGCCACCATGCGTGGCGGGTTTCCGTGCCGAGCACGGGGTCCGCTCACCTCGTGGCGGAGCACGTGCTCGATCACCCGGAGGCGATGCACACGCTGAGCTATGTGGACGCCGCCTGCGCCGCTCGGCGAGTGCAGGTACCCGTGCTCGTGCTGCCTGCGCTCGCAGACCCGTCGGTTCCCTCTCCCGGTCAGTTCGCGATCGCCAACTCGCTCGGCGGGCCCACCTGGATGCACGTGCTCGCGCACGGCCACTGCGCGGGCGGCGACGGATGCGACGACGCGAGTCGCGGCGACATGATCAGCGCGTTTCTGGAGGGCCTTCCGAGCCATGCGTGAACAGACACTGGAGAACGACCTCACCGTGGTCGGCGGTGGTCTCGCCGGAGTGTGTGCGGCCATCGCGGCGGCGCGCCTCGGCAAGCGCGTCGCGCTCGTCACGAATCGTCCGGTGCTCGGAGGCAACTCCTCGAGCGAGATCCGGGTGTGGGTGTGCGGCGCGACGGCCCACGGCATGCAGCGCTTCGCCCGGGAGACCGGCATCATGGGCGAGCTGTATGTGGAGAACCAGTACCGCAACCCCGAGGGAAACCCGGTGCACTGGGACGAGGTCGTGTTCGATGCGGTGCGTGCCGAGCCGAACATCCAGCTGTTCCTGAACACCGACGTGCACGTGGTGCACGCGATGGGTCCGGATGCGGATCGGGTGATCGATCATGTGCGCGGTTGGACCATGGGTTCCGAGCTCTGGACCACCTTCCGCAGCACGTTCTACGTGGATGCGACCGGCGACGGCCTCGTCGGCGCGCTCGCCGGCGCACACTTCCGGGCCGGACGCGAGGGAAGGGACGAGTTCGGCGAGAGCTGGGCACCGTCGGAGCCGGACGGGCAGTTCCTCGGATCGACCATCCTTTTCTATACGAAGGACGCCGGGCACCCCGTCGACTTCGTGCCGCCGGCGTCGGCCAAGGACATCACGACGACGCCCATCCCCAAGGCGCGAATCATCCGCAGCGGAGACCGCGGCGCGCACTACTGGTGGATCGAATGGGGCGGCGAACTCGACATCGTCGCCGACAACGAGCGCATCCGTGACGAGCTGCGCTCGGTCATCTTCGGCATCTGGGACCTCATCAAGAACTCCGGAGAGTTCGATGCGGAGAACCTCGATCTCGAGTGGGTGGGCGCGCTGCCGGGCAAGAGGGAGTACCGCAGATTCGTCGGCGACCACACGCTCACGCAGAACGACATCCTCGACCAGACCGAGTTTCCGGATGCCGTAGCCTTCGGAGGCTGGTCGATCGACCTCCACCCCGTCGAGGGCATGTACGCCACGACGGCCGGTGCCCACCAGCGGTTCCCTCGCGGGGTCTACGGCATCCCGCTGCGCAGCTACTACTCCGCGAACGTGCGCAATCTCTTCGTGGCCGGGCGCGACATCTCCGCCACGCACGTCGCGTTCGGATCGTCCCGCGTGATGGCGACGTGCGCGGTCGGCGGGGAGGCGGTGGGCACCGCGGCGTCGCTGGCGATCGATCTCGGTGTGTCCCCGCGTGAGCTGGCGACAGAAAGTGCGGAGCGATTGCGACAGCTGCTGCTTGCACAGGATGCCTCGGTGATGGGAGTGCGCAACGACGATCCGCTGGACCTGGCCCGCCGTGCCCGGGTGAGCGCATCCAGTGAGCTTCGCTCGTTCGATCCACGCTCTTGGAGCGCGGAAGATCCTGCCGGTCGGGAGCAACTCGAGTGCGCGGACGACGTCGAGACCAGCGACGAGCTGTTCCCCTTGGAACGTGACCTCGGCGTCCTCGTCCCGGTCGATCCGGAGTTGCGGCTGGTGCGCGTACTCGTGCGCACCGAGCGCGACACGACGCTTCACGTGTCGCTGTACACGACCGGTGCGCGGCAGAACGCTGTTCCCGCGCACCGTGTCGGCGCTGTCTCGATGGCGGTGGAGGCGGCTTCGTCACCGCGGTGGATCGATCTCCCGCTCGAATGGACGCCTGGAGCGGCTGAGAACGTCGTCGTCGTGCTGCACGAGAACCCCGACGTGCACGTCGTGCTCACGGACCGCCCTGCTCCCGGGATTCTGCTCCTCTCGCATCGGCCCGAGAACGACGGTGACGCGAACGTGGCGTTCGACGAGGCGGATCTGCTCGTGCAGTGGCCTGCGCACATCCTGCGCGGTCGCGGACTGCGATTTCAGGTACATCCTGCCACCGAGGCGTTCTCGGCGAGCAAGGCGGTGGGCGGGTACCACAGGCCGTACGGCGGTCCGCAGCTGTGGGTCTCGGAGCCTCTCCGCTCCGGCTCGACGGAGTGGCTCGAGCTACGGTTCGACGAGCAGACGGCGGTCGGCGAGGTGCGGCTGGTGTTCGACGACGACGTGGATGTCGAGCTCAACACGCTGCATCATCATCGAACGCCGCACCGTGTCTTCCCGACTCTCGTGCGGGACTACAGTGCGGAGCTCCAGGTGGATGGCGAATGGCAGGTGGTCGCGACGATCACCGGCAATCGTCGCCGGCATCGGATCCACGCGCTGTCGGCGAGAACAGTGGCTCAGGCTGTGCGCGTGATGGTGACGGCGACGAACGGAGACCCGTCGGCACGGATCGTGAGCGTGCGAGTCTACTGACTCCGGAAGATCGAACGGCTCAGCGTCCGAGCACGGACTCGATGAGACCGGGGAACCGCTCGTCGAGCTCTGCCCTGCGGAGAAGGATGTCGTGCTGCCGCCCATTCACGATCGTGCGGGTGAGCCCTGCCTCGCGTAGCGTCTTGAAGTGGTGCGACAACGTGGACTTCTGCACGTCGAAGTCCCACAGCTGCACGGTCTTCGGGCGCGGCTCCCCGTCGGCGAGACGTCGCACGACTTCGAGGCGGATCGGGTCGGCGAGGGCGCGAAGCACATCGACCAGCTGCACGTCGGCCAGATCGGGAATCGGGTAGGCGACGGGATCGGACGGATCGGGCGCCCCGGCGTCTTCGCTCACGACTTCTCCGAAAATAGTTTGACGAACATCGAACTGGCGGACTACTTTGATGGTATGACCGTTATCGAACAATCGTACCGCGGTTCCACACTCAAGCTCCTACTGCTCGCCCTCGGCCTGTTCGCGGTGGGCACGAACGCCTTCGTGATCGCCGGCCTGCTGCCGCACATCGCGCATGAGCTCGACGCGAGTCAGGCATCCGTCAGCTACACGATCACGCTCTACGCGCTGGTCGTCGCCGTGGCATCGCCGGCGGTTTCGATCGGGTTGTCGCGGGTGCCGCGATGGCTGCTGATGGCATCCGGAGCCCTGCTCTTCGCGATCGGCACAGTCGTCGCAGCGCTGAGCACCTCGCTGGTGGAGTTCGGCGTGGGCCGCGTGATCGCGGCGCTCGGCGGTGCGGCACTCGTGCCCACCGCGACTGCCGTGGCCGCGACGATCGTGCCGGCGGAACGACGCGGCCGGGCACTGGCCATCGTCGGCGCCGGGTTCATCGTCTCGATCGCCGTCGGATCTCCGCTGGGCACCGAGCTCGGCACGCTCTTCGGCTGGCGCATGCCCATGTGGTGCCTGGTCGTCATCGGCGTGCTGGTCATGGCCGCGATCGTGCCGATGTTCCGCGGTGTGTCGCATCCGGCACCTGTTTCGCTGCGCACGAGGCTGCGCCCGCTTGCGGATGCCCGGGTGCTCGCCACCCTCGGAGCCACGCTTTTCATCACCACCGGCTTCAACGTGGTGTACATCTTCTCGGCGGAGGCGACGTCGGCCGCGACGGGCGGATCCGGCACACTTCTGGCGGTGCTGCTGGCCGCATATGGTGTGGCGGGCATCGTCGGCAACGCGTTCGCCGGCCGGATGACGGACCGTTTCGGCAGCCGCTCGAGCGCCACGGTGGCGATCACTGTACAGATCGTCGCCCTGCTGGCACTCGCGGCGCTCGCGTGGTCGTTCGCGGCATCCATCGTCGTGTTCGTCGTGTGGGGCGCCGTCGTGTCGGCGATGATCATCCCCGTGCAGCATCGGCTCGTGAGCATCGAGCCGGCGCACGCGCAGCAGACGATGGCTTGGTACTCGACAGCGATGTATCTCGGCATCTCCATCGCACCGCCGCTCGGCAATGCCTCGCTCGCACTCGGCGGGCCGTGGCTGGTACCGATCACCGGCGCCGTGGTGAGCGCGATCGCCCTAACGCTGTTCCTGCTCGGTTTCCGCAACCGCGCCTCGTCGCTTCGGGTCGCAGTTTCGGTCGCCTCAGGGCGCGTGAAGCGACAGAAACTGCGACCTGAACGGGAGGTGCCGGGCTTGGCGGCCGCTCCGGAAGCCCCTATTGAAGGCTGACCTTCTTCGGCAGCGCGAACACCAGCAGGAACGCGGCGACGGCGAACACCGCGCTCGTCAGCATCGCGAGCGCGGCGCCGTTGCCGAATGCCGTTGCGAGCTGGTGGTCGACGTACTGCTGGATCGCGTGCTTGACGGCATCCGCTCCGCCTGTCGCATGCTGCTGTGCGATCTCCGCGGCCTTCGCCTTGCTCGGCGCGAATGAGGCGGGCACCTGCGCGAAGAGAATGCTGCCGATCGCGGCGATGCCGATCGCGGAGCCGATGCGCTGCATGGTCTGGATGACGCCTGCCGCAGCGCCGGCCTCCGCGTTGTCGACGGTGGCGACGATGAAACGTGCGTTCGGCGCGACGAACAGGCCGCTGCCGAAACCGGCGACGAACAGGGGCGGCAGCAGGTCCCAGTTCACGAGGTCTTGGGTGGGCTCCCGCCAGATGATCAACCACAGGGCGATGAGTCCGAGCGCGACGAGGCCGGTGCCGAGACTCAGCACGTTGCGGCCGAGCCGACGGGCGAACCGGTCGCTGAGAGGTGCCCCGATGATGCTTCCGATCGAGAACGGGAGCGAGACCAGGCCCGACTCGAGTGCGGTGTGCTGCAGTCCGGCCTGCCAGAGCAACGAGATCGTGAAGAAGATGCTGGTGAACGCCGCGAAGTAGACGAACGCGAGAAGCACACCGCCGGTGAACTGCGGATGCGAGAACAGGTGCGGCGGCACCAGCGGCTCCGTCTTCGTGGTGGCGACGTGTCGCTCCCAGAACGCGAACAGCACGAGCAGCACGGCGCCGCCGGCGAGGCTCAGCCACGTCCACAGCGGCCAGCCCTGATCCTCGCCCTCGATGAGCGGAACGAGCAGCGCGACGAGGCCGGCGATCGCGAGAAGCAGGCCGACGGCATCCGTCGAGAGCCGCTTGCCCTCCGCGCCGCCCGGTACGAACAGCACGGCGGCGATCACGGTGAGCACGCCGATGGGGGCATTCACGAAGAAGATGAAACGCCAGCCCTCCTTCTCGCCGAACGCTTCGATGAGCAGCCCGCCGATGAGCGGTCCGAGCGCTGTCGAGATGCCGATCACGGCGCCCATCACCCCGAACGCCTTGCCCCGCACGAGCGGCGGGAACATCAGCTGGATGAGGGATGCCACGGCCGGCACGTAGATGCCCCCGCCGATGCCCTGCACCACCCTGGCGACCACGAGCTCCGTGCTCGACTGGGCGAGTCCGCACCACACGCTGGCCAGCGTGAAGACGCCCACTCCGACGATGAAGATCCACTTGTGGCCGAACCGGTCGCCGAAGCGTCCGGCGGGAATGAGCAGCAGGCCGAACGCCAGCGCGTAACCGGAGATCACCCACGACAGCGTCGCCTCGTCGGCGTTCAGGCTGGTTCGGATCGTCTGCAGCGCGACGTTCACGATGCTCGTATCGAGCAGCGCCATGAACATGCCGGCCAGCAGCACGACGAGCGCCCACCAGGCCCGCCGGTTCACCGTGCTCCCCGAGGGGTCAGGGGAGAGACTGAACGAGGATGCGCCGGTGCCGGATGCCCGATGCCGCGCGGTCCTGACGTTCACCGGACAAGTTGACCACGCCGAACGCCGATGTGCGCCGGCTCGCAGCCGCGGGACCCGTGTTCAAGTCGCGAAGTCGGTCGTTATGCGGCCCGATAACGACCGACTTCGCGACTTGAACGGTGGCGGATGATGGTGCTGGCGGGAATGTCGCGTAACGATATATCGTTGATAGTCGCGACTGCGAGGAGCAAGCGGATGAGCGGAATGAGACCCAGCGGCGGCCACGGAGGCGGCGGCCACGGAGGTGGGCACAGCGGCGGCGCGCGCGGCGACATCGCTGCGCAGAAGGCGAGGAACGCGCAGGCGCCGAAGATCCCGCACCTGATGCGGCGCATCGGAACGCTGTTCGCGCCGCACAAGGTCGCGCTGTCGGTGACGGTGGCGCTCGTGCTCCTCGGTGCAGCGCTCACCGTGGTGCCGCCGCTCCTCACGCAGCGAGTCTTCGACGACGGACTCTTCCCCAAGTCGGGCCATCCGGACTTCGGCGTGACCACCACCCTGGTGGTCGCGATCATCGCCGTCTACCTGGCCTCCAGCGGACTTGGCGTCTGGCAGACCTACCTCACGGCCACCGTCGGCAACAAGGTGATGGGCGCGCTCCGGGTCAACCTGTTCCGGCACCTGCAGTCCATGGAGCTGAGCTTCTTCACGCGCACCAAGACCGGCGTGATTCAGTCCCGACTGCAGAACGACGTCGGCGGGGTCGCGGGCGTGCTCTCGAACACCATCTCGAGCGTGCTCGGCAACATCGTCACGGTGATCGCGGCGTTCGTCGCCATGCTCCTGCTCAACTCGCAGCTCACGCTGATCGCGGTGGTGCTGATGCCGTTCCTCGTCGTCGCTCAACGGCGGGTGGGTCAGGTGCGTGCGCGCATCGCTACGGCGACCCAAGAGTCGCTCTCCGACATGACCGCGATCACGCAGGAGACGCTGAGCGTCTCGGGCATCCTGCTCTCGAAGAGCTTCAACCGTCAGCCGTTCGAGACCGCGCGCTACTCGGCCGAGAACGAGACCCAGATCGGACTCCAGGTCAAGGAGACGATGAGCGGGCAGTGGTTCTTCGCGATGGTGCACATCTTCCTGTCGTCCATCCCTGCGATCGTCTACCTCGTCTCGGCTTGGTTACTGGGGAACGGATCCACTGACATCACCTCGGGCACCATCGTCGCCTTCACGACCGTGCAGGCCAGGCTGCTCTTCCCGCTGATGGCGATCATGCAGACGGCGCTGAACCTGCAGACATCCAGTGCCCTCTTCGCCCGCATCTTCGAGTACCTGGATCTGAGGCCGGCCATCAAGGATCGACCGGACGCGATCGCGATTCCGGCGGGCGCGACGGTCGGCGAGATCGAGTTCCGCGACGTCACGTTCCGGTATCCGGATTCCCGCCCCAGCGAACGTCCGACGCTCGACGATGTCTCGTTCACGATCCTGCCAGGCCAGTTCGCCGCGTTCGTCGGCGCGAGCGGAGCGGGGAAGACGACGGTCTCCTACCTCGTTCCCCGGCTCTACGAGGCGTCGGAAGGCGCCGTTCTGTTCGCGGGCAAGGATGTGCGTCACCTGCAGCACGACTCGCTGATCGATCACATCGGGATCGTGAGCCAGGAGACTTATCTGTTCCACGCGACGATCGCGGAGAACCTCCGGTACGCGGCACCGGATGCCACGCAGGAGCAGTTGGAGGAGGCGGCGCGCGCTGCGAACATCCACGAAACGATCGCCGGGTTCCCGGATGGCTACGACACGATCGTGGGTGAGCGCGGCTACCGGCTCTCCGGCGGTGAGAAGCAGCGCATCGCCATCGCCCGGGTGCTGCTCAAAGACCCCGAGGTGCTCATCCTCGACGAGGCCACCAGCGCACTCGACACGATCTCGGAGCGCGTCGTGCAGCAGGCGCTCGACTCGGCCTCGCACGGCCGCACCACGATCGCGATCGCACACAGGCTGTCCACGATCGTGAACGCCGACGTCATCTTCGTCATCGACAAGGGCCGCGTCGTGGAGCGCGGAACGCACGCGGAGCTGCTGGCGCTCGGCGGCACGTACGCGCGGCTGTACGACGAGCAGGCCCGCGTGACGGCGCCGGTGTAGGACGGTACCCGATGTGTTCGCCGCTACGCGACTCAACACGTTCCATCGCCTCGGCGCCGCGAGCGAGCTCGCGCCGCGCTCGGCTCAGTCACGTGTGTTCGCCGCTACGCGACTCGACACGTTCCATCGCCTCGGCGCCGCGAGCGAGCTCGCGCCGCGCTCGGCTCAGTCACGTGTGTTCGCCGCTACGCGACTCGACACGTTCCATCGCCTCGGCGCCGCGAGCGAGCTCGCGCCGCGCTCGGCTCAGTCACGTGTCGGGGGGTCGTCGTAGCGTCGTGCGCATGATCGGAACATTCGACGTACTGGCCATCGACTGTCCGGACCCTCGCGCGCTCGCGCCGTTCTACGCGGAACTGCTCGGCATGCAGGTGGTCTCGGACGACCCCGACTGGGTCGAGCTCGCCTCGGAGGAGCGGCCCCGTCCGCTCATCGCCTTCCAGAAGGTCGACCAGGAGTACCGGCCGCCTCAGTGGCCAGGGCAGGAGGTGCCGCAGCAGCTGCACATCGACGTGAAGGTGGACGACCTGGATGCCGCCGAGCAGCAGGTGCTCGCCCTCGGCGCCACGAAAGCGGGGTACGACAAGGAGACGTTCCGGGTGTACCTCGACCCGGCGGGGCATCCGTTCTGCCTGGTCAAGCCGAACGACTGAGCCTCCTCCCGCTCACACCTGCGTCTCGACGGCCATGCGCACGGTGTCGCCGACGTCGACGCCCTCGCGTGCCCGGATGGACTTCTTGATCGCGAGCACATAGGTGCCGTCGCCCTCGGGGAAGATCGACGTCGACCACCTGGATGACCCGAGCGTCGCCTCCACCTTCACCGAGTTGAATCCGGCAGGCGGGTGCGGCGCGTCGTGGATCTCCTCTGAGACCTCCAGCGGGAGCCGGGCGAACACCCACAGCTCGCGGCGCGCCTCCCACGGGAACAGCGTCGACTCGAACTCGTACCTGATGCCCGCCATGGCACCAGGGTACGAGGCGCCTCCGACGCCGGGTCAGCGGGTGTAGCGGTCCGCCACGGTGAGCGCGGCGTCGTACGCGTCGAGGCCGCGACGCAGGTCGTCCTCGGTGATGACGAGCGGCGGCGCGACGTGCATCCGGTTGAAATGCGTGAACGGCCACACCCCGGCCGCCTTGCACGCTGCGGCGACCTCGGCCATGGGCGCGGCATCCGCTCCCGAGGCGTTGAACGGCACCAGCGGCTCCCGCGTCTCGTGGTTCCGCACCAGCTCGAGCGCCCAGAACAGCCCGCGCCCGCGCACCTCGCCGAGCGACGGATGCGTGTCGAGCCACCCCGTGATGGTCGGCTCGACCACCCGTGATCCGAGGTCCCGGACTCGCTGCAGGATGCCGTCCCGCTCGAAGACCTCGAACGTCGCGACACCCGCGGCACATGCCAGCGGATGCCCGGAGTACGTCAGCCCGCCCGGGAACGAGACGTCGTCGAAGAAGTGAGCTAGTGGCTCCGAGATCACGACGCCGCCGAGCGGCACGTAGCCGGAGTTCACACCCTTCGCAAACGTGATGAGGTCGGGGACGACGTCGTAGGCATTCACCGCGAACCACTCGCCGACACGGCCGAAGCCCACCATCACCTCGTCGGCGATGAACACGATGCCGTGCCGGTCGCACAGCTCGCGCACGCCCTGCAGGTAGCCGGGCGGCGGCACGAGCACCCCGTTCGTGCCGACGATCGTCTCGAGCAGGATCGCCGCGATGGTCTGCGGGCCCTCCAGCGCGATCACCTGCTCGAGGTGCTCCAGCGCGCGCTGCGATTCCTCCGAAGCGTTTGCCGCGTGGAACGCGGACCGGTACGGATACGGCCCGAAGAAGTGCGCGACCGAGCCGTCCGCCGGCTCGTTCGCCCAGCGCCGCGGGTCTCCCGTGAGCGCGATAGCGGTGGACGTGTTGCCGTGGTACGAGCGATACATCGACAGCACCTTGCGGCGGCCGGTGTAGCGGCGGGCCATGCGCACGGCGTTCTCGTTGGCATCCGCGCCGCCGTTGGTGAAGAACACGTGGTTCAGGTCACCGGGCGCCACCTCGGCGATGCGCCGGGCGAGCTCGCCGCGCACGTCGTTGGCCATCGCCGGCTGGATCGTCGCGAGGCGACCGGCCTGTTCCTGGATGGCTCGCACGAGATCCGGATGCTGATGCCCGAGATTGAGGTTGATCAGCTGCGAGCTGAAGTCGAGATACGCATTGCCGTCGTAGTCCCAGAACGTGGATCCCTCGCCGGCCGCAACAGGCAGCGGGTTGATCTGGGCCTGCGCGCTCCAGGAGTGGAACACGTGTGCGTGGTCGTCGGAGCGCACCCGCTGCTCCTCGGCCTGATCGCCGAACGCGTGGAAGGCGCCGGTCCGGTCCGTGTATCCGGTGCGGGTGCCGTTCTCGGTGATGGTCATGTCGTCATCCTCAGTGATTGCCGGGGAACGCCAGTTCGACACGCGACTGCAACGCTTCAGGCCACCGTGACGTGATCACCTTCGAGCGCGTATAGAAGTGGAACGACTCCGGGCCGTAGATGTGCGAGTCGCCGAACAGCGAATCCTTCCAGCCGCCGAACGAGAACGATCCGACCGGCACCGGGATCGGCACGTTCACGCCCACCATCCCGACCTCGATACGGAACTCGAACTCGCGCGCGGCACCGCCGTCGCGGGTGAAGATGGCGACGCCGTTGCCGTACGGATTGGCGTTGACGACATCGATGGCGTCGTCGAGCGTGTCGACGCGCACCACAGAGAGCACCGGTCCGAAGATCTCGTCCCGGTACGTCGACGATTCCAGCGGCACCTTGTCGAGAAGCGTGGCCCCGATGAAGAACCCGTCGCCCTCGAACTGCTTCTGCGAACCGTCGACGACGACCGTCGCACCCTCGGCCGCCGCCCCCGTCACGTACGACAGCACCCTCTCGCGGTGCTGTGCGGTGACCAGCGGGCCCATGCCGCTGGCGGCATCCGTTCCGTCGCCGATCACGAGGTCGTCGATGCGCTTCTGGATGGCCGGAATCAGCCTGTCGCCCGCGTCGCCCACCGCGACGAGCACGCTGACCGCCATGCAGCGCTCGCCGGCAGAGCCGTACGCGGCCGACACCGCGGCATCCGCGGCGGCATCGATATCGGCATCCGGCATCACGACCATGTGGTTCTTCGCGCCGCCGAGCGCCTGTACCCGCTTGCCGTTCGCGGACGCACGCTGGTAGATCGACCTCGCGATCGGGGTCGAGCCGACGAAGCTGATCGCGGCGATGTCGGGCGAGTCGAGCAGGGCATCCACGGCAACCTTGTCGCCGTGCAGAACGTTCAGCACCCCCGCCGGAAGCCCCGCCTGAAGGAACAGCTTCGCCAGCAGAACAGACGCCGACGGGTCCTTCTCGCTGGGCTTCAGCACCACCGTGTTGCCGCACGCGATGGCGCTCGCGACCATCCAGAGCGGCACCATCAGCGGAAAGTTGAACGGCGTGATGCAGCCGACCACCCCGACCGGTTGCTTGACGCTGTGCACGTCCACGCCGGTCGAGATCTGCTCGCTGTAGTCGCCCTTCAGGTGCTGGATGAGACCGGATGCGAACTCCACGTTCTCCAGTCCGCGCGCGACCTCGCCCGCGGCATCGGACAGCACCTTGCCGTGCTCGCTCGTGATGGCCGCCGCGAGTTCATCGCGATGCTCCGAGAGCAAGTGGCGCAGGCGGAACAGCACGTCGGCACGCTTGGTCAGGCCCGTGGCGCGCCATCCGGGAAGCGCAGCCTTGGCCGCGGCGATCGCGGCAGCGGCATCCGTCTCGCTCGCCATGAGCACCTGGTGCTGCACGGCTCCGATGGCGGGGTTGAAGACGTCTCCGGTGCGCTCGGGCTCGCCGTATTCCGCGCCGGCGACGAAGTGGCGGATCAGGGCCATGAGCGGTCCTCTCGTTGGGGTTCTCTTACGTACCACTCTGCGCTGCGTCGATCGCTGCATGGCTCGATCCGGACGAATTGACGTAGGCGGCATATAGTCTTGGTGCTCCCATGTTCACAGAGAAGTGGATTCGATAGCGGTGCCAGAACGTCACAGCTTCGTTGGCGGTCGCACAGATCGTCTGGCTGCAAAAGAGCACGGTGCTGAAGCACCTCGCGCCGGCGAACTCACCGGCGACCGGCGAGCGGAGCCGGCACCGATCGACCTGGAGCGCACCGCGAGGCGTCAGGCCGTTTCGAGGCAGGCGGTGCTGCCGAGCATCCGCGAGGTGCTCCGCCTCGAAGAGGTCGTCACGGCCGTCCCCGAGGTGCTCACCGGCGAGAATGCCCTCGACCGCCCCGTGCGCTGGGTGCACGTGAGCGAGACGGCCGACGTGACGCACCTCGTCAAGGGTGGCGAGCTCATCCTCTCCACCGGTGTCGGATGGCCGACGGATGCCGCAGCGCAGCGCGACTTCGCGGCTCGCCTCGTCGAGGCCGCCATCGTGGGCGTCGTGCTCGAACTCGGACACCGCTTCGCGGAACCGCCGAAGGCGTTCACCGAGGCCGCCGCGCGTCTCCACCTGCCGTTCATCGTGCTGCACCGAGAGGCGCGGTTCGTCGCGATCACCGAGGCCGTGCACTCCCGGGTGATCGCCGACCAGATGGCGGCGCTGAAGGCGCGCGACGAGATCCACGCACTGTTCACCCAGCTCAGCCTGCGCGGCAGCCCGGCCGACTACATCGTCGCGCAGGTCGCTCGCGTGCTCGGCTCGCCGACCGTGCTGGAAGACCTCACGCACCGCGTGATCGCCGTGGAGGCGATGGGCGATGACACGCGCATCCTGCGCGACTGGGAGCAGCGATCGCGGGATGCCCACGATCGGGCCGCGGATGTCGTCGCCCGCGGCGCGCTCCCCGGCCCCGACGACTGGACGATCGTGCCTGTCGAGGCGCGCGGCATCCGCTGGGGGCACCTCGTCGCGCTGCCCGGCGGTGCGCATCTGGCCGGCCGCACGAATGTGCTCGAGCAGGCCGCGATCGCGCTCGCCCTCGGCCGGCTCGCCGACCGCGGCGCGGACGAGTGGACGCGCACCAGTCACGAACGCATCGTCTCCGCACTGCTGGGCAGGCGCTTCGCAGGGGAGGCGTCTTTCGCCGACCGGCTCGAGGCGAGCGGCGTGCCGGTCACCGGCCGGACGCTGCTCGGCATCGCCGTGCGCCTGCGGGGCAGCGCACAGGGCGCAACCGCCGCCGCGTCCGCGGTGGGAGAGCTCGGCGTGCCGGCCATCACGGCGGCGCATCCGTCGATGGATGCCGGCACGAGCGTCATCATCGTTTCCCTGCCTCCTCGAGGCAGGTTGTCCGACCAGGTACTGTCGTCGTTCGCCGCCGCGGTCGCGACCTCGTCGGACGCCCAGCCCGCAGACGTGACCGTGGCGATCGGGGCGGATGCCGACGGCGTGCCCGGGCTGCTGGCATCCGTGGAGCAGGCCACAGAGCTGCTGACACCCCGCGACGACCGCAAGCGCCGCGGCCCGCTCATCGTGCGGGTCGAGGACCGGCCGCTGCTGCGGCTGCTGAACTCTTTCGGCAGCGATCCGCGGCTGCAGTCGCACAGCGAACGGATGCTCGCCCCGCTCATCGAGCACGACCTGCGTCGCGGAGGCGACTTGCTCGACGTTCTCACGGCCTATCTCGCGTACCCGGGCAATCGCACGCGTGCAGCGACCGCGAGCCACCTGTCGCGCTCGGTGTTCTATCAGCGCATCGCCCTGATAGAGGACCTGCTCGGCGTCTCGCTCGACGACGGTGAGATCGTCAGTGCCTTGCATGCGGCAGTGCTCGCCCGTCGAACCGGGCACTGACGACTGATATGTGTTGAGTTTTGTCAAGGGGGCGTGGTGAAGCGCCGCCGGGTTGGTTGCCTGGCGGCGCTTCCTCGTTCGCTAGCGGGGTCGGGGTGCGGCGTGTCTGGTGACGCGTGGTCAGTCTGATATGCGCGGGTTGGTTACCGCATGACCCTGTTTCGGTGAGAGCAGCCAAGCGTGTCTGAGGTCGAGCGTGGCCGTGGTGGAC
>NZ_BAAGWY010000023.1:0-39936 GCF_054780115.1 Humibacter ginsengiterrae
CAGCAGAAACAGCTGATCCAGATCCCCGGAACGCACATTCACACCCACACCTAATTATCCCCTGACCAGGGAATAAACCGGCTCGACTCACCGAAACGAGACCCAGATTCATGCGACAGCCTGCGCTGTGCTGGTACCACCATCACTACGTCGACACCGGAGGCTGGGCCATCAAGATGATCGGCGGGGCACCACACGTCCGAGCACCAGCATGGATCGACCCCACCGGGCAATGGCGACCCACCGGCGTCACCCGAGGAAGTCTCAAACGACGCGAATGAACGCGGCGGCGGCGCGACGAGTGCCGAACGTTCCCGCGTCATAGCGACTCATGCCGTGCGCCGGCGCACGTCGTGCGGGATGAGCTTGTCGCCGTGAGCGCTAGGGCATCCGCACTACCCCGCCAGCACCTTCTGGATGCGCTGCAACGACACAGTCTCTGCCGTGCCGAGGTGCTGTGCGAAAAGGCTCACGCGCAGCTCCTCGAGCATCCATCGGGCATGCTCGAGCGAGGGGCGCGGGTGCGGCGGGAGCGGGATGCTGCCACCGGCATCCGTGAATCGTGTCGTGGCCGTCTGCACCTCGTTCATCCAGACACGGTCGCGCCCCGGGTTGTCGGCCAGACGCTCGATGCGCCACACCAGGGCCCGCAGATACCGCGGCAGGTGTCGCAGGTGCGCGAGTCCGGTGCGGGAGACAAAACCGGGGAACACGAGGCCGGCGAGCTGGGCGCGGGCGTCCGTCAGCGCGCCGAGCAGTGCCATGGACGATGTCGCCGAGAGCGCCTTCTCGGCGGCGCGAGACCCGGTGAGTATGGCCGCGACGAGCGAGACCGTGTCGAACAGGGCATCCATCACGGTGGTCGACACCAGATCGCGCACACGCTCGAACTCCGCACGTGTGAAGACCAGACCACCCGGCACGGACTCCCGCAGTGCCGAGTCGACCACCGCGGCGAGACAGTCGTCGAACAGCGCTTTCGTCGACGGGTACGGACTCGCGGCCAGCGCGAGCTTCTCCGCACCGGTCAGGTGCTCCTGCACGTACCCCACCGGCGACGGGATGCCGTTCATCAGCAGCCTGCGCACGCCGTCGGGCAGCGAGCGCTCCTGCTCGTCGACCGTGCCGACGACGCGGATGGCGACGCCGTCCTTCTCCACCATCAGCGTCGGATAGCCGCGGATGACGCTACGTGGCATGCCCGTTCCGCGTCCGCCCTGCTCGGTGTCGACGAAGCGCGGCAGCTCGTCGAAGTCCCAGGTGGTGAGGCCGCTGCGCTCGATGGGATCACGGCGCCGCTCGGATGCCTTCGCCACCGATTCCCGCACCTTGGGCGCGAGGCTGCGCTGCAGCTCTTCGAGGTCCTTGCCGGTCGCGACGACGCGGGAGCGCTCATCGATCACACGGAAGGTGATGCGCAGGTGGCCGGGGAGGCGCTCGATGTCGAAGTCAGTGGGATCGACGGGCGTTCCGGTGAGCCGTCGGATGGTGCGGGAGAGGATCGCGGAGAACGGTTCAGCGACGCTCGAGCCGGCGCCGTGGGCGCCCGTGCCGGGATCGCTCTGGCTCGGCCCCGACCCGAGCCCCGGCGGCAGCTCCGCAGCTATGCGAGCCGCCCAGTCCGCGGCGGGAACCAGGGAGCGACGAAGCGCCTTGGGCAGAGTGCGGATCAGCACGGTGATGAGGTCGGTGCGCAGCCCGGGGACCTGCGCGTCGAAGCCCTCGGGTGAGAGCCGTGGCAGCAGGGCGAGCGGAACCTGCACGGTCACGCCGTCGTCGTCCGACCCCGGTTCGAAGCGATAGCTCACCGCCAGCCGCTGGTCGCGCTGGCGCCAGACCGGCGGGAAGGCATTCTCGTCGATCGTCGCCTCCTCGACGTCGTCGACCAGGTCTTCCCGGCGCATCGTAAGCAGGCGGCCATTGGTTCGCCGCTCCTGGCGCCACCACGACTCGAACGAGCGGGTGTCGGTCACGTCCGCCGGAATGCGCTCGTCGAAGAACGACACCATCGCCTCGTCGTCGAGCAGGATGTCCCGGCGCCTGGTGCGCTCCTCGACCTTCTCGAGCTCAGCACGCAGCTTCGCGTTGGAGCGCTGGAAGTCGAACGCGTGATCCCGCACGTCGCCGGGCCACTCGCCACCGACCAGTGCATGCCTGATGAACAGCTCACGCGCCAGTGGGGCATCGATGCGGCTCAGCTGAGCGCGACGCCGCGCGATGATCGGCAGCCCGAACAGGGTGACCTTCTCGAACACGACGGCAGAGCCCTGCCGCTTCTCCCAGTGCGGCTCGCTGTAGCTGCGGCGCACCAGGTCGCCCGCGAGCGGCTCGGCCCAGGCCGGGTCGATCGCCGCATTCATTCGGGCGAACAGGCGACTCGTCTCCACCAGTTCCGCACTCATCATCGCCTGCGGCTGCTTTTTCACCAGAACGGATCCGGGGAAGATCAGGAAGCGGGTGTTCCTCGCCCCAAGGTAGTCGCGCTTCTGCGCATCCCGCAGGCCGAGGTGCGACAGCAGCCCGGCGAGCAGAGACTTGTGGATGCCGTCGGCATCGATCTTCGGATCGCCCGGGACAAGCCCCAACGGCTTCGCGGTACGGCGAAGCTGCCGATAGAGGTCCTGCCACTCCCGGATGCGCAGGTAGTTCAGGAACTCCGCCTTGCACATGCGCCGGAATGCGCTCGACGACAGCTCCTTCTGCTTCTTCTCCAGGTGATTCCAGAGGCCCAGCAGTGTCAGGAAGTCGCTCGTCGGGTCGGTGAATCTCGCGTGCTGCTGATCCGCCTGCGCGCGCTTCTCGAGCGGCCGCTCCCGCGGGTCCTGGATGGTCAGACCGGCGACGATCGCCATCACTTCGCGTACCACGCCGTGACGGCCGGCCTCCACGAGCATCCGCCCGAACCGGGGGTCGATGGGCAGACGCGCCAGGGCTCGCCCGGTCTTCGTGAGCGCGCCGTCGCCGATGGCGTTCAACTCCGTCAGCAGATCGAGGCCGTCCGTGATTCCTCGGGAATCCGGCGGGGTGAGGAACGGGAACGCCGCGATGTCGCCCAGCCCGAGCGAGATCATCTGCAGGATGACCGCAGCGAGGTTCGTGCGCAGGATCTCCGGTTCCGTGTACTCCGGCCTCCGCTCGAAGTCCTCCTGCGAGTAGAGCCTGATGGCGATGCCATCGCTCGTGCGTCCCGACCGTCCCGATCGCTGCTTCGCGGATGCCTGCGAGATCGCCTCGATCGGCAGACGCTGCACCTTCGCACGCGTCGAGTACCGCGAGATGCGGGCGGTTCCGGCATCGATCACATACCGGATCCCCGGAACGGTCAGGCTCGTCTCCGCCACGTTCGTGGACAGCACGATGCGACGACGGATGCCCGCGGGCACGGCTCCGAAAACGCGGTGCTGGTCAGCGGCAGACAGCCGGCCGTACAGCGGGAGAACCTGAGTCGAAGCCGCCTCGCCACGACGCGTGAGGTGCCCGCGCACCGCATCTTCGGCATCCCGGATCTCCGTCTCACCGGAGAGGAACACGAGCACGTCGCCGGGCTTCTCGCGACCCAGCTCGTCGAGCGCGTCGGTGATGCCCGTCAAATAGTCGCGGTCGGCAGGCGAGGCGGCATCCACATCGTCGTCACCCTCGTCCTCGGCCACGAGGGGGCGGTACCGCACCTCCACCGGGTACGTGCGCCCCGAGACCTCGATCACAGGGGCGGGATTGCCCTCGGCGTCCGCGAAGTGCCGGGCGAAGCTCTCCGGGTCGATCGTGGCGCTCGTCACGACCACCTTGAGATCGGGACGGCGCGGCAGGAGCCGCTTCAGGTATCCGAGCAGGAAGTCGATCGTGAGGCTGCGCTCGTGCGCCTCGTCGATGATGATCGTGTCGTACGCGTTCAGGTCACGATCGCGGTGGATCTCGTTCAGCAGGATGCCGTCGGTCATCACCTTGATGCGCGTCGCCTTCGACACCTCGTCGGTGAATCGCACCTTGAAGCCGACGAGCCCGCCGACGTCCTGGCCCAGCTCCTCGGCCACTCGCTCGGCGATCGCGCGCGCCGCGATGCGTCGCGGCTGCGTGTGCCCGATGGACTTGCGGCCGAGCTGAAGGCAGATCTTCGGCAGCTGCGTCGTCTTGCCCGAGCCTGTCTCGCCGGCCACGATCACGACCTGGTGGTCGTCGATGGCACGCGCGATGTCATCCCGCCGTTCGCTGACCGGCAGCTCGGGCGGGAAATGGATGACGAGGTCGGCGGGCGGGTCGACGGGGACGGAGGACATGAGCCCTCCATCCTATTGCGCGCGCTCAGTCGTCGATCTTCGGGTCCGGCAACGCGATGTTGACCGTTGCCGGCGTGATCTCGTCCCCGGTCTCCAGCGGCCGGCGGCTGAAGTACTTCCTGCCCTTCTTCCAGAAGATCGCCATGGGCACGAGGCCGAGTGCGATCGTGCCGATGCCGATGATGAGCACCAGCGGGTCCGCTCCGGGAATGGACAAGAAGAAGATGCACACCATGAAAACCGCGCCGACAGCCGGCCACAGCCCGATGAAGATGAAGTTCTTCACCGACTTGAAGATCTCCTTGCGATACGCCACGACGACGGCGATGCCGGCCAGCGCGTAATAGAAAGCGATCTGGAAGCCGATCGAGCTGATCGCGGCACTCATGATCTGACCGACGCTGCCCAATGCATTCGAGCCGATGAACAGCACGAGGGAGACGCCGGTCACGATCAGTGTTGCGAAGGCGGGCGTCTTCCACTTCTTGTGCGTGGTGCCGAAGAGCCTCGGCAGAGTGTGATCGCGGCCCATGGCGAAGAGCGAGCGGGTGACCTGGATGAGCGTCGTCTCCAGCGTGGCGATCGTCGAGAGCATGACGGCGACGATGAGGATCTTGCCGCCCACTCCAGGGATGATCGCCTGGCCCAGATCGCCGATCAGATTGGCGTTCGGATTCGCTGCGGTCTTCTCCGGGAGCATGACCTGCGTGGCGATCGTGAAGACCTCGAACAGCAGGAACACGATGATCACGCCGATGATGCCGCCGGCACCCGACGTCTTGCGGCCGTTCGTGGTCTCCTCGTTGAGGTTGGAGCTCACATCCCAGCCCCAGTAGTAGAAGGCCGCGATGAGCGCTGCGCCGACGAACCCCGTGACTCCGCCGAAGTGCGAGAAGCCGAACCAGTCCCACGAGAATGCCGCACCGGCGGTGTGAACCCCGACCAGGCCCTTGACGATCGCAATGACCGCGAACACGACGAGGATGGCGACCTCGATCGACGACATGATCCATTGCGCGAGAGCGGTGATCGTGACGCCCACGAGAACGCATCCGGCCATCACCAGGAACCAGAGTGCACCGACACCGGTCACGAGCCAGACATTGCCGGTGGCCTTCTCATCGAACAACGACACCGTGTACTGACCGGCCGGCAGGGCTCCCGCAACCATGAAGATGGTCGCCGAGATCACGAGCGACCAACCCGACAGGTAGCCGAGGATCGGATGCAGCGCACGGCCGACCCAGGAGTACGAGGCGCCGGCATTCACATCGGATCGACCGAGGTACGAGAACGCCCAGGCGATGCCGAGCATCGGGATGCCGCACCACAGCAGTGCAGCGGGCGCGGCGAGGCCTGCGGCGCCGATGAGCAGAGCGGTGGTGGCCGCGATCGAGTAAGCGGGAGCGCTGCCCGCGACGGCCATGACGACCGCCCCGGCGGCGCTGACCCCGTTCGCCTTGAGCGCGTGTTCGGGTTCTTCGGAGGCGGGGCTGGCCGCCCGCGTCTGTGTGGCATCCGACATCGTTGTCGACCCTTCGGGAGATGGGTGGTCTCGAGGCATCCGCGAGGCCGACCTGGAAGTACCACCGCTGGCAGCCCTCCACGAGTGATGACGATCACTCTGCTTCGGGTGATGTGTGCGGGATTCGATCCGTCGCCGGACGATTCGCGGCGGGGTACGCGTCTGCTCCTACGACGCGCCGAGACGACGGTGCGCTTTGACAGACTGTCACCCGTGAAACTCTGGCGGTCTCCTGCGGCGCGGGCGGGCGCATCCGTCGCCATCGCCACCGGCCTCTACGGCGTCTCGTTCGGTGCGCTCAGCGTCGCTTCCGGTTTAGACTTCTGGCAGACGCAGGTGCTCAGCCTGCTGCTGTTCTCCGGCGGGTCGCAGTTCGCGTTCATCGGCGTGCTGGCAGGGGGAGGAGCTGGCGGCGCGGCGCTCGGATCGGCCGCGCTGCTGGGCATCCGCAATGCCGTGTACGGCATGCAGCTGAACGCCCTGCTTCAGCCAAAGGGATGGCTGCGCTTCGGCGCGGCTCACGTGACGATCGATGAGTCCATGGCGACCGCGACTGCGCAGACCGATCCAGCGGAGCGGAAGCGCGCGTTCTGGGTGACCGGCATCGGCATATTCCTGTTGTGGAATGTATTCACGGCGCTCGGCGCCCTGCTCGGCGGAGCCATCGGCGACCCGAAGACATGGGGGCTGGACGGGGCAGCCGTCGCGGCGTTCCTCGGACTGCTGTGGCCACGGCTGAAAGCACGAGAGCCGGTCGCGATCGCTGTGGCGTGCGGGGTCGTGACGGTCGTGGTGATCCCGTTCGTGCCACCCGGAGTGCCGGTACTCGTCGCCGCCATCGTCGCCGCTGTCTGGGGCTTGCTCGGCGTCGGCGCTGCGGACGAAGGTCTCGAACCCGACGTAGAGCCGCCCCACCGAGCTTCCGGCGAAGGACGACTGTCGTCGGACGAAGGGCGGATGCCGTGACCACGTGGCTCTACATCATCGCGGCCGGCGTCGTCGCATACCTCACGAAGCTTCTCGGATACCTCGTGCCGGCGAAGGTGCTGAAGAACAAGCGGATGACCCGGGTAGCCGGCACTCTCACCATCGGGCTGCTGGCATCCCTCACCATGATCAACACACTCGCGAACGGGCAGCAGTTGACTCTCGACTCGCGGATCGGCGCACTCGTGGCCGCGCTCATCGCCCTGCTGCTGCGCGCCCCGTTCCTCGTCGTCGTGATCGTCGGCGCTGCCGCCGCCGCGCTGCTGCGGCTCGCGGGGCTTCCCTGACCGAACGGACCGCGGCCGCTCGCTGACACCATCCACAGCACCGGAGTGTAGGTTTCTAGCCATCCCGATCGGGTGCCGTGTCAACGTCGACAAGGAGCAGCCATGACAGAGATGCCACAGACGGTGGAGAACCCGGAGACGGCCGACAGCGTCGTCTCCTCGCCCGCCAGGCCCACAGGATTTGCGACCATCTCCGTGGCCGCCATCCTCGCGGAGGCGGCCAGACAGAATCCCGACCGCACTGCGGTCATCTTCGCCGATCAGAAGATCGGCTACGCGCAGCTGTGGTGGGAGACCCGCCGGTATGCGGGGGCCTTGCGTGCTCGCGGCGTCGGACACGGAACGCCGGTTGCCGTGCTCATCCCGAACGTGCCCGACTTTCCGCGCGTGTACTTCGCGATCCTCGCCCTCGGCGGAGTCGTCGTGCCCGTTCATGCACTGCTCAAGGCCGACGAGATCGCCTACGTGCTGCGCGACTCGGGCGCCGTTGCCCTGATCTGCGCGGCCCCGTTGCTCGGCGAGGGTGCGAAGGCTGCGGGACTGGCCGGGGTCGACGTGCTCAGCGTGCTGGTGCCCGACGAGGCGACGACGGACCTGCCGTTCCCGCGGCTGGAAGACGAGGCATCCGTCGCCGAACCGATCGCGAGCTATGAGCCGATGGATCCGTTCGACACCGCGACTATCCTGTACACCAGCGGCACCACCGGGAAGCCAAAAGGAGCGGAGGGCTGTCACTTCGCGATCGTCGAGCAGACCAGCTCGCTGCTGACCGATGCGTTCGATCTGAGGGCTGACGACGTTGTTCTCGGATGCCTGCCCCTCTTCCACACGTTCGGGCAGGTCTGCGTGATGAACGTCGGGTTCCGCGCGGGAGCGACCGTCGTGCTGCTTCCGAAGTTCGACGGAGCCACCGCGCTCGAGCTTCTCAACAAGCACAAGTGCACCATCATGACCGGCGTGCCCACGATGTACATCGCGCTGCTCGAGGCGGCGAAGGCGAATCCGGAGCGCCCACCGCTGAAGTACGGCCTCTCCGGCGGCTCAGCGCTGCCGCTCGCCGTGATCGAGCGGTTCAAAGAGGTGTACGGGGTGAACATCCACGAGGGCTACGGGCTGACAGAGACGTCGCCCGTCGCCACGTTCAACGTCGTGGGAAAGCCGACCAGGGCGGGTACCGTGGGTCAGCCGCTCTGGGGCGTCGAAGTGGAGGTCGCGAACCCGGAACTCGACGACCGCATCGAACTTCTTCCGCGTGGAGAGCTCGGCGAGATCGTCGTTCGCGGACACGACCTGATGAAGGGATACCTTCACCTGCCGGAGGCCACGGCCGCAGCCGTCATCGACGGCTGGTTCCGCACCGGTGACCTCGGCACGAAGAGCGACGACGACTACATCACGATCGTGGACCGCAAGAAGGACATGATCGTGCGCAACGGCTACAACGTCTACCCGCGAGAGGTGGAGGAGGTGCTGTCGACGCATCCGGCCGTCTCGATGGCCGCCGTGTTCGGGGTCTCGCACGAGACGCACGGGCAGGAGATCATGGCCGCCGTCACGCTCATGCCGGGCGCGACCGCGACCGAAGAGGAGCTCATCGAGCACACGAAGGCGCAGGTCGCGGCGTACAAGTTCCCCCGCAGAGTGGAGATCGTCGAGTCGATGCCGCTCGGGCCGAGCGGCAAGGTGCTGAAGCGCGAGCTGATCCGCATCTATGACGTCTGACGCTCGGGGAAGCGGTGCTCCGACGGCCACTCGACCAGATCGGCCTCCCACGTGCCGGGCAATCCGATGCGGCGCACGGCTCGGTTCAGGGCGAACAGGATGAAGCCGACGAGCAGCAGCAAGGCGAAGGCGGCGATCGACCAGCCCACGCCGACCGCGCTCAAAAGCGCGCCGGCAAGAAGTGGCGCTACCGGTGCCACCACCGTCCACGAAAGCGACAGTACCGAGTTCATTCGTGCCTGCATGGTCTGGGGTGTGATCGCGCTGACGTAGCCGAGCAGACCGGAGTTCACCGGAGGGATGAACAGCGACATGACGATCGCGAGCAGCACGTACTCGACGTACTGCGTCGAGAGCGCCAGCCCGAAGCCGCCGAGCACCGACGGCACCATGCACACGATCGCGAGCGGGCCGCTCGGGAATCGCTTGACGAGCGGCGGTGCGGCGATCGATCCAGCGAGCATCGCCACACCGGATGCCACGTCGACCAGTGCGATGAGCAGCGGTGCGGTGTGGATGGCCACCAGGTGCAGGTTGATCGACACGAACGCGCCGCCGAAGGCCAGATTGAGCAGCGCGAAGACCCCGATCCCCGTGCGGATGACCGGCACTGTCCACACGAACCGGAACCCGTCGACGAGCGACGCGGCCACGCTTTGGGAGTGGCGCTGCGGATGCCTGTCGTTAAGCGGCACCCGCACGAACAACGCGGTCGCTCCCGCCAGCGCGTAGCCGAATGAGCCGGCGAGGAACGGCAGCGCGCGGGAGAGTCCGTACAGCAGCCCGCCCAACGGTCCGGACAGCAGGCTGGCCACCGCACCTCGGCCCTGCATTGCCGCCATCGCGCTTCCGAGCTGCTCGGACGACACGACGTAGCGGATGCCGGCAGCTTCCGTTGGTGCATAGAAGGCGGACACTGCTGAGGCGACCAGGAGCGCTGCCGCAAGTTCGAAAGCGTTGAGCACGCCCGTGGCATCCGCTGTCCAGAGCGCCAGCCAGATGAGCAGGCCGACCGCGGAGCACAGCAGTAGCAGCAGCCGCCGATCTACGCGGTCGGCGATGACGCCGGCGGGCAGTACCGCCAACAACACGCCGACCTCGCTGATCGCGCCGATCACACCCGACCAGAAGACGGAGCCGGTGATGGCGAACGCGATCAGCGGAACCGCGAACACCGCTGCACCGTTGCCTATCAGTTGCGAGGTCTTGCCCGTCATGAGGAGCAGGTAGGGCGCATTGCGCCACAGTGTCTGCGTGCCGTTTCCGGCCGCGGGATCGGCGCAGTGATCGCCGGAGGAGGCCGCAGCGGATGCGGGGGAGGAGTCGCTCACGGCCACGAGCATAGATCCGCAATGTCTATTGCGCAAGATATCTTGCGCAACAGACATTGCCCATTTGATAGTCTTGGACTCGTGGTCGAGAAGTCGCACGCGGTGACGGATCCTGTGATGCTGCGTGCGCTCGCGCATCCGCTTCGGCAGCGGATCATCTGGGAATTGGCTGCCCGCGACCATCTCCGTGCAGCCGACCTCGCGAGGATCACCGCCGAGCCCGCGAACTCGCTCAGCTTTCACCTGCGGACCCTCGCCAAGGCCGGCCTCATCAAGGAGGTGCCCGAGAAGGCGAGGGATGGCCGGGACCGTGTCTGGACCATGGCGTTCCAGCAGGGTCTCTACTTTCCCGACACGAGCGACATGGCGGACAGGTTCATGGCGGAGCGTCTGGAATGGATCAAGGGCATTCTCGACGAGAGCCTTCCCCGTGACCCGGCGGCGTCGCGCCTGCAGTACATGGGCGCGGTCGTGCTGACGAAGGAAGAGGCCGAGCAGATGGCCGAGGAGGTCGTCGAGGTCTTCGAGAAGTGGCGCGTGCGGGGAGCTGCCGCTGCGGAGGAGCATCCGGACGACGCGTCGAGGGTCTTCCACTACACGGCTGCATACGTGGCGAATCCCTGGCCGTCGCCGGAATCGGCGGCCGAGGTGCACGACCTCGGAAGCTCTGCCGTCGACGGTCCGGCCAGGGCGGACTGAGTTCGAATCGAGGTTGGAAATCGGTTTCTTGGCTAGCGTTGAAGCATGACCGACACGAACGTCCCCACCCTCGAACTGAACAACGGCTCGCGCATTCCTCAACTCGGATTCGGCGTGTTCCGGGTGGATCCCGACCACACAGCCGAGATCGCCGGGAACGCGCTTGAGGTCGGCTACCGCCACATCGACACGGCCGCGGGCTACCGCAATGAGGCGGGCGTGGGCGAGGCGGTGCGGGCAGCCGGAATCCCGCGCGGCGATCTGTGGATCACGACGAAGCTGGCCAACGGCGATCAGGACCGTCCGGAGCACGCCTTCCAGTCCAGCCTCGACGCGCTCGGCCTGGACTACGTGGATCTGTACCTCATCCATTGGCCGCTTCACGACAAGGGTGTCTACCCCCAGGTGTGGAAGACGCTGACCTCGATCGCCGAGGGCGGCCGCGCGAAGTCGATAGGTGTCTCCAACTTTCAGATCGAGCACTTGGAGCGGGTCATCGCGGAGACCGGCGTGACTCCGGCGGTCAACCAGGTCGAGCTGCACGTCGAGTTCCAGCAGCGCGAGCTTCGCGCGTTCCACGCCGAGCACGGCATCGTCACCGAGGCGTGGTACCCGCTGGGTGGCGGGTCGATCAGCGAGGCTCCCGAGCTTCAGCGGATCGCGGATGCCCATGGCAAGTCGGTCGCGCAGGTCGTGCTGCGCTGGCACATGCAGGTGGGGAACATCGCCATTCCGAAGTCCAACCACCGCGAGCGCATGGTGGAGAACCTCGACATCTTCGATTACGAACTGACGTGGGACGACATGCAGGCGATCGCCGCACTCGACAAGGGTGAAGCGGGACGCCGTGGCACGCACCCCCTCAGGATGCGCGTGCCCGCATAAGCTTCGTTCATGGAGCTCATCGCACAGGGGCGAGCCGCTGACGTCTTCGACCTCGGCGACGGGCGGGTGCTGCGTCGCTACCGAGGCGACGGCGACGCCCAGTTCGAGGCCCGCGCGATGCTGCACCTCGAGGAGTACGGGTATCCGGTTCCGCACGTGTTCGATGCGGAGGGCGGCGACCTCGTCTTGGAGCGTGTCGACGGCGGTACCCTCTTCGACGAGTTGCTCCATGAGCCCGGGCAGTATCGGCGCTACGGCCGGCTGCTGGGGGAGCTGCACGAGCGGCTGCACCGGCTGCCCGCGCCGTCGTGGCTCCCGAGGCTGCCCGGCGCTGTTGACGGCGATCCCGTGTTCATCCACCGCGACCTGCACCCGCAGAACGTGATCCTCAGCGAGCGCGGCCCGGTGGTCATCGACTGGCCGGACGTCGCCGCGGGGGCTGCTGCGACGGATGCCGCGATCACCGTCATCCTGACGCTCGGCTCGGACCTGGACGTCGAGCCGCAGCTGGCCGAGCACATCGAGCCGTTCCGCGCCCTGTTCATCGACGCGTTCCTGGAGACATGCGGAACCGATCCGCGCCGTGCTCTGGCCGAAGCGATCGAGTACCGCCTGGGCACGCCGCACAACACGCTCGCCGAGACTCGGTGGTTGGAGCGGGCGGCGCCGCACTGTCTCGACGCGTTCTATCTCGAGTCGCGCGAGCTGCAGCCCCGCGAGCTGTAGAGCGAGCCGCGCCGGGGCTCACTCCTCGCCGGCGGCGCGCCCATTGCGCGACGGCACGAGAGCCAGCACGAAGAGCAGGCACAGCAGCACGAAGATGGCGAACGCGCAGATCAGGTCGCTCGGCTTCGACGGAAAGAGGCGCCCGTCGATCGACATCACCATGGTCGTCTCGACCAGGCCGAACAGTATGTAGAACACCGCGAGTCCGGCGATGAGCCATCCCGGCCGGCGGCCACGGCGGTGCAGAGCGGTGCGGCGCAACTCGACCGTGAACGCGAGCAACAGGACCGGAAGAATGTTCGCCAGCGCCGCCGCGGTCGGTCCGTCAACGATCGTGACGTTCACGTTCGCGACTCTATCGCTGCGCCCCAGTTCAGAGCATTATCGGGTCGCCCGCCAGAGCGAGCTCTCCCGGCTCTGGTCCTGGTCTGCGGCCGCATGCCTAGGCTGGCGAGATGCCGAATCTTCTGGCCGACGCGGTGAGTCCCTACCTGCGCGCACATGCGGACAACCCGGTGGACTGGCATCCGTGGGGCGAGGAGGCGTTCGCCGAGGCGGCAGAGCGCGACGTTCCCGTGTTCGTCTCGATCGGCTACGCCACCTGTCACTGGTGCCACGTGATGGCCCGGGAGAGCTTCAGCGATCCGCTGCTCGCCGCTCGCCTCAACGCCGGCTTCGTGCCGGTGAAGGTGGACAGGGAGGAGCATCCCGACGTGGACGCCGCGTACCTCGCGGCAGCGAGCGCGTTCACGCGGGGTCTCGGATGGCCGCTCAGCGTCTTCGCCACGCCGGACGGCCGCGCGTTCTTCGCCGGAACGTACTTTCCACCCGAGGTGCGCGGGGGAATGCCGTCGTTCGGGCAGGTACTGGATGCCGTGACGGATGCCTGGACCCACCGCCGGGACTCCGTCGCCGACACCGCGGCACGGGTTGCGGCGGCGATGGAGGAGCTGGGGAGAGACGCGCACGACGGCGGTGCGGATGCCTCCGTGCTCGACAACAACCGGCTCATCAAAACCGCCGACGCACTCGCCGCCGCGGAGGATCCGGAGTTCGGCGGCTTCGGCACGCCCCCGGACTTCGCCGGGCCGAAGTTCCCGAGCGTGCCGGCGCTCGGATTCCTGCTCTCCAGCGGATCCGATTCCGGCCGGCGCAGCGCACTGCACACCCTGGAACGCATGGCCGGCTCTGCGTTGCGAGACCCGGTCGACGGCGGCTTCTTCCGCTACGGAACGCGCAGGGACTGGAGCGAGCCGCACTACGAGCGCATGCTCTACGACAACGCCGGGCTCCTGCACCTGTATGCGGACGCGTCGCTCGCCGTCCAGACCGAATCCCGCACCAGCGGCGCGCGATTCGCTGAGGTCGCTGAGGGCATCGCCGCCTTCCTTCTCGGCACGCTCCTCGTCGACGGCGGCTTCGCCTCCGCGCAGGACTCCGAGAGCGAGGTCGA
Organism: Humibacter ginsengiterrae; assembly: GCF_054780115.1. NCBI lineage: Bacteria > Bacillati > Actinomycetota > Actinomycetes > Micrococcales > Microbacteriaceae > Humibacter > Humibacter ginsengiterrae. The sequence goes on from NZ_BAAGWY010000023.1 coordinate 13,890, forward strand.
CGGCGAGCGGCGGGAAGGTGCCTACTACCGGCTGGATGCCGCGGCGCGGAGCGAGCAGCCGCGACCGGCACTCGACGAAAAGGTGCTGACCGGCTGGAACGGACTCGCGATCGGCGCTCTCGCCCATGCCGGCGCCCTTCTGGGGCGCTCGGAGTGGGTCGTCACGGCGGCTTCGGTCGCCGACGGGCTGCTTGCCTCGCACGTCTCAGACGACGGGACTCTCATTCGCGCCTCGCTCGCCGGTCGCGCCTCCGCTGCCGCACCGGCGCTCGAGGACTACGGCCTGGTCGCTCGAGGACTGCTCGACGTGTTCCTCGCCACCGGCGAGCCGCGCTTCGCGTTCGCGGCCCGCACTCTGGCGGATGCGACGATGGACGCCGCCGAAGCCGCTCCCGGCCGCTCGCCGTTCGCGGTTCCGGGGGGTGGCGATCCGGTGCTGGCCGCGCACGGTCTCGTCTCCGACGCAGACCCGTCGGAAGGCGCGTATCCCGGTGGGCTGTCGTCGCTTGCGGACGCGTGCCGCGTGCTGTTCGCGCTGACCGACAATGAGCGCTACGAGCGGGCATCCCGCTCCGGGATCGGCTCCGTCGCCGACGTCGCGACGCGCTCGCCGATCGCGTTCGGCGGCGTGCTGCAGACGGCGACCGCGCTCGCCGCTGAGCTGCTGCAGCTCGTCGTGGTGTGCCCTCGACGGCCCGGTGAGACGGTCGTGCGGGAGACGGCGGTGCGGACGCAGAGCCTCGGTGCGGGTGCCGCAGGGGTGGCGGTGTCGGAGCGGGCGGCATCCGATCTCTCCGACGCGGGGTTCGGCCTGTTCGACGCGCGGACAGCACTTCGCGGCGAGCCGACGGAGTACCTGTGCCGGGCGTTCACCTGCGAGCTGCCGCGGCCGTTCGCAGCCTGAACCGTTCTGCTACGCGGCGTTCAGCCGGCCCAGCATGCCCCACACGGCGGGTGTGAGCTCGGGGTGGTCGAGCGCGACGCGGCGCAGAAGCTGATACTCGAACCGCTCGCGCTCCTGGGGGGCCGCCGACGGGTGGTACGCCCTCGAACGCGCTTCGGCCAGATCGTGCGCCTCGATCGTCTCCTCGCGCAACGTGAGCACCACCTGCTCGTCGACGGTGGGCAGGTCGGGCAGGAAGTCCCACGGATCGTCGCCGAGCCGGCACCGGAACTCGATCACCGCGGCCAGCTCGTCGCGCGCCTCCTGGCGCAGCAGTTCGAGGCTCATCGGATGCCTGTGATGCTGTGTCATCCGTCGACCTCCGCCCTGCGATCCGCGGCGCTGCCCGCCCCGACACGTCTGGATGATCGACAAGGGTACGACGGTCGTCCGACGCCAAGCGAATCGGCATGCCGCAGTGTTTCGCCTGCATAACGATTGCCCCAGGACTTGCGGGTGGAGCGCCGAGAGAGGCGGAGGCCGTGCCGCGACGACGGCACAATGAAACGAGTCACTAGTCCGAACCCCGTCGAGAAAGGCATTCATGTTCGCCGTGCTCGACTGGCTCACCGCGCCGCTGGCCATGCCGGGGTCGCAGGTCGTCACGGTGGAAGCCTTGCTCGGGGCTGTCGCCCTCCTCGCAGGTTTGGTCGCGGTCGCTCGCTTCGCCGACCGGGCGTGGCCCGTCGCGGCGGCCGTCTGCGGTGCATTCGCGCTGCTCGCGCTTCTCGAGGTGCGGTTCGTGGATGCCGGCATGCGCCTGGTGCTCGCCGTCCTGTGCGCGTACGGCTGGCGTGCTCGCCGGAGTGGCCACGTGCGGCGCCCGCGCTCCGTCTCGGGGCGCGAGGCCGCCTATGGCGTCGTTCTGTCGGCCATCGCCACCGTCGTGGTGGCGTACGCGCTCAGCGGTTCGCAGGCATCCGTCGAGCAGGTGCCGGCCAACGGGACCTCCGGTCAGTCGGGCGCCGTGGCATGGGGCACGGCGATCGTCGTCGTCGCGATGTATGTGCAGGTGGCGGCGCTTGCACGAGGCGTGGTCGCGGGCTGGTGGGCCGGCCTCGCCAGCGCGGTGCTGAGTGTCGCGCTCTCCGCGGCGGCGGGGTCCTGGGCAACCGTCGCCGTGTCGATGGCCGCTGCTGTCGTCTGCGTCTACGGATGGGTGTGCTGGCGACGGTACGCCGCGTCGGAAGTCGTGCACGAGCGCGTGCGGGATGAGGTCGACGAAGACATCGTCGCCTGACGCTCGTGCCGGTCGCTTTCGTCATACGGGAGCAGGAGCACGCGCCCCGTCAAGGGATGACAGAACTCGGGGAGAGCGGCCTACGGTCGCGCCGAACGAGGGAAGGGTGAAAACCATGTCGGACGAGACGCGAAACAACGAAGACGACGACCTGGAGCCGCAGGGCCGACCCCCGCTGGTCGCCCCGCAGGAGCCGTCGGCCAGCGTTGCCGGAGCCGCACCGGGCGGTCTGCCTCTGGATGACCGCCGGTCCGAAGCCGGGGAGCAGGGCATCAACTCGTCGGGCGACACGGTCGCCGACGACGACCGCGGGGAGTGAACGCGCTGCCCTGAGCGCACGTCCCAGAGGCTGGGCGATGCAAGCGGACTGAATCGTTTCGGCGGCGGACTTGACCCGGAGCGCACTCCGGGTCTCACGATGGTTGCATGAGCACGTTGACACCATCGCAGGCGGCCACGAGCCTCGGCGTCTCGGCCGAGACCCTCCGGTACTGGGAGCGCGCGGACATCCTGTCGCCCGTCGGGCGCGATTCCAGCGGCCGACGCGTTTACACCGACGGGGACCTCGAATCCATCGATGTCATCAAATGCCTACGGCAGACCGCGATGCCGATTCGCACCATTCGTGAGTTCGTGGAGCTGGCCCGTGAGGGTCGTGGCACGGAACGAGCGCGACTGGAGATGCTGCGCGCGCACCGCGAGCAGGTGCTCGACGACATCCGCAAGCAGCAGGAAGCGCTCGACTACATCGAGCACAAGATCGCCTACTACGAAGAAATCACCCGATGACCAACCCATCCGAATCAAGGAGAACCATGCAGTACCGCACCCTCGGCCGCAGCGGAACGGCCGTCACCGACCTCGCCCTCGGCACCATGACGTTCGGTCACGAGGCGAGCGAGGAGGCATCCCATGCCATCCTCGACGCCTACGTAGAGGCCGGCGGAAACTTCATCGACACGGCGGATGTCTACACCCACGGCGTTTCGGAGGAGATCGTCGGCAGGTGGCTCGCCGCGCACCCCACCGAGGCAGAGCAGCTCGTGATCGCGACCAAGGGCCGCTTCCCGATGGGCGAGGGCGCGAACGACCTCGGGCTCTCGCGCCGGCACCTCTCCCGGGCGCTCGACGCGTCCCTGAAGCGGCTCGGCGTCGAGACGATCGACCTCTACCAGATGCACGCGTGGGATGCCCTGACTCCGGTCGATGAGACCCTCCGGTTTTTGAACGACGCGATCGCAGCGGGCAAGATCCTGTACTACGGCTTCTCGAACTTCACCGGATGGCAGCTCACGAAGGCGGTGCACGTCGCCAGGGCTCACGGCTGGGCCGAGCCGGTGACGCTGCAACCGCAGTACAACCTCATCGTGCGCGGCATCGAGCACGAGATCGTACCGGCCGCGTTGGATGCGGGGGTCGGGTTGCTCCCGTGGTCGCCGCTCGGCGGCGGATGGCTGAGCGGAAAGTACCAGCGCGACGTCGCGCCCACCGGCGCGACCCGACTCGGCGAGAACCCGGAGCGCGGCATGGAGGCGTGGCGCGCACGCAACGACGACCCGCGCATCTGGCGAATCCTGGAGGTCGTGCAGGAGCTCGCTGACGTACACGGCGCATCCCTGTCGCAGGTGTCGCTCGCGTGGCTGCTCGCGAAGCCGGGCGTGACCAGCGTCATCCTCGGTGCTCGCACCGTCGAGCAGCTGCAGGACAACCTCGGCGCTAGCGAGGTGGAGTTGACGGATGAGCAGCTCGCCGCACTCGACGGGGCCAGCTCACCACGGGTGGAGGACTACCCGTACGGTGCGCCGGGAGTGCAGCAGCGGCATCGGCGGATCGACGGCGGTCGGTAAGGCAACGTCAGGGGCTGGCGCTAGCGTTGCCGCATGTTCCTGCTGAGCGGTTCCGCATCCGCATCCGACACGGTGGTGCTGAGCCCCAGCGACCTCACCACCGCGTCGGCGTGCGAGTTCGACTTTCTGCGCAGGCTCGACGGCAAGCTCGGCTGGGGCCCGGTCGTGGAGCGGCCTCTGGATGCCATGCTCGAACGCACGTCGCGGCTCGGCGACGAGCACGAGCATCGGGTGCTCGACCGGTACCTGCAGCGTTTCGGCGAGGCCGTCGCGGTGTTCGACCGACCGGAGCACCCGGATGCCGAGGGCCTCACCGCTGCCGCACAGGCAACGGCGGCGGCGTTTCGCGCCGGCGCTCCCGTCGTCTATCAGGGAGTGTTCTTCGAAGCGGCCGGCGGGGGGAGTGACTCCGGCGGGATCGCCGACGGTGACCTGCCGATCGCGTTCGTCGGGCACGCCGACTTCATCGTTCGCGAGCCGGACGGGCGGTACACGGTCGAAGACACGAAACTCGCCCGGCGTGCCAAGGTGACGGCGCTGCTGCAGGTGGCCGCGTACGCCCTGCAGTTGCGCCGTATCGGCGTGGAGCCGTCGGAGGAGGTGCGGCTGCTGCTCGGCGACGGGAGCGTCAGCACCCACCGGCTGGCGGACATCCTGCCGGTGTATCGCAAGCGCATCGCCAGGCTGCACGACATCGTGCGACAGCACCTCTCCGACGGGGAGGCCGTGCACTGGGGCGACGAGCGATTCTCTGCGTGCGGCGGATGCGACACGTGCGCGGCCGAGGTGGAGGCGAACCGCGACGTGCTGCTCGTGGCGGGGGTGCGCGTGACGCAACGTCCGCGCTTCGTGGCCGCAGGAATCCGTACCATCGACGACCTGGCAGCGCTTCCCGACGGTGCCGAGGTCGAGCGGATCGCGCCGACCACCGTGGCGGCTGTGCGGGAGCAGGCGCGGCTGCAGCTGGCCGCGAAGGCCGGCGGGCCACCGCCGTTCGTCGTGTACAGGCCCGCTGCGCTCGCGGCGCTGCCCGAGCCCGACCCCGGCGACATCTTCTTCGACTTCGAGGGCGATCCGCTCTACACCGAGGGCACCGACCAGCAGTGGGGGATCGACTACCTCTTCGGGGTGCTGCAGACCGACGGTGAGTTCCACCCGTTCTGGGCTCACACCTTCGCCGAGGAACGAGAGGCGCTGATCGCGTTCCTGAGCGATGTCGAGCGACGCAGGGCGGCGCATCCGGGCATGCACGTCTACCACTACGCGTCGTACGAGCGCACGCACCTGCTGCAACTGGCGGCACGGCACGGCGTGGGCGAAGACGCGGTGGACGACCTGCTGCGCGACAACGTGCTCGTCGACCTCTACCCGCTGGTGCGCAAGTCGGTGCGGGTGGGGTCGCGGTCGTACTCGATCAAGAAGCTCGAACCGCTCTACATGGGCGTTCAGCTGCGAAGCGGAGAGGTGCAGGATGCCGGCACCTCCATCGAGGAGTACGCGGCGGCTCGCGCGCTGATGCTCTCCGGCGATCTCGAGGAGGGGCAGCGGCGCCTCGACGAGATCGCCGCGTACAACCGCTACGACTGTCTCTCCACCTTGCGCCTTCGGGACTGGCTGCTGGAGCGCGCAGCGGATGCCGGAATCCCGGTCGGTCTGCCGGCTCCCGACGGTCGCGTGCCCGAGCTCGAGCCGTCGACGCTGCGCGATGATCTGCTCGCGCTTGCAGGCGAGGCGGCTGTGCCGCATGCGTCCGGAGCGGATGCCACGCGTCAGCGCACCGCGGACCAGACCGCCGCCGCGTTCGCCGCAGCCACGCTCGACTACCACCGTCGAGAGCAGAAGAGCTTCTGGTGGTCGCACTTCGCCCGGCTGGTCGATCCGATCGAGGCATGGGCGAACACGAGAGATGTCTTCGTCGTGGAGCGGGCGAGCGTAGAGCGGGACTGGCACAGGGAGGAAGGACAACGCGTCGACCACCGCATTTTGCGCCTCACCGGCCAGTTCGGCCCGGGCAGCACCGCCAAGGCCGGCGGCGACGCCTACCTGCTGTACGAGTACCCCGGGCCGTTCAAGGCCACCAGCGGAGACCGTGGAGCGCGCAGTGCCAGAGGCGTTCGTCTCTCGGATGTGGGCGACGACTGGGTGCTCGTCGATGAGACCAGGGCCGACGACGTGCTGCCGTATTCAGACCTGCCGAGCGCCGTCACACCAGGACCACCCCCGCGTGCCGGTACCCAGGTGCCGGCGATCGAGTCCTGGTGCCAGTCCATCGTCGACGCGCAGCCTGCGTGGCCGCGCGACCCTGTGACGGACCTGATGCGGCGCATCCCGCCGCGCACACGGGAGGCGACCGTCGCCGAGCGAGCGAGCCGGGCATCCGTCGACACCCTCATCGCCGGGGTGACGAAGACGGTCGCCGACCTCGACGACTCCTACCTCGCCGTGCAAGGGCCTCCCGGGACCGGAAAGACCTACCTCGGCGCGCACGTCATCGCGTCGCTCGTGCGCGACCACCACTGGAAGATCGGTGTCGTGGCGCAGTCGCACTCGGTTGTCGAGAACCTGCTCGCGTCGATCGTGAACACCGCGGGTCTCGATGCCGGCCTGGTCGGCAAGGTGCCCCAAGGCGGCGCGCGAACTGCGCCAGACCCGGCATCCCCGTTCACGGTGCTGCCGAAGGATGGCCAGCTGCAGTTCGCTCTCGATCACCTGCAGTCAGGATTCGTGGTCGGCGGAACCGCTTGGGACTTCAGCAACCCTGCCCGGGTGCCCGCGAAGAGTCTCGATCTGCTCGTCATCGATGAGGCCGGGCAGTTCTCGCTCGCCTCCACCGCGGCATCGGCAGTCGCCGCGCGTAATCTGCTGCTCCTCGGTGATCCGCAGCAGTTGCCGCAGGTGAGTCAGGGGCTGCATCCCGAACCCGTCGACCAGTCCGCCCTCGGCTGGATCAGCGACGGCCACGACGTGCTGCCAGCCGAACTCGGCTTCTTCCTGCCACAGACCAGGCGCATGCATCCGGCGCTTGCCGCCCGGGTGTCGTCGCTGTCGTACGAGGGGCGACTGGGCGCGCATCCGGAGTCGGGCGCCCGCAGGCTCGAGGGTGTCGAGCCCGGACTGCACCCGCAGCCGATGCTGCACGAGGGCGACTCGACGGAGTCCGCGAGCGAGGCCACGCGCGTCGTCGAGCTCGTCGATCACGTGCTCGGCCGCGTGTGGCACGACGAGCACGGCGAACGCCGGCTGACCGACGACGACGTCATCGTCGTCACGCCGTACAACGCCCAGCTCGCGCTCGTGCACGCCGCGCTGACGGATGCCGGGCACGCTGCCGTGCGTGTCGGCACCGTCGACAAGTTCCAGGGTCGGGAGGCGGTGATCGCGATCGTGTCGCTGGCGGCGTCATCCGCGGAGTACGCGCCTCGCGGGCTCGGGTTCCTCATCATGAAGAACCGGTTGAACGTCGCGGTCTCGCGCGCCAAGTGGGCGGCGTACCTGATCTACTCGCCTTCGCTGACCGAGCATCTTCCGCACCGGCCGGAGGGAGTCGCGGAACTCAGTGCGTTCATCACGCTGGCCGAGGGGAGCATCAGCCGAAGTCCATGATCGTGCCGTAGAGCGGATACACGTTCTTCAGCGAACGCGATTCGGGTGAGACGGCGAGCGTGTCCCCGGTGGACGACGCGAAGTCCACGGTCCCGGTCAGCGTCGCCTTCGTGAGAACGAACGGCAGGCTTGTACCGGTGAATGCGTCTGGGCTCTCGAGCAGGCCGAAGTGCAGGTGCGGCCCCTGCGAAGGGCCGGTATTGCCGAGCTTGCCCAGCACTTGTCCGGCCTTCACCTTCTCTCCGACGCGCACCGTGAGACTCCCGGTCTGCAGGTGACCGTAGAAGGCGTACACGCCGTCGTCGATCTTGAGCATGATGCTGTTGCCGCCGAATCCCTCTTTGGTCTCGGGCGCCGAGGAGCTGAACGGAACGGACTCCGCAATGCCGTCCTGGGCGGCCACGACCGTGCCGTCAGCCACAGCGAGCACGGGAGCCCCGAAGCCGTAGAACTGCTCGTTGGTGCTTCCGTTCCCTTCGTAGATGCGGTCGCCCTTGGCCAGAGCCCAGTCAACGGCGAAGGTCTCCGACGTCGCCAGGCGCAGCCCGCCTTCCGAGAGCAGAAGGTCGCGGTGCACGTTCGGTGAGCAGCAGGCGCTCGTGGCGAGCCATCCCTTCCCCGCGAGCGGGGACTCGATCCGGACCGCGTGGGTACGGTCGACGTCGACCGTCGGGCCTTGCACCGACGTGTCGTCGACGATCACCGCATCCGGGGATGCCGGCAGCTTGTAGTCGATGCGGTTGGAGACGCGGGCGGGCACAGGGACACCGGATGACAGCGGCAGATCGACCTCGACGACCACCGCGGCGGATGCGGCGACGACGGGGGATGCCACGTGGGTGTAGAGCGATTGGGTCGCCGCGGCCAGCGACCGCCCCGTAACAGTGAGGAGGCGCTTGCCATCGGTGCCACGAACGACGACGTCGGTCAGCGTGACCGGCTCGCCGAACGCGTTGACGACGAGAAGGTCGTACTCCAGGTGGTTCCGGCCGTCGCTGGCCGGGACGACCTGCGCGCGTTGCACGGGCTGGACCAGAAGCGCGCTCACCCCGTTCGTCGGAGTGGGCTCTCTGCTGTCCGACGCCTTCGTCGGGGACGACGCGGGCGACGATGGACCGGCGGGGACAGCGGTGCAGCCCGCAGCTGCCAACGTGGCAGCCGCCACCGCCGCCACGATGACCGATCGCCGTCGACTGCGCATGCGCTCATTCTCTCCTCGGAGACGGCTCGCAGTGTCGGAACCGCCAGCGTCAACCGAGGATCATTCACATGCGCTGCCTCCTGAGGTCGGCGCGGCCGGCGTTCGCGGCGCTCGCCTCGACCTGCTCGGTGTTGCTGTTCGCCGGACTCGCTACCTTTGCTGCGACTGCTCCCGCGCCGCTCGCCGCGCCGCCCGGCGCCTGCCGATCGAGACGCCGATCATGATGGCGCCGATCGCCGCCAGGACGAAGCCGGACGTCTGCAGCCAGCCGATGCCGTTGGTCGGCAACCCGGTGGTCACGGCGGTAGCGATCTGATAGCCGAAGCCCGCGGCGATGCCGAGCACGACGAGCACGATGCCGGCCGGGAGGAGCGCTTTCACGGCTGACAGCCTACGAGATGCGCCGGAGAGGTCGATCAGAGCGACATCGGCAAAGCGGTCGGACAGGCGCCGTCACGCCGCGGCAGCGGGCAGCGCGGTCTCGATGGCGGAGATCACCTCGGGTGCATCCGGCTCGGTTCGCGGGCGGAACCGCTGCACCGACCTGTCCGGCGACACCAGGAACTTCTCGAAGTTCCACTGCACGCGACCGGCCTTGCCCGAGGCATCCGGAGTCTTCTTCAGCTCCTGGTAGAGCGGATGCGCCGACTTGCCGTTCACCTTCACCCGCTCGAACATCGGGAACGTCACGCCCCACGTCGTCGAGCAGTACTGCTTGATGGCGTCTTCGCTGCCGAGTTCCTGGAGGAACTGGTTGCTCGGGAAGCCGAGCACGGCGAACCCGCGGTCGCCGTACGTCTTCTGCAGCTCCTCGAGCTTCTCGTACTGCGGCGAGAGTCCGCAGCGGGACGCGACGTTGACGACGAGCAGCGCCATCCCGTCGAAGGCGCGCAACGACGTGGGCTGTCCGTCGATGGTGGTGAGCGGGAGATCCCAGGCGGAGTCGGAGAGGGCGGTCATGATGGCAGCGTAGATCGGCTGCCACGCGTTGGGGCGGAAAGTCGCTTGCCGCGCATGGCACCATGAACCCATGGCATCCGGCTACATCGACGACTTCGCCGCGTTCATTCAGGCCTCACCCTCCTCGTACCACGCGGCGGCGGAGGTCGCCCGCCGGCTCGAGGCCGAGGGTTTCGCGCGGGTGGAGGAGACGGATGCGTGGCCCTCTGGCCCCGCTGGCGAAGCTGCGCGTCGCGGCGTGCTCGTCCGCGATGGCGCGGTCGTGGCCTGGGTTGCGCCCGCCGACGCGACGCCGACGACTCCGTTTCGCATCGTGGGAGCACACACCGACTCGCCCGGCTTCAAGCTCAAGCCGAAGCCGACGACCGGTGCCGCCGGATGGCTGCAGGCAGGCGTCGAGGTCTACGGTGGTCCACTGCTGAACTCGTGGCTGGATCGCGAGCTCGAGCTCGCGGGTCGTGTCGTCACGACCGACGGCGTGGAGCACCTGGTGCGATCGGGTCCGCTGCTGCGCATTCCGCAGCTCGCGATCCACCTCGACCGCGGCGTCAACAACGACGGTCTGGTGCTCGACAAGCAGCGCAACACGCAGCCCGTGTGGGGCGTGGGAGATCCGCAGAGCGAGGACCTCTTAGCTCAGGTTCTGGCAGGCAGCGGTGTCGCAGCATCCGAGATCGCCGGTTACGACCTCGTCACCGTCGACACGCAGCCGCCGCGCACCTTCGGCCTAGGCGGCAGCCTGCTCGCGTCGCCCAGGCTCGACAACCTCAGTTCCGTGTACGCCGGACTGCACGCTCTGCTGCAGGCTGCGGGTGACGGCGCCGAGCCGGCATCCGGGCACATCAGCGTTCTCGTCGCGTTCGACCACGAGGAGCTCGGTTCCGAGACCCGATCCGGCGCGAGCGGGCCGATCCTCGACGACGTGCTCTCGCGCATCTCGCGGTCGTTCGGCGCGGGCGACGACGAGCGGGCGCGTGCGTACGCTGCGTCGTGGTGCTTGTCGGCGGATGCCGGGCACGCGGTGCATCCGAATTATCAGGAGAAGCACGACCCGGTGAATCGCCCCATCGCCGGCGCCGGCCCGCTGCTGAAGATCAACGCCAACCAGCGGTACGCAACGGATGCGCACGGCGCGGCCCTGTGGGCGCGTCTGTGCGCAGCGGCCAGAGTCCCGTATCAGGAGTTCGTGTCGAACAACTCGGTGCCGTGCGGCTCGACGATCGGACCGCTCACGGCGACACGGCTCGGGATTCGAACCGTTGACGTCGGCGTACCGCTGCTGTCGATGCACTCCGCCCGCGAGCTGTGCCATGTGGACGACCCTCGCTGGCTCGCTGGAGCCCTCGCCGCTTTCTTCACCGGCGAGTAGGGGCGCCGGGGCGACCCGAGCGGCGTCAGCGGATGCGGAAGCCTTCGTCGCCGACCGGCGTCTCCTCCGTGACGTCGACGGAGGAGACGGATGCCCACCTCGGACCGCTCCTGCACCATTCGACGACCGCTTCGACGTCGTCGCGCGACCCCTCGAAGACCGCTTCCACCGCCCCGTCCGGCAGGTTGCGCACCCAACCGCCGAGGCCGGATGCCCTGGCCAGTTCGGCGCACGAATACCGGTAGCCCACGCCCTGCACCTGGCCGTGCACCAGCACGTGCAGCCGGGTGATGTCGGGCATCCACAAGCTCCTTAAGACCGGCCATCCGACGGACGTGGAAAAGATAAGGCATCCGCCCGATCCGGGGTGCCTACCTTAGTCGCGAGCATCGTCTTAGACAACGGAGAGAAGGACGAAGACGATGTACAACGAAGCCCTGATGAACGCCGTGAACGCCGACCGGGAGCGCCTCTACGCGGAGCTCGACCGGGTGCGCAGACAGCGGGAGATCGCGGCCGAGCGGGCGGCGGAGACGGATGCCGAACCCGGCGATGCTCCACGTCGCTCGCGCGGTCGTGGTTCGGCCGGCAGGATGCCCGTTCGGCACCTCGCAGCGAGGTGAATCGGGCCGCCCTCGAGGCACGGAACGCTTCCGTCTCGGCGGGCCCTGGAATGTCGGTGGCTGGTGGCAGCATTGACCACGTGAGATCACCGGTCAGCAGCCCCGAGATGATCGGCCGGGAGGCCGACCTGGCGGCGCTGCGGGCCGAGCTGCGTCGCAGCGCCGATGAGCCGCGTGCCGTCGCCATCGGCGGCGAGGCGGGGATCGGCAAGACCCGGCTGGTCGCCGAGTTCCGCAGCGACGTCGGCGACGCGCTCGTGCTCACGGGCAAATGCGTCGACATCGGAACAGAGAGCGCGCCGTACGCGCCGTTCACCGCGATCATCCGCGAGCTCGCTGCCGAGATCGGCACCGAAGCGCTGCTCGAAGCCGCGGGGCCCGCTCGTGCCGTGCTGTCCGTCGTCCTGCCGGAGCTGGCATCCGCCGAGGGGATGCCGCAGCGTGCCGGAACAGAGCGGCTGTACGAGCTCGTGACGGTGCTCTTCGAGAACGTCGCGCTTCAGCGGCAGCTGGTTCTGGTGATCGAAGACATCCACTGGGCCGATCGCTCGACCATCGAACTGCTGCGGTTCCTGGTCAGCATGCTCGAGCGGCCCGGCATTCTCATCGTGGTCACGTACCGTAGCGACGAGATCGTGCGCGGGCATCCGCTGCGCCCGGTTCTGCCCGAGCTGGAGCGGTCGAGGCGGCTCACGCGATGGGAGCTGGCACGGCTTACGCGTGAGCAGGTCGCGGCGCAGGTGCGCGCCATCGCAGCGCAGTCCCGTGCGAGGCTGACGGCTGAGGCATCCGACGGCGCGCCCGCTGTGCGCCAGGCAGAGTCCGTCCACGATGCGCAGCTCGACGATGCACTGATCGACGACCTGTTCGAGCGCAGCGAAGGCGTTCCGTTCTTCGTGGAGGAACTGGCCGGAGCGAGCCTCGCAGGCATGCGGGCGGCACCGGGCGCGCTTCCCGAGACGCTGCGCGAGCTGCTGCTGGCCAGATACGAGCGGCTGGACGACGGCACGCAGAATCTGCTGCGGCTGCTGGCGGTCGGTGGTTCGTGCGTTCGTCACGACCTGCTCGACCTGGTGTATCCCGGCTCTCCGGCCGAGCTGGATGCCGGGGTGCGCGCTGCCGTCGACGGCGGTGTGCTCGTGATCGATGAGGCCTGCTACGACTTCCGGCACGCGCTGGTGCGCACCGCCGTGCTCGGAGAAGTGCTGCCGGGGGAGCGGGTGCGCTATCACACGGCATACGCGGATGCCCTCGAGACCTTCGCCGCGGCGGGCCGCGTCGTCGCGCATGAGATCTCGCAGCACCGCATGGAGGCGCACGACGCGGTGCGCGCCTTTCCCGCGACGCTCGACGCGATGCGCGAGGCGCGGCAGGCGTACGCGTTCGCACGAGCCGCACGCATGGCCGAGCGCGCCCTCGAACTGTGGGAGAGCGTTCCCGATGCCGCGTCCATTGCGGGCATGTCGCACACGGCTCTCATGCAAGACGGATCGGCCGCATGGCGCGACGCCGGCGACATCGAGCGCGCTCTCACGCTGATCGACGCCGCGATGGCGGAGTGCGACCCTGCCGACGCCGAACAGCACGCGGGTCTCCTGGTCGACAAGGCCAGATATCTCGCATCCCTCTCTCGCACGGGTTCGACGGCACTCCTCGAGCATGCCCTCGCAGAGCTCGGTGAGGATGCCTGCTCCGATACGGCGTCGGCTGTGCTCAGCGATCTCGCGGGGCGCCTCATGCTCGAGGCGCGATTCGATGAAGCGGTGTCCGTTGCGACCAAGGCGTTGTCCCAGGCCGAGAGTGCCGAGTCGCTCTCGCGGCGATCGGTGGCGCACAACATCCGCGGCGTCTCGCTCGTGGGACTCGGCCGGATAGAGGACGGGCTCGACGACCTCGAACGGGCCGGAGAGCTCGCGGCGACCCGTGACGGCGCGATGCTGCGCTACCGGGTGAACTCGTCCGACGTCATGCACCTGATCGGCCGGTACGCCGACGCCGTCGAGATCGGCAACGCGGGCGTCGAGCGCGCCCGTCAGCTCGGCGTGCAGCGCACCAGCGGCGTCATGCTGGCCTCGAACACGGTCGAGCCCCTCACTGCGCTGGGACGGTGGGAGGAGGCAACCGCCCTGCTCGACCCGGCGCTTGCCCTGAACCCGGCCCCAGGGTTCCGCGTGCACCTGCAACGGATGAAGATGTGGCTGCTCACCTGGCAGGGCGACCTGCGCAAGGCCGACGAGCTGTGGCGCGCATGGGAACCGATGATGAGCGTTCAGGGCGAGATCGAGGTGCAGTCCCGTCTGGGGACGGCGCGCGTCGAAGCCGAGCTTGCTCTCGCCCTCGGCGACGCCGAACGGGCCTGGCGGGCCGTGAGCGTGCTCCTGCGCGACCACCGCACGATGAGCGGATACGACCTGCCGCTGCTGGCGGACGCGGCACGGACCCTCACTTTGCTGCGCTCGGGAGCAGGCACGGGCATCCTCGAGCACATCGACCTCGGTTCGGCCGAGACGGGGCTGCGCGAAGTGCTCGCCACGGCCCTCGACTGGCCGACGGCGCCGGTGTGGGCGCCGCTCTTCGAAGCCGAGTTGGCCGCTGATGGAGCGGATGTCTCGGCGTGGCGGGTCGCGGTCGATGCGGCGCGGCTGCCCGTTGCGCCTGTGCACCTCGAGCCGTATGCACGGTACCGGCTGGCGCAGGCGCTCCTGGGCCCCACAGGGACCGGTCTCGGTACGGCGCAGCATCGTGCCGCAGCGCACCGGGAGAAGGCGCATCGTGAACTCGAACTCTGCCGGCATCAAGCGGAGTGGCTCGGCTCGGGACTGTTGCTGGGCTGGCTCGACGAGTTCGCCCAGCGTGCGGGCCTCGACGGTCCAGCGGATCACGCCACGGATGCCGCAGCCGAAGCGCCCGCTGCGCGGCTCACGGACCGCGAACGGCAGGTGCTCGACCTCATCGCTCAGGGGCTGAGCAACAAGCAGATCGGCGAGCGGCTCTACATCAGCACGAAGACGGCAAGCGTGCACGTCTCCGCCATTCTGCGCAAGCTCGGCGCCACCTCTCGCACCGAGGCGGTCTACCTCGCGGGTCGCGAGCCAGCCACCGCGTAGACGACGGGGCGTTCCGTTGCGCTCAGCGCCTACGGTCGATGCTGTCCGCGCGCTGTTGCTTCACGCGAGCGTTCTCGGCCCGCACTGCCGCCTGCGTCGCACGCTCCCGCACCAGCCACTCCGGGGGAGCGGCCAGCAGTTCGCGGATCTGCGCGGTGGTCAGGGCATCCTTCACACCAGCCCTTGCCAGCCCGCTCGTCGACACGCCGAGCTTGCGCGCGACGACCTCGCGCGGATGCGGTCCGTCGCGCCGGAGGTCGACGAGCCACTGCGGCGGCTCGGACTGCAGCGCCGCGAACTGCTCGCGCGTGATCGCACCGCCCTGGAACGACTCGGGCGTGGCAGGCAGGTAGACGCCGAGCTTCTTGGCGGCGGTCTCCGGCTTCATCGCGCCGGGCCCCGGCTGCAGCGTCTCACTCATCCCTCAAGGCTAAGGGGCCCTTACCCTTGGACGGTGGAACCCTTCCGGCTCGCCTACGTGCGCGGCGTGACGCCCGCCAAATGGGTGCGCATCTGGGAGGAGCGGATGCGACGCATCCCGCTCGAGCTCACACGAGTCGATGAGCCCGAACAGCTTCCGGTGTTGCGGGAAGGCCGCGCCGACATGGTGTTCGTGCGGCTCCCGATCGATCGCGACGGCCTGCACGCCATCCCGATGTACGAGGAGCGACCAGTGGTGGTCGTGCCGAAGGACCACGTCATCGCGGCGGCGGAAGGCGTGACTCTCGCGGAGGTGGCGGAGCTCGGCGAGCCGGTGCATCCGTTCGATGCCGCAGTCGAAGACACGCTGGCGCTGGTCGCCGCCGGGGTCGGCAGCGTGGTGCTGCCGCATTCCGTCGCCCGGCTGCACTCACGCCGCGACCTCGTCGCCCGGGAGGTGACGGATGCCGAACCCACCCGCATCGCGCTGGCGTGGCTGAGTGAACCACAGCCGCCTCGAAGCGACGAGGAGCAGCGTCGCATCGACACGTTCATCGGCATTGTGCGCGGCCGCACGTCGAACAGCTCACGCCACTGAGCGTGCTGCGGATGGGGGTCGCGCTGCCGGATAGCCTGAGGGGATGAGCGCGGCCGACAGCATCCACTCCGGTCGCGCGACTGACAAGGAAGTGCGGCTCGACCCGCGCGTACACGGCCTGGAGTCACCGGACGAGGTCTTCGACGTGTTCGCCGAGTGGGCGGGGGAGAGCGGCCTCAGCCTGTACCCGGCGCAGGAGGAGTCGCTGATCGGCATCGTCTCCGGTGCCAACGTGATCGTGTCAACGCCCACCGGCACCGGCAAGTCACTCATCGCCGTCGGCGCTCACGCCGCCGCACTCGCCGACGGACGGCGCACGTTCTACACGGCGCCGATCAAGGCGCTCGTGTCGGAGAAGTTCTTCGCCCTGGCCGACACGTTCGGGGCCGAGAACGTGGGCATGATGACGGGCGACTCTCAGGTGAACGCGGATGCGCCGATCATCTGCTGCACAGCGGAGATCCTGGCGAACCTTGCGCTGCGGCTCGGCCCGGATGCCCCGGTCGACCAGGTGGTGATGGACGAGTTCCACTTCTATGCCGACCCGGACCGCGGCTGGGCGTGGCAGGTGCCGTTGCTCATCCTGGAGCGGGCGCAGTTCGTGTTGATGAGTGCCACCCTCGGCGACGTGAGCGGCATCGCCGACGATCTCTCGCGCCGAACCTCACGCGAGACGGTCGCGGTCACCGGCGTCGAACGCCCGGTTCCGCTGGACTACGCCTACGCGTTGACGCCGGTGCACGAGACGATTCAGGAGCTGCTGGATGCCGGCAAGGCGCCGGTCTATGTCGTGCACTTCTCCCAGAAGGATGCGCTCGAGCGTGCACAGGCGCTTGCCGGTGCATCCGTTGCCAGCCGCGAGCAGCGGGATGCGATAGCCGAAGCGATCGGCGGGTTCCGGTTCGCCGCGGGGTTCGGTCGCACCCTGTCCCGGTTGCTGCGGCTCGGCATCGGCGTGCACCACGCAGGCATGCTGCCGAAGTACCGCAGGCTCGTCGAGCAGCTCGCCCAACGGGGCCTGCTGCGCGTCGTGTGCGGAACGGACACGTTGGGAGTGGGCATCAACGTGCCCATCCGAAGCGTGCTGCTGACGGCGCTCACGAAGTTCGACGGCACCAGGATGCGGCAGCTCACCGCACGCGAGTTCCACCAGATCGCCGGACGAGCCGGTCGTGCCGGGTACGACACCGCAGGCACCGTCGTCGCACAGGCTCCCGAGCACGACATCGAGAACGCGCGCGCCGTGACCAAGGCGGGTGACGATCCGAAGAAGAAGCGCAAGATCGTGCGCAAGAAGGCGCCGGAGGGCTTCGTGTCGTGGGGCGAGCCGTCGTTCCGGCGACTCATCGATGCGGAGCCCGAGACGCTCACCCCGCACCTGCAGATCACGAGCGCGATGATCGTGAACGTCATCGGTCGCGGCGGCGATGTCTTCGGCAACGTGCGCTCGCTGGTGTTCGACAACCACGAACCGTGGAAGCGGCAGCTCGAACTGGCGCGCCGCGCCTTGGGCATCTACCGCACCCTGGTGACGGCGGGAGTCGTCGAGAAGGACGCCGACGGCATCCCTCGCCTCACGGTCGATCTGCAGCCCAACTTCGCCCTCAACCAGCCGCTGTCGCCGTTCGCTCTCGCGGCGTTCGAGCTGTTCTCGCCAGAGGAGCAGGGTGTCGGCACGGGGGACTACGCACTCGACATCGTGTCGGTCGTCGAGGCGACGCTGGACGACCCGCGCCCGGTGCTGCTCGCCCAGCAGCACCTCGCCCGCGGTGAGGCCATCGCCGCGATGAAGGCGGAGGGCATCGAGTACGAGGAACGCATGGAACTGCTCGAGGAGGTGACGTGGCGCAAGCCGCTGGAGGGCATCCTTCAGCAGTCCTTCGAGACGTACAGCTCCAGTCAGCCGTGGGTGCGCGACTTCGAGCTGAGCCCCAAGTCGGTTGTGCGCGACCTGTTCGAGCGGGCGATGACGTTCGCGGAGTTCGTCTCGTTCTACAACCTGGCGCGAAGCGAAGGCGTGGTGCTGCGCTACCTGTCCGACGCGTTCCGGGCCCTCCGGCAGACCGTGCCCGACGAGGCGAAGAACGAGGAGCTGCGCGACGTGATCGAGTGGCTCGGCGAACTGGTGCGCCAGGTGGACTCCAGCCTGCTGGACGAGTGGGCCACGTTGCAGGCAGCAGAGCAGAGTCTGGTGCATCCGGATGCCGCGCGGTACGCCGCCGAGACTGCGATCGTGCCGCCTGCTCCACGCACGCTCACGTCGAACCGTCGCGCCTTCCTCGTGCTGGTGCGCAACGAGCTGTTCCGTCGTGTGCAGTGGGCGGCGCTGGACCGCGTCGACAAGCTCGCCGAGCTCGACCCGGACTTCGGCGAGGACGCCTGGGCGCAGGCGCTCGACTCATACTACGGTGAGCACGACACGATCGGCACCGACACGAACGCCCGCAGCGCGGCGATGCTCATCGTGGACGAGTCGGATGCCGCGGGCGCGCGTACCTGGCACGTGCGGCAGATTCTCGCCGACCCGGAAGGCGACCACGACTGGGGCATCGCGGCCGAGGTCGATCTCGACGGGTCGGATGCGGAAGGCGCCGCAGTGCTCCGGGTCACCGACGTGAATCGGCTGTAGCGGAGTCCTAGTCGACGCTCAACCGGCGACGGCCTGCAGTGGAGCGTCTTCGTCGGCTGCCCACTCGTTCAGCGACCCGTCGTAGACGGCGACATCGTCGCGACCGAGGATCGTGAGCGCGAGAGCGTCGGCGCTGGCCGCGACACCGCCCGCGCAATACGCCACGACGGGCTCGGGGGAGGATGCGGCATCCGCAAGCAGCACGCGGAGTGCGTCGTCGGGCAGGAACGCGTTGGTCTCCCTGTCGACGAGCCGCGACGCCGGAGCGCTGAGGCTGCCCGGGATGTGTCCGAGCCGGGGCCGATGGCCGGTCTCGCCGGCGAACTCCCGCGGCGGGAGTCCGCACACCAGAACCGCCGGCTCGTCGCCGGCGACGGCGCGAAGCACACGCTGCTTGTCGGCCCAGTACGCTGTCGCCTCCACCGCCGGATAGGTCGCGGAAGCCTGCGGTGCGACGTGCCCGACCTCGATCGGCCGTTCCTCAGCCGTCCACTTGCGCAGGCCGCCGTCGAGTACCCGCACATCGTCGTGGCCGAACGAACGGAACAGCCACCACAGCCGCGCGGCCCACTGGCCCACCGAGTCGTCGTAGACCACCACCGAAGAATGCTGGCTCACGCCGACGGATGCGGCGGCGCGCGCGAACTGGTCGGCATCCGGCTTGGTGAACGGCAGGGCGGCGGATGCGTCGCTGAACTCCTCGAGCAGGTCGGCGAAGACCGCACCCGGGACGTGGCCGCCCATCAGGTACTGCTCGTGCCCGGTCACGTAGGAGGGATGCCCGTCGAAGCCGGCTACCTGCAGTACGGTGGCGTCGAGAACGACGACGTCCGATCCGGTCGCGTCGTCGGACTCGGTCAGCAGCCGGGCGAGTTCGGCAGTGGAGACGAGGTGCTGCCGACCGCTGAATCGAGCAGGCGCGGAGCTGTGCGCGGTCGAGTCGGGAGTGGATGCCGGTGCGTGCGCTGTCACCAGCCCACGGTACGGCGCGGCACGGGATCGCCCGCGTCGTCGCTCAACACGACGTAACGTGGCCGCTCAGTCATCGCCGGATGCGGCCGTGAACGTCGGCGACGGTGTCAATGCGCGCGAAGGCCGTCGAAGAAGATGTCGAGCAGCCGCTCAGCGCTGACACCCTGGTCGTGCCGGTGTGCGACGGTGAAGATCCCGATGAGGCCGGCGGAGACCTCCTCGGCTGTGATGTCTGCGCGCAGGTCTCCTGCCGCGATGCCCGCCGTGAGGATGCTCGAGATCGCCGCCAAGAGCTCGTCCCTGGTTCGCGCATGGGCCACCTCGCCCGACTCGACCATGGTCAGCAGTGTGGCGAGCATGCCGTTCTTCGTCGCGATCCAGTCACCGAACAGGTCCATCCATCGTCGCAGCGCCACTGCGGGCGTATGAGCGGCAAGCAGATCCTTGGCGCCCTTCGTGAGGCGCACGACCTGGTCTTGGTAGACCGCCTCCACCAGCGATTCACGAGTCGGAAAGTGTCGGTAGAGCGTGCCGATGCCGACACCGGCCTCCCGGGCGATGGCGCGCATCGAGGGTTCGGTCTCCGAGGCCGCGAGCACACGCGCCGCCACCGCGAGCAGCTGGTCCCGGTTGCGCACCGCATCCGATCGGGTCGGTCGGGGTTCCGATGTTGCCAAACGGATCACGCTCCGGATAGTCTGGTCAGGTCAAACGGAGCATAGTCCGTTTCGCAGTGGTTCACCATGGCGCCAACTCGTCGGCGCCATGGCAGTGGTCGAGCGACGAGGCACGAGGATGGGAAGCGGTATGACGCAGCAAAGCCGGGCGGTCCTGCTCGAGACGTTCGGCGGTCCCGAACACCTGTCCGTGCAGAACGTGCCGGAGCCGCGGGCGAGCCGTGGCGAGATCCGTGTGCGGGTGACCGCGGCCGGGCTGAATCCGATGGACTGGTTCATGACGTCGGATGCCGCAACAGCCGCGCGGTTCGGCTTGACGCTCCCTGCCGGGTTCGGCACCGACTACGCCGGCGTCGTCGACGAGGTCGGACCGGATGTCGCGGGCTATGCCGTCGGCGACCGCGTGTTCGGAACTGCTCTCTCCCGTGCCATCGCCGACCACCTCGTGATCGCGGCAGAGGGGAACATCTCCACCGGCATTGCCCACCACACGCCGGAGGGCGTCGATGACCGTACTGCGTCGACGCTGTCGATCGCGGGCAGCACCGCGGCGGCGGCGCTGGCGCTTCTGAATCTCGGCCCCGACGACACGGTGCTGATCGGCGGCGCTGGGGGCGGCGTGGGTGTCTTCGCCGTTCAGCTGGCGCGCATCTCGGGTGCTCGGGTCATCGGGACCGGTTCTCCCTCGTCGTCGGAGTACCTGAGCAGCCTGGGCGCCGTGCCGGTCGCGTATGGCGACGGATTGACGGAGCGCATCCGTGGTCTGGGCGGTGCACCCGTCACAGCGGCGCTCGACCTGCACGGGACGGACACGGTGAAGGTCGCCCGCGAGCTTGGAGTCCCCGACGATCGCATCTGCACCATCGCTGCCCGCGTCGACGGCGTGCGGGCCGCTAACGGGGCCAACGCCAGCCCGGAGGCCCTCGACGAGATCGCGGGCCTGGTCGCGGCCGGTCGCATCAGCGTGCCGATTGCGGCGACCTTCCCGATCGAAGACATCCGGTCGGCCGTGGAGTTGCAGGCGGGCAGGCACGTGCGAGGCAAGGTCGTCATCGACCTGTCTGCGCACTCTGCTCAGCAGGGTTGACCAGGGCTCAGGAGGGTTGATCCGGGACTCGGACGACTACGGCGCCGGGTCGGACGGTGATGCGGGCGCGAACCACGTCACCGAAACTGTCGCCGTCGAGTTCGATCGCTTGCGGTCGGTTGAATCTGGCGACTATGGTTCGGGCCTGCCCGTACCGGATAGCGGATACGCCTGGCGCAGAGCGCAGCAGGAGACGCCCGCCGCGAGAGCGGTGCAGCATTCCGTTCAGGGCGAGCCGCGAGCCGACGCTCGCCCACCCTCCGAAGCCGGCTGGGTTGAGCGCCACGATGTCGAGCAGGCCGTCGTCGGGCGCCGCGTCCGGAAGCAGGAGAATCCCAGCCGTCAGCGTGCCGCAGTTGCCGACGATCATCGTGTGCGCACGCACCGTGCGGCGGCGCCCGCCGTCGAGCGCATAGCTGACCGAGAAACGCTCGCCAGAGAACACCGAACGAAGTATCGGATCGGTGTAGGCCAGCCAGCCCACGCGCTTCTTCATCGCGCTGTTCGTACCACTCGCCATCCGTGCGTCGAGTCCGATCCCGGCCATGACCAGGTACACGGAACGGGTTATGTGCCCGTTCTCGTCCGCGAGTTCGGCGCCGGCCAGGTCGATTCGACGATCAGCACCGTGAAACGCGATCCGCACCGCCTCGGCGCGGTCGTTCACCGGCAGTCCCAGGTTCCTCGCCAAGAGATTCCCGGACCCGAGCGGAACGACACCGACCGGAATTCCGTGAGCGTGTTCGGCGACGGTGCGTACGGTGCCGTCGCCTCCTGCCACAACGATGAGCGTGGGATGAGACGCTCTCGCTTCACGCGACGCTCGCTCATCCTCACTCACTGAGGTCTCGTGCCAAGTCGTGGCACCCCAGCCGAGGCTGTCCTCGTGACGGGTGACCGAGTCTCTGAGCGCCTGCAGGCCGGGGGCCGACAGCTTGACCGGATTGAAGACGACGGCGGCGTGCGGCACGGCCGCCGCCTTCACCCCGCCGCCACCCATGGTTGTCAGCCTACGCAGGCCCCGGAGCATCAGTGCGTCTCAGCGCTGGATCAGACTCATTCTCGGCGGCAGGTTCGACGTGCCCCGGTCGCCTCGGCTCAGTTGCCCGTTGGGGCCGGAGGACGGACGGAGAAGTCGATTGACTCGGCGAGCCTGACGACCGCGGCCGCACGGTCCAGCTCGAGTTCCGATGCGATCTTGGACTGGGCCAGCGCGAGCACATGCTTCGCTTTGACCTGCGCGCTGATCTCGGCCAGACGCTCGACGATGAGACCGGCAAGCCCGTCGCGCAATTCCTCGAGGTTCGTGTTCGCGATGCCCAGTCGCCGATCGGAGATGCTCAGTTCGACGGTCGGATGCCCGTGCTCGCTCAGGAAGGACCGTGTGTCGCTGCCGAGGATCTCGGTCACCTCGTCCTGCTCGGGCCGCCGCGAGAAAACAGCTTCGACCGAGTACCGATCAGGCGCCGCCGCGGTCAAGAGTGCCGGAGGCAACGAACCCACGAGCACCGATCGCAAACCAAGAACGCCGATATCCGCATCGGCCGCTGTAGTAGTCGTATTCATGATCGGACATTACGCCGCCCTCCTGTGCGCACCATGCGACCGGAGAACTTCGATCACTGCACATCCTGGGTGGCAGCGATCGCCTGAACCTGGCAACAGTCGCTTCAAACAGGCAACTAACTTGCTTATCTGAGGAGAAGATGAGAGATAAGCAACGCAGGTTGACTGCGCTTCCGCAGCAACCTATGTTGCTTAACGTGAATCCCGTTCGAATACCTCCGCCCACGGGCGGCGCCGCCGACGAGCTGGCCGCCGTGGTCGCTCTCCGCGACCTCGCCGACCGCCTCGAGGATGCAGCCGTCGAGCACGCGCTCCGCGACGGCTGGAGCTGGGGTCTCGTCGCCGAGGCACTCGGGGTCTCGCGTCAGGCGGTGCACAAGAAGCACCTCAAGCGTGTCGCCGATTCCGATATCGAGCTGAGGAGGCGCCGTGGATGACTTTCCCGTTCCCCAGCAGATCCGTGCCGTGGTCGTCACCGCCATCGACGAGGCACAGCGACGCGGGTCCGCTGCGGTAGCACCGGAGCACCTGCTGCTCGCGCTGGCCTCCGAGGCCGACTCCATTGCGGCGGGCATCCTGGCCGACGTCGGGCTGGATTACGAAGCGCTCGACCGCGCGCTCGACATGGAGCGCGCCCGTTCGCTCGCCGTCGTGGGCATTCACGAGTTGGACGCGTCGCTGCTGAACGCGACACCCCGGTCGATGACCCGCCCGGGTTGGGCGTCGACGACGCGTGAGGTGTTCCGGCGAGCGCAGCCTCCGGGGCGGGGGAGACGCAGGCGGGCCGAGCTCGACGTGCTTTACGGCGTCATCACCGCCAATGTCGGAACCGTCGCCCGGGCGCTCGAATACGCCGGCGTTGACCGCGACGGACTGATCGGCCGGGTCGAGCGCGAGCGGCTCGCGGACCTCGGGGATGCCCCGCTCACCGCGCACCAGGGCCAGTCCGCACAGGAGCGGCAGGCACTGCGGCGCGAGGCCGTCAAGCGCGCGCAGCAGGCCCGTCGCGAGCGCTGACAGCACCGGAAAGCATCTGTAAGCGGCATGTAAGTGCCGCGAAAGCGCCTCCCCGCATGCTCGTTTCACGACTTCACCGCGCCGCATGGCGCACGCAACCGCATTGAAAGGAGTGACCCATGAATGCACAACGGCACACCGCCGGCACAAGCGCCGACTGGGCCATCGAGGCCCACGGTCTCGTCAAGACGTTCGGCGACAACCGCGCGGTCGACGGGGTCGACCTGCTCGTACGACCGGGCACCGTCTACGGCGTGCTCGGGCCGAACGGCGCGGGCAAGACCACCACCATCAGCATGCTCGCCACACTGCTCAAGCCCGACGCCGGCAACGCGACGGTCTTCGGGCACGACGTCATGAAGGAGGCGCAGATCGTGCGCCAGCTCATCGGCGTGACCGGCCAGTACGCCTCCGTCGACGAGACCCTCTCGGCCACCGAGAACCTCGTCATCTTCTCGCGCCTGCTCGGCCTCGGCCGCAAGGAGTCTAGGACGAAGGCGGCCGAACTGCTCGAGCGGTTCGGGCTGACGGATGCCGCCAAGCGGCCGCTCAAGAAGTTCTCCGGCGGCATGCGCCGCCGGTTGGACCTCGCGGCGTCGCTCATCGCGCAGCCGCCGCTGATCTTCCTCGACGAGCCCACGACCGGTCTCGATCCGCGCACCCGGGGCCAGATGTGGGACACGATCCGCGAACTGGTAGCGACCGGGTCCACGGTGCTGCTCACGACGCAGTACCTGGACGAGGCCGACCAGCTTGCCGACCGCATCGCCGTGATCGACCGCGGGCGCGTGGTCGCGGAGGGCACCGCCGACGAGCTGAAGGCATCCGTCGGCACGTCCTCTCTGCAGCTTCGCATCGAAGACCCGGCCGACATCGACGACGCCCTCACCGCGATCGAGCGGGTGCTCGGCGTTCGCGGCACGCTGTCGCCCGAAGCGGCCCGGATCACGGCCCCCATGGCGGACGCCGACCGCGTCACCGACCTGCTCGTCACGTTGCGCGAGGCGGGCATCCACCTCACCGAGCTGAGCGTTCAGAAGCCGAGCCTCGACGAGGTCTTCCTTACCATCACCGGCCACGACGCGGCCGACCAGAACGCCTCCGCGCCTGAAGGCGGCGCTGGAGAGAAGGAGAAGGTGAACGCATGAGCACCATCGCGCCTCCCGCGGGACGCATCGTCCCGCCGTCCGAACGCCGGCTCAAGAACCACACCAGCCTGAGCGAGACGCTTCGCAACTCGTTCACGATGGCCTATCGCGGGCTGATCAAGATCCGCAGAACGCCTGAGCAGCTCATCGACGTCACGATCCAGCCGATCATCTTCACGCTGATGTTCGCCTACCTCTTCGGCGGTGCCATCGCGGGCAACGTGCAGAGCTATCTGCCGCTGCTGATTCCGGGCATCCTCGTGCAGACCGTCATCACGACCTCGGTCGTCACCGGCGTGCAGCTGCGCGAAGACATGGACAAGGGTGTGTTCGACCGGTTCCGCTCGTTGCCGATCGCGCGCATCGCCCCGCTCTCCGGTGCGCTGCTCGCGGATACCGTGCGCTATGCGATCGCCACGACGATCACGTTCGTGGTGGGCTACCTGATCGGGTATCACCCGGCCGGAGGCTTCGGCAACGTCGTTCTCGCCGGCCTTCTGGTCATCGCGTGCTCGTGGGCGATCAGCTGGATCTTCGCGTTCTTCGGCGTGATCGCGCGCACGGCATCCAGCGTGCAGGGCATCTCGATGCTCGTGCTGTTCCCGCTGACGTTCCTCTCCAACGCCTACGTGCCGGTGAAGAGCCTGCCCCAGGTGCTGCAGTGGTTCGTGAACGTCAACCCGATCTCGCACCTCGTCACCGCAGTGCGAGACCTGGGGAACAGTGGCACCGTCGGCGCCGACCTGTGGATCTCGCTTCTCGGCGCCGCCGTGATCGTGGCGATCTTCGCCCCGCTCACGGTGCGCGCCTACATGCGCAAGGCGTAGAACGGAAGCGTGGAGGAGCAATCCATGAGCGCCTCTGAGCCGGCCGGCCGGATCGCGCGACTCGTGCGCGAACCGGCCGGCCGGCCGAGCCGGCGCGCTGTGGCTTTCTGGGCATGGAACGCCGTGGTCGGCTGGTGCATCTTCGTCGGCCTTCAGCTCGTCTGGATGCTGTTCGCGGATGCCTGGACCAGCCCCGTGCACCTCGGCGGCCTC
>NZ_BAAGWY010000024.1:0-30535 GCF_054780115.1 Humibacter ginsengiterrae
GAGCAGTCCATGAAGCTCCTGACCGAGCCCGCAGAGGAGGTGACCATCCCCGAACTCAAAGCCGCATAATCAACTACAGCTGACCCGCACGGTGTCGAGAAACTCCACCACTCAGCGGGACGCGGCCCGATCTGCCGCCCGATGAATGCGGCCATCCCTGGAACCGTGAAAGCTACAACCCCGTGCTCTGGAGCGTAGATGAGTCCTTTGGCGATCAACGATGCGCGCGTGGGACCAAGGCTTCTTGGGCCGCGATTCAAGCGAGATGCGATTTCACCCGAGGAGCTTCCATCGTCACCGTCGCGTGCCATAGCACGCAGGTAGGCTTGCTCGGCCCGTGTGGCACGGTCCCAACGGGCACGATAGAAGCCATTGTCGAGCTGGTTATTGCCGTTCGCTACCCCGAGCTGTGCCTCATGCTTGGCAATACGGGGACCGCCGGCGACGTTCCAGGTCTCTTGTCCGAACTGTTGCAGGAAATACGGATAGCGCCCCGATGCCTCAACGACGACCTCGATCGCACCTTCATCCCATTCGGCGTCCTCCTGGGCAGCCGGGATGGTCAACGCCTCCGCGACGATGGCAGCGTCCAGCTGCTGAATCTTGAGGTACTGGAATCGTTCAGCATACGAACGTGCCTCAGCCAAGATGCGCGGCAGGCTCGGGAGCCCCGCGAAGGCAAACAAGGCACGCCACTCGTCTTGAGCGGCCGCATGAGCTATCGTGCACAGCGTCGCGAGTTCCTCTTCTTCGAGTTCTTGCGCTTCGTCAATAAGGATCGCAACTCCGATGCCGTCCTCCTCCGCCGCGTCCGCAAGATCGTGAACGAGCTTCTTCAGGTCGGTGTCGAGGATTCCGGTGTCTGCGCCGCCGCCGGGTACCGACGTTAGGCCTGACTCGTGCCACTTCGGGATGTGTGGGCGAGTCTATGTGTTGTGATCGTTGAGTTTTCGGGCTTCTTGGTGTTGTGGCGGGGCACTAATTCTCGGCTTCTAGACTCGCTCGGTGGGTTTGTTCGTGCGGAAGGTGCCGACCGGGTCGGGTGCGACAGCGGTGCAGATCGCGTCGAAGAACCGCGGCGTTCGCACCATCGTGGAACACATCGGGTCGGCACGCACCGACGAAGAGCTGGCGGTCCTGGTCGAGATCGCGAAGACGAAGATCCAGGCCGGTCAGCTCGCGTTCGACCTCGACGCGCTCACCCCGGCCCGGGTTACCGCAGCGCCGACGGTGATCGGTTCCAGGTCGCGGGTGTTGTGGGAGGTGCTGGAGCAGGCGTACACGGGTTCAACATGGTGGGCACGGATGTGTTCAAGAAGCTGGTGCTGGCGCGGGTGATCGAGCCGACATCGAAGGTCGATACGATCCGGGTGCTGTCCGAGCTCGGACTGTCCTCCCCGTCGCTGCGCACGATCTGGCGCACGCTAGCAAAGAGCATTGAGCAGGACTGGCGGTCCGGGTTCGCGAAAGCCGCGTACGCGCACGTGACGAAGGCCTCGACGCTGACTGTCGTGCTCTACGACGTCACCACCTTGTATTTCGAGGCGGAGAGGGAAGACGAACTCCGCAAGGTAGGCATGAGCAAGGAACGCCGAGTGGACCCGCAGATCCTCGTCGGTCTCCTCGTCGACGCCGGCGGGTTCCCGTTGGAAGTGCACGCGTTCGAAGGCAACAAGGCGGAGACGCGCACGATCGTGCCTGTCCTGGACGCGTTCCGGGATCGGCACCAGGTGACTGAGCTGGTCGTGGTCGCTGATGCCGGCATGCTCTCGGCCGCGAACCTGGATGCGGTCGAGGACGCCGGTCACCGGTTCATCGTCGGCTCCAGAACCTCCTCCGCCCCGTACGACCTCGCCGATCATTACCAGCGGCACGGCAACCACTTCATCGACGGGCAGGTGATCGAGACCACCCGCAGCATGGGCAAAGGCGCCAAGGCGCGGCAACGGCGGGTGGTGCGGCAATACCGGTTCAAGCGGGAGAAGCGGGACAACCTCACGTTGAACAAGCAGATTCAGCGTGCTGAGAAGATCGCGGACGGCAGCACGCCGATGCGGAAGGACCGGTTCGTCACCGTCGATGGCAGCACTGTGGGAGTGAACTGGACCCAGGTCGAGAAAGCCCGCACCTGGCTGGGGTTGAAGGGCTACGTGACCAACATTCCGCAGAGCGTGCTCGACGGGCCCGGGGTCGTCGCCGCGTACCATCACCTGTTCCAGGTCGAGGCATCATTCCGGATGGCCAAGAGCGATTTGCGCGCCCGACCGATGTTTCACCACGAGAAGGACTCGATCCAAGCCCACCTCACGATCGTGTTCTGCGCCCTGGCAATCAGCCGGCACCTGCAGAACCGCACCGGGTACAGCATCAAGAAGATCATCCGCGCGCTACGTCCCCTACGCGATGTCATGATCCAGGTCCAAGGCCACCAGATCACTGCCACCACCCCGCCCGAAGGCGACGCCGCCGAGATCCTCACCGCACTCAACCCCGGAGCGGGACACTAAAGTGGCACGACTCAGGTTAGGTCTAGTCCAAACGTCCAGGCACCCGAACTGTCGTATGACGCCTTGAAGCTCAGTGCGGTCCGCAGTGCCTTGAGAATCCGCCGCCCAGCGTTCGGTCGCGCAAGTTCAGACAGAGGCTCATAAAGTGCCTCTCCCAGCAATTCACGAAGTACAAGGAGGCTACCGAAATCTAGCAAAAACTAGGGAATCCCTATACCCGGCTAGTTTTCCCTAGAAACCATGAGCCGAGTGACCCGCCCGATAAGTACGTCACCCCAGCCGGCACACGGCGTACTGCGCCGCGATGCGCACCACGTCGCGCTTGCACTGGCTGTTGACCAGCTGGTCGAACCCCGCCTCTCCGGCGTCGGTGAGTTCCGGATTCCACAGCACGTTCGGCAGGCTCCACACATCCGGCCCGGCCTGGTTGGTGAAGGGCACTCCGCTGAGCAGGATGGCGCCGAGCTGCCCGCCCCACGGCGTCGCGAACTTCTTGTCGCCGAGTTCCGCCAGCTGGTGCGCCACATCACGTTGCTGCGACAGCGTCTCGGCATAGTCCGGCACCTGTACCCACGCGGTGTGCTGTTGCACGCTGGATGTCGCAGAGGCCACGAACAGTGCACACAGCACGGCGGCGACGCCCGCGGCCGTCCAGCGGAGCCAGCCGGCGCGAGCACGACCCGCTGCCATCGCCGGCCGCGGTGCGCGGCGCACGGCCTGTACCCACAGCATCCGCACGCCCAGCACGGCGGCGGCCGCGAATATCGGGATGCTCACCACCAACCCCGTCGACGGGTACCGAATCCATGTCGGCGTTCCGCGCGACAGCGTCCACCAGCCGACCCAGGCCACGAGATTGACGGCGGCGGCGATGAGCAGGAAGGTGACGTCGCGCGCGGATGTCTGCGCGCCGGCATCCTGCACGAGTACGTCCGCAGACTGGCCGCGACGTACCGCCACCCGGACCGCGACGACGGCCAGCGCACCGATTACCAGGGCTGCGATGATCACGGCGATGACGATGCGGCTGTCGACGAACCAGCTGCCCATGAGCGCGGTCAGCTTCTGGTCGGGCGGAACGGCTGCCGTCTGTCCTCCGCTCTTCACGAACGCGAGGAACTGGTGCGCGTTGTTCACGAACCCGCTGGGGCCCAGCGAGACGAGCACGGCTAGCCAGTAGAGCGCGGTGGGTATGGCCGCCCAGACGGTGAACCAGATGCAGCGCTTCAGCCGCGCACGCCACGGCTCGTCCATGATGACGAACCAGGCATACACAAGCAGCGCGGGCGCGGCCAGCAGGGAGATGAACTTGGTCTGGATCGCCAGCCCGAGGAAGAGGCCGGCCAGCCACGGCCGTCGCCGAACGCACACGAAAGACCACGTGATCAGCGCTGCTGCAGGGAACTCGCCCAGGATGTCGATGGGCCCCTGCACGGGAGAGGGCAACTGGTTGGTGTTGAGGGCGAGCGGCACGACGATGGCGATCAGCGCGCCCCAGCGCCCGGCGATGCGGCGGCCGAGCAGCCACAGCGCGACCAGCAGGCCCGCGTAGAAGATCAGGGAGACGAGCCGTCCGCCCACGACCGGGTCGATCCCGGTCGACAGCACGGCGGCCACCGGCAGCAGCACGACGGGGCCGGTGGAGATGCGCACATCGAAGGGCGTGACCGTGCCCGACCCGAGCAGGCCGGCACTGGAGTACCCGTGCCCGGCGAGAAGGTTGAGCGGCACCGTGAGGTTGAACGCCTCGTCTTCCCAGAGCCGCGTCATCCAGAACTCGGGTGCCACGATCGCAACCTGTGCGAGCATCACGAGCGCGAACAGCACCCAGAACAGGATGCCCGCAACGCGGCGCTCCCAGACGCCGCCGCTCACGCCGGCTGGTCCGCTGTCTGGCCCGGCACCGAGCGGCTGAGCACGTCGTACCGCCACACCTCGGCGGCCGCACGGGCACTGAACTGGATGAGACGCTTCGGCGGCAGCTTGGGCCTGGCGGGCGCCGCGCCCCACATCGTTCCCGTGGCCGAGGCGCCTCGTCTCGGGATGCTCCGCACCGTCACGAATGCGCGGGGTACGCGGTGGCGTTGCTCGGCGATGGAGAAGTGCACGTGAGGTACGAGGGCGTCGGGCGGGCAGACATCCAGAAGCCGGCGCAGGATCGGGGTGCGATACAGCCGCAGCGGCGTGTTCACGTCGGGCACCCGCCCATGGGCGAGCAGGGCGACGCCGCTGCCGACGGTACCGGTGAGGGCGCGACGGAACCACGGTTCCTCGCGTCCGTTGCGCACGCCGTGCACGACCTGCACGCCCTCGAGTGCGTCCAGCACGCGGGGAAAGTCCTCCCCCACGAACTGGCCGTCGCCGTCGACGTGCAGCACGGCATCCGGCGCGGTCTCGAGCCCGGCGCGGTATGCGGCCAGGGCTGTCGGACCGTGGCCCTGGTTCTTCGGCGAGCGCACCACGATCAGCTCGGGAAGCTCCTCAGCGAGAGTCTCGAGCACCGTGCCGGTGTCATCCGTGGACTTGTCGTCGACGACCACGATGCGCAGCGTGTCAGTGTACGGACGCACCGCGTCGGCCACTTCCCGAACGAACCCGGGCAGGCCCTGAGCCTCGTTGTACGCGGGCATCACCACGGTGAGGGCGGGCAGGTGCATCGTTGCTCTTTCGGGATGGATGCCTCGAGGGGCTCGTGAGCGCTCTTCACGTTGTAGCGTAATGCAGTCATGATCACGTCAGAACGTCTCCGCCGGGCGGCGGGGCTCAGCGCGCGCTTCTTGATCATCGGCGCGTTGAGCACGGTGATCGAGATCGGCCTCTTCAACCTCTTTTTCCTGGTGTTCGGTTGGAGTCCCGTGTGGGCGAAGATCGCTTCGTCGTTGATCGCGCTGATCAACGCGTACTTCGGAAACCGGGAATGGGCGTTCCGCAATCGCGGCCGACATGGACGGCTGCGCGAGGCCGTGCTGTTTCTGATCGTGAACGGCATCTGCACGGTGCTGGGTGCGGTGATCGTGTGGGCCGGCGACTCGTGGCTCGGCCGGGGCGGTCTGGTCGTCAACCTCGTGAATATCGTGAGCATCGGCATCGTGGTGATCGTGCGCTTCGGGCTCTACCACTGGGTGGTGTTCCCGGGTCGCAAGCCGGTGACCGACGCAGCCTGAGCGAGGCCGTGAGCTGCTGCTGGTGCACGCACGCAGCGCACCGCTCGGGGCTCACCGCACGCAGCGCACCGCTCGCAGCGCACCGCACGCAGCGCACGGCTCAGCGTGGATGCGCGGCCTACTGCTTCCCCGCCGCACACCCCGGCGTCGTGAGCGCGATCGGCGTGGGGTGCGGCATCCCGGTGGTGAACACTTTCAGCGGCCCGTACGTTCCCGCTGAGCCCTTCATCGTGTAGCTGACCGTGAGCTTCTGCCCCGGCGACAGCAGCACCGAGATCTTCGCCGCCGGGCGCCCGAGGTTCTCCCCGGTGTAGGTAGGCGTGACCGCTTGGCCATCCACCTTGAAGTCACTCATGGTGCCGCCGACGGTGCCGTACAGCGTGACATCCACAGCGGTGCGACCCCCGTAGAAGATGCCCAGGATGTATGCCGGAAGCGACTTGGCAGCATCCGCCGGCGCCTTCGACTCGAGCACCACGCTGCTGGTCAGCGTCGGCGTCGACGCGGTGCACTGGTCGCTCGTGACCGCGATGGACGGATACAGGTAGTAGTCCATCTTCGCGCCCGTGGTGTCGTTGAAGAACACCCCGACCCCGGTGTCTGTGCCGTTGCTCACCGGCAGCGTGCCCGCAAGCGGCGTGCCCGCGATGAGCTTCTCGACGGCGGCATCCGAGCTCCAGAACAGCAGGCGGTGCTCGTTCACCGACTGGCTCAGCGAGTCCAGCAGCGACTTGGCGCTGAAGTTGCCGCCCTGAACCGCGGTGAAGATGGATGCCGCAGCCGACGCGAAGAAGGCATCCTGCACCTTCGGGTCGCTGTAGCGGAAGTACACCTGGTTCAGGAACAGCGGAACCGCGTTGTCGCTGTTCACCACGTCACCGGTGGGCAGAGTGATCGGCCCGGTCGCCTTGAGCAGGTAGCTGAGCGCCACCGGATCGAACGACATGACGCCGTCGATCGGTGTGCTGGAGCGCTGCTTCCAGAACGCACTGGCGAGCTGTGCGGTGTAGGGAAAGTCGGCGGGCGTGGTGACGTCTTGCACGTAGCGGCCGATCTTCGACCCGTACAGCGCCTCCATCGACGGATCGAGCGGGATGATCGGGTTCGGCAGGCCGTTCTTGAAGTCGGAGCTGGATGCCTGATCATCGATAGAGATCGCCCCGTCGTTCACCGTCACGAGCAGCAGCGCAGCGGGGTTGCCGGCCCATCCACGGGTCTCGGCGTTGTTCTCGAACAGCATCAGGTAATGCTTCGGCCCGTCTTCGCCGAGCGCCTGCGGCAGCACCTTCACCGCAGTCTGCACACCCTTGAGCTGAGGCTCCACCTGGTCGAGCGCGGTCGTGAGCTTGTCGACGCCGGACTTCACCTGAGCGATCAGTGCGGACCGATCGATCGTGCCCAGATCGGTCTTTGCCGCCGAGACGGCGTTCGCCGCCCGGTTGATGGTGTCGGTGAGGTTCGCGATCGCCTTCACGTCGATGCGACCGCCGTGCGGCTTGAACGACTCCAGAGTGAGAGCGGATGCCGGCACCACGGCATCCGTCGCCAGCCGGTTCGCCGAGTCTGCTGCGACCCGCACGGCGTGCATGTTCGGTCCGATGACGGGTATCCACTCGACCGAGCGCCACAGCGTGCCGTCGGTCGCCTGCGCAGCCTTCTGCGTGTGCTCCTGCATGCTCATGGCGGCCACCTGAGCACCCTTGGTGTCGGTGGCAAGCATGTCGGTCTCGACCTGGTGTGCGAGCGGGATGGCCGCCTCGAGCTCGTTCTTCGCCTGCAGCGCCTTGGGCGTCAGGATGAGCGCAACGACTCCGATCCCGACCAGCACGACCACGATGCCGACCGGCACCCACAGGCGCGCGCTCTTCAGCAGCGGGCGGCGGCGCTTGGTGCCAGGCAAATCGGCGCGCTCGCGCTCACGGCGTTCACGCCGGGTCGGGTGCGTGTCGGGCATCGCTCAAGTCAAGCAGCAATCCTGAGGAGTAACCTGCGATCTCGCCCGGAGCGATCGCCTACGGTCGCCCCATTCCGAGGTACGTCCACCCCGCCGCCCGCCACGCCTCGCGATCGAGGCAGTTCCGTCCATCAACAATCACTCGCCCACTTGCCAGCGAGGCGGCGTGCTCGGGTGAGAGGTGCCTCCGGTACTCGTCCCACTCGGTTACGACGATCACGGCGTCGGCACCCCGAAGCGCCTGATCGAGCGACTCGGTGTAGGTGAGTTGCGGATGCGTGCGGGCCGCATTCGCGAGTGCTTGCGGGTCGGTTACCACGACGTCAGCGCCAAGTCCCTTTAGCTTCGCGGCCACATCGAGCGCCGGTGAGTCCCGCACGTCATCGCTGTGCGGCTTGAACGCGGCACCGAGCACCGCCACCTTCTTGCCCAACACCAGGCCGTCGAAGGCGCCGACCAGGAGTTCCGCGGCCCGTTCACGACGCCGAAGGTTGATGGCATCAACCTCGCGAAGGAACGCGACGGATTCGGCGCGCCCGAGTTCTTCGGCTCGAGCTGAGAACGCCCGGATGTCTTTCGGGAGACAGCCGCCACCGAAACCAATACCTGCTCCGAGAAAGCGCCGACCGATCCGCGCGTCGTATCCGATCGCATCAGCGAGTTGAGTCACGTCGGCACCTGTCGCTTCCGCGATTTCGGCCATCGCGTTGATGAACGAGATCTTGGTGGCCAGGAAGGCATTGGCGGCAACCTTCACCAGTTCCGCTGTGGCGTAATCGGTGACGAGGAATGGCGTGCCCTTTGCCACTGCCGTGTGGTACACCTCGCGCAGGATGTCCGCGGCTCGCTCACCATGCTCACCCGCAGGGACGCCGACAACCAGCCGGTCCGGGTCGACGGTATCCCGCACCGCCCATCCCTCACGCAAGAACTCTGGATTCCACACAAGGGTCGCGCCGGTCGCTGCAACTCGGTCGACGAGCCTCGCCGATGTACCGACCGGCACAGTCGACTTACCTGCCACGATGTCGCCTGGCGCAAGGAAGGGCAGAAGGCCGTCAATGGCGGCATCCACGTAGCGCAGATCCGCAGCATTGGCGCCAACACTCTGTGGGGTGCCGACACCGATGAAGTGCACCGACGCCTCCGTCGCCGCAGCGATGCTCGTCGTGAATGTCAGCCGGCCGGACGCCACGCCCTCCGCGAGGATCTCGTGCAGGCCCGGCTCGAAGAACGGCGCACGCCCGTGCGAGAGCGCTTCGACCTTCGTTTCGTCAACATCAATGCCGACGACGTCGTGACCCAGGGATGCCATTGCAGCGGCGTGCACAGCGCCGAGATACCCGCAGCCAACAACCGATAGACGCATTGCACTCCTAGATGTCGAGGTGGTCGTGCCCGATCGCGCCCGATGACGACCTTGCATTTTGACTGCCGAGTGTCTCGACGATCGTGTCGTACGCGTCGACGACGTTCCTGCTTTGACCGAAGCCCGACGGCCTTCTCGAAGCGTTACGAGGCGGCGGACGATACTCGACTCGCGCATGCAGCGTACCGTGGCGGCGTTGCTTCTGCTCCGAACTGGGGACTCCGCTGCTGCCTGCGGTGCGCCTCTTCGGCGCTATTCTGTCTAAGCCTCAGAAGTCTCAAGAACGAACTGTGCCGTCTCTGGGGACGTTGAGGGATTGGACTGCCTGTGACTGGTATCGGTTTGTTGGGCGCTGGAGGGCACGCCATGGAAGTCGCCTCGTACGCCACACAAGCAATCGACTTCTTCGCCGTTGATGAGGAATTCACAGACGTGGCACGCTCACGTGGTGCGACCAATGTTGTCTCGTTTACCTCATGCGGCGAGGCCGAATGGGCGACCCCAGTGGTTGCCGCAGTTGGCGCCCCGGGCTCACGGCGTAACCTCGTTCGTCGCTGGCCTGGGCACCAATTCGGGCGCGTCGTCGCGGAGCAAGCAACCATCTCCCGCAACGTCTCGATCGGGGAGGGGGCCATGGTTGCCCCGGGCGCAGTCGTAATGCCGGGCGCGACGTTGGGTAGGCACGTAATCATCAACACCGGTGCAGTCGTTTCACACGAATGCACGGTCGATGACTTTGCGACGATAGGCCCGGGAGTTAATATCGGCGGGTGTTCTCGGGTGGCTGAGGGCGCATTTGTTGGCATTGGCGCCACCATCTCGTCGGGCGTTCAAATCGGCAATGGAGCGATTATCGGAGCGGGCTCCGTCGTGATTCGTGATGTCGCGCCGTTTAGCATGCACGTGGGTGTTCCTGCGCGGTTCGTTCGACGTACCAAAGATTGGCTCAGTGTTGTTTAACATTCCGTTTATACGTCCGAGTTTCCCAAGCCACGAAGATGTCGCAGCGGACATGAACGAAATCGTGCAATCGAATTGGTTCACCAACTTCGGTCCGCGCGAACGCGAGTTCCGACGCGGAATTGCTGAATACGTGGGTGACGATTCTACTGCAGTCACCTTCGCCAACGCTACTTTGGCTCTCACCGTCGCTATGTCTCAGCTCGTTGGCGCGCGCGCGCCAGGATATGTTCTTCTCCCATCATTCACCTTTGCAGCTGGCGCACATGCAATCCGATGGGCGGGCCACGAACCACTTCTCCTCGATATTGATCTCGA
Organism: Humibacter ginsengiterrae; assembly: GCF_054780115.1. Lineage (NCBI taxonomy): Bacteria > Bacillati > Actinomycetota > Actinomycetes > Micrococcales > Microbacteriaceae > Humibacter > Humibacter ginsengiterrae. The sequence continues at coordinate 10,273 of NZ_BAAGWY010000024.1, forward strand.
TACCCTACAGCCATCACTTGAAAGTGCGTACGAAGCGTTTGACACGCACGGCGACCAAATCGCGGGGATCTTGTATTGCAATACGTTTGGGATTGGCGGTGAAGTGGATGCGTGGGAAGCGCTTGCACGGAGACACGGCGTGCCTCTCATCATCGACTCAGCAGCCGGATTCGGATCCAGATATCCAAATGGCGAAAAGCTAGGCAACCGAGGGACCTGCGAGATCTTTTCCTTCCACGCAACAAAACCGTTTGCCATCGGCGAGGGAGGGGCTGCGCTTACTCATGATCCGTCTCTGGCTGAAAGGCTACTTTCGGCGTCAAATTTCGGCTTTTCCGGCGCGGTTGGCGCACACATGATAGGAACCAATGCGAAACTCCAGGAGATGAACGCCGCGATCGGGATCCGCCAATTGCGGACATTCGACGACGCACTCGCGGCACGTCGAAAGCATCTCCAGCGTTATCATGACACGGTCACATCCTACTCGAGCGGGCATTTTCCGTCTAACGACTTGCAGTCATCAGTTTGCTTCGCGTCCGTGGTACTTCCGACTAGCGATATGCGTGATGGCGTTCTCAATGACCTCCGTTCGGCAGGCGTAGAGGCGCGCATTTACTACTCGCCGCCGCTACACCAGCAACCATTTTTTTGCCAGTCCGAGCGAGTCGGTTCGCTTGAAGTCACGGCGTCGGTACATTCACGCATCCTCTCCCTGCCAGTGTTTCCGTCTCTTCCAGAGCACGCGTTCGATTGCCTCGCCAAATCACTCGCACGACACGCCTGTCGGTTGTGAATGACAACGCATTCGTTGAGAGCGGGCCCACGAGAGCTGCTGCGTGTCAGCTCTCTTGGCGCTCAAGTATCCGACGGACTTTGCCATGAACCAGAGTGAAGGCGGTGGCTGGCGGCCGACTCCCGGCAACGGCGGGATGAGACGCCTGGCTGTAGTCGGATTCGCGTGGAGTGCGTCGCAGACACTGCTTCTGCAGGGTCTCGCGCTTCTGACCCAACTTGTGTTAGCCCGTCTGCTTGAGCCGCGACTGTTCGGCGTCATTGCCGTTGCGGCAACGATCTCAGCGGTATGCACAACCCTCGCCGACTCTGGGATGTCATCTGCGATCATCCGCGCGCCGTCCCTCTCAAGGACTGACCTCGAAACGGCATGGTGGCTAAACGTTGGCTTTGGCACCGTACTCGCAATTGCGCTCGTGGCTCTGTCCCCGCTCCTAGGGCCGTTGGTTGGGAACGGTCAACTAGTCGAGGTTCTGCCCCTTTACGCAGTCACGATCGTGGTTTCTGCTGCTACGAGCGTGCCATTAGCGCTCATCCAGCGACGCATGGCTTTTCATACTCAACTCGCGGTAACGATCCCCGCGTCCGTGGTCGGTGCTGCAGTAGCAGTCACTGTAGCTTGGATCTCGCCCTCAGTCTTTGCCCTTGCGATTCAACCACTCATAGCTGCTGTTGCCACGGCCGTCGTGCTCATGTTGATGCGCGCGTACATTATTGGCTTTCATTTCGATCGAAGCACAGCACGTTCGATGCTGAAATTTGGGCTGCCACTAGCCGGCTCATCAACAATCGACACCCTCTGGAATGGGCTGCCGGCAGTATATATCGCTGCGGTTGTGGGTGCCGCACCAGCGGGAATATACTTCATGGCCGACCGCTTGCGGGGCGCACTAGTATCGACCGTATTCAATGCAATTGCTTCCGTGACGTTCCCCGCTTTATCCACTGTATCCCATGATAATAAGCTGTTCGTTTCCTATATCCGATCGGCCATACGCGCATCCTCAGCGCTTTGCGCTCCCGTATTTCTTGTGGTCGCCGCTCAGGCCGAGAATGTCTTCGCTCTCCTCCTCGGACGTAATTGGAGTGGAGGTGCGCTGTACCTCACGGTCATGATGATCGGTTCCCTGATGTACCCACCGAACTCGGTAAACATAGCAGTAATGAAAGCTGCGGGGGAATCGAGCCTAATATTCTACCTCGAGGTCACGAAGAAGGCGATAGTCCTTGGCCTACTCGTTTTTGTCTTACCCCTGGGTATCTTGCCGTATCTTTGGGCCATGGTTCTGTTTGGTATATTCGCCTACATCCCGAACAGCTGGTTTGTTTCTCACTCAGTTGGATACCGGTATCGTGATCAACTGGTCGACATCTGTCTTCCCATCCTTGTAGCCGCCGTGCCGGCATCAATTCTGTGGACGGTCGATGCTGTGACAAGACCCAGTCCCGCCTTCGCGGTACTCGTGCTTTCTCCGCTCTCAATCCTGGTCGGCTGGGCGGGCACAGTAGCTATTACGCCCAGCCTTCGCCGGATGGCTATCAGACGCGTCCCGGGCTTACGCCGATCGCGCTAGCTCAGGAAGCTTGATCAGCTAGAAAGCGGATGCGTGTCGCGGCATGCGCGTACTTCGCGGAAACGGCGTCATGACCCCAGATCTCTTGGATTGATTGTAGATTGCGCTCGTGTTCATACTCAGTCAGTGCATTCTGAGGTGGGGAAGTGCAAAGGTCCTTCGTTGCGTACGTTCTCAAACCATTAGCGCGAAGCCAACCGGACACGGGATTCTCGTCGTCAAGATAGACTGCCATGCCTTTTTGAAGCGCAATGATTATGTTTCCCACGGCTTGTTGTCTGCGGTGATTGAATATTGCCGTCCCGCACTGACCCATGACCTGGAAGTACTCCGACTCCGGCATGTGTTCACGTATAGGGAAGAACTGAGACCCGAGCATTCTGAACCCTTCTCGTATTATTGCCTCTCGATATTCCGACTCACCATACGTAAGGGGCACAATTACGCGCCGTCCCGACAGGTCATGACGGCGGAGAGTTTCGAATATCTCGAGATGATTGCAAGTCGGGGTCGCAGAGTTTCCCACGAGAATGTCGGGCCCATCGCTGGGCGAACCTCTCTCGCCACTCTTGTCAACCTCAAGGTAAGGCATTTCAATTACTTCGCCATGGAGTGCGGGAAATGCACGTTGCATAATTTGCGTGTCGCTGGAAATGGGCGCACAAAAGAGATCAATGTATCGCGCAGCATGAGAACGTAGACGAGAAAGCGCAGATTGCTTTAGTGTCCCGAGTGCCGAAGCTTTGGTGATCACGCCTTGAGTTAGCTGACCCAGCAGGTCGCGGTTGCCGAAGGCGTCGTGGTAATAGTCGACTCCCCATCCCGACCACACCGATACTGCACTCGGGTTTGCTGAGACGGCAAGTGCCGCGATGCCGTTTAGAGCGTGGACGACTATTACATCTGCGCTTCGCGCGAGTTTAGCCGCCCGGATTCTTCTCTCGATTGCGCTCTTCGGCCACACTTCTAGTCTGGCGCGCTCTTGAGGAATCGCGAAGTTCCCGGCCCTGTCGCCCAGCGGGGCTACATATGCGACAACATCAGCCTTGAGGTGAGAGTGCAACGAGTCTATTGCATAACCAACAAATGGGTAGGACTGTCCAATATGGAGTATCTTCATGTGTGCACACGTTCATCTATCAGTCGACGGGTGTATGCGATAAGCCTAACGTGCCTGGTACTGCCAGACGGCGCCTCGACTCAGGTAAGTCGAGCGCGAAGGGTGTGTCTCTTTGGCCACGTGGACAGAGATGGCAGCAACTGTGCCCGTAAATTCACTAGGGTTTCCTGCACTGGAGGGGACAGTTTCGGTTGGGCCCCGAGCGTCAGTGCTTGGTGGATCTTCGCAGATAAGGGCGTGGATGGCTTTCGCGCCGCGTTGGCTGAGTAATCCTCTAAAGCAAGAAAGACCGAAAACTTGACAGCTGCCTTTCCGGAGGTGTGTGTTTAGTGGGTTGGAGAAGGCAGCCGAGTGGTCGATTTGCGTCGAGACTCCTCCGATACGATCAAACCCACCACGAGCGCAGGAGCGGCCCACAGCAATACGTCGAAACTAAAGAACATGGCCAATACGGCGATCAAAAGCGGAACGTACGCTGTGCGACCGCGCAACATAACCAAGGGGAAAAGCGCAGCAAGCAGCACGGCGCCTACTAGGCCCGCCTGTGCCAAAATAGTGACCCACTCGTTATCAATAGCGTAGAAAGTATTTTGACCGAAGAGGTTAGATGAATATAGCGCCGCATTCGTACCCCAGCCGTTTCCGAACAGCACAATAGGCAATGGCTGGTTTGTAAGTAGGCGCGGTATCGCGCTGATAGATGCGAGACGATGTGACGCGTCTACCCCTGACATCGACGAAAATAGGCTATTCGGAAACATTCCTCCTGCGAGCAACACGAGGCAACCAACGACTGCGGTAGCGAGTGCTATCGGCCGCAAAGGGGAGGACCATCGCATCCAGATCGCGAGCGCGCAGGAAACGACACCGACAAGCACCACGGAGGCGCTACCAGTCGCGATGATGCCGACCGTCATAATCACCAAGGAAACAAGATGCACGACACCAAAGCGGTGCTGCATTACAAGGAGCAGAACTGCGGCCAGCAGCATGAAGCCCAAGACGAGAGGTTGCCCGAGCGTCGCTTCGGCACGTACACCGCCAGGAATAAAGGCGTGCGGCGCTAGCCCTGTCGGGGGCGGAAACCAGATGAGTTTATGGAGCACGAAGGTCTCGGCCACCGCACAGACCGCCAAGAAGACCCCAAGGACGATCATCAAGGACTCCACGGCGCGTCTGCCCGGCTCGCTGAGCCGAGATGCGCAAACTGCAATCACCGCGCTAGTTGTAAATACTCCAGCGTAATACCAATCCGGCACGGGTGAGGCCAGAGTCGACAGTGTCAATAGTACGGTTAGCGCCACGAAGAGCCATGATGCTAGAGACGGCCGCGCATGAACGGGGCGGGTACGAGCAAAGCCGACCAATACCGACGCCGCGCACGCGAGCATCACGATGAGCTGATCAACACCTTTCATCTCGAACACAGGCATCGCGACCACGGCAACGACGGTCCAGCTGATGGCAGCAGTCAAAACATAACGATGCGGAATGGTGAATAGCACAACAACCGCGGCGAGCATTATTCCCGCAATTGCGGCGACGGTTGGGTACGCGATCGCAAGCCAAACGCAACCCGTCACTAGCGGAATTGCCACTAGTAGAGCAATTACGGCATTCCTGCTAACCATAAAGAGAGAGTCCTCCTAAGTCCGTGCCGGTCTCGGCACAGCCCGCACCCGTCGGAGAGCAGGAACACAACATATCCAATTCGATCGGCCGCCAGACCAGATCTGCCCAGGTGACTACTGCCCGAACAGCCAGCGATCCGCCTCGATCCGCCCGTCGACTTCCGGCAGCGCTTCACGCACCGCAGCAGGACTGCGCGTGTCATTCAACGCCATCGAGATACCCGCCGCAAGCTCAGCTACTGGACCTGCAGCATCGACAACCCGGTGGCCGTGAGCGTTGAGCCATTGCGCAATTCCAGTCTCCGAGGTCGTGACCACCTCACACCCAGCCGACAGTGCTTCCAATATCGGGAGCCCTATCTGCTCCCTCCAAATGGGGCTTCGCTGAGACGGCAACACTAAGCAGTGAGAGGAATTGAGGATCTCACGAATCTTGGCTCGACCTGCACCCATCCACACCGAAACGTCTTCTCTCGCTAACGCGAACTTCTCAACATCAGCGGCAAGTGGCCCATACCCGATGACCACGAGCCTACTTCCTGGCCGGCATTGTGCGACCATCGGCCACGCAGACATGAGCTCACTGATCCCCTTCCGTCGTTCGAATGAGCCGAGGAAACAGGCGAGATCTGCATCCTTCTCCGGAACCAGACCGACCGGCGCGGACAACCCCGGAATGAGCCTCATTTCCGTCTTGTCCAACAGATGACGCCAGAGCCGCGCGCCGAGTTGAGATTCATATGTGCGAAGCGATCCCGCTGTCCCGAATACCACTCTGGACGCCTCTGAAAACACGAGAGCGATCGCCATGTTCAGCCCCCATCTAATAAGCGGGCGCGGAACTCGAAACCGGGAGCGAACCTTTTCGACTTGATCCAAATTCTCGATTGCATAAAACACTACAGTGGTTCCTGGTGCCCTCCTTATCTGCCGCTTCAATTTCAACAACAGCGCGATAAGTACCGTTCTCGGGAGCACAGTTATTGCCAATGGCTCAGGAATTTCAATTATTCGGTAATCATCGGTCCAGATGTGGGCGACAACTTGCGCGAAGCTTGCCCGCCGCACTCTCGGCATGGTACGCGCAAGCCCTTCGTCCCAATCTCCCCTTGTAGACGTATAGAAGAATTCCGCTTCGTGCATTCCTTCGAGGCGCTCGAGATGCGCGGTCCGTGCAACGGGGTAATATCTCGCCGACTGCACCTTCTTGATAGGCCCCTGCTTCCTCAATGCCGTGATTCCTCACGGAACACGGAGCGCGCATAAGCAGTGAACTTCTTGGATTCAAATTTCCAGTACTCTCCTTGTGTTCGCGCGCGAAAACGGTATACCGCGGCTCGAGACAGCAGGCCCAGTCCGACCACCATGCGCCACGTAAAACGCCCCACCGCGTTATGTGAGAGATCAGTCGCGTAGAAGTCATACAGATTCGTTACCCAGTCTGAACGAATATTTTCCATATGTCCGGATGTACTTCCTCCAACCAAGTGGGTCACCGTCAGTTCCGGGATGATTCGCACGCGAAAGCCGCTCTCCCGCACACGCCAGCACAGCTCGATATCCTCGGCGTACATAAACCAGCGTGTACCGATCCCGCCTACTACTCGCCATACGTCCGAAGGCATTACCAAGCAAGCGCCTGTCACCCAGTCGACGTCACGCGCAAATACTGCCTGGTCTCGGAACAAGTAGTGCCCCTCGAATACCTGCGCGAGGCGCCCCAAACGCGATAGACCAGAATAGTGAGTGAACATTCTCCAGGCAGTTGGCATATGCCCCGCTGAGACAATACGAAGCCGTCCATTGGGCTGGCTGATCATCGGGCCAACTATTCCAACCGCTTTGTCCTGGTCCAGTTCGCTGACGAGTTTCAGAAGTACTTCCCTGCTCGCCATCGCATCTGGATTCAACAGGCCGATAGCGTCTCCCTCGGCCAAAGACACGCCTTCGAGCACTCCACCCGCGAAGCCACGATTTACACTAGAACGCACTATAACCACATGAGGGAACTGCTGTTCGATGTAATCGGGTGTGCCGTCAGAAGATGCATTGTCGACAACGATCAATTGTATTTCACTATCGGACTCGGTACCGATCGCTGAGAGACAGTCAGCCACCACATCTCGGCTGTTGTATGTGACAACAACCACCGTGAGTTTCGGCCGCGTTGATTCCCCGTGCGCCTCACTCAATAGATTTTCCCCTCATACCGAACTGGCGAGCAGGGATGCCACCGACGATTGCTCGCGACGGCACGTCCCTTGTGACCACTGCACCCGCGCCCACGATCGCACCGTTCCCGATAGACACACCCGCCAATATCTTGCTCCCCGCACCAATCCAAACATCGTCACCGATCATTACGGCGCTTCTCGTCTCCCCTTGCAAACGTATCGGCCGATGCGCGTCGGCCGATACATGGTTCTCCGAAAAGATCTGAACATGCGGGCCTAGAAGACAATCTGCACCAATCTGGATTCCTCCACCGCCATGAAGGAAATTGAATGCGCCTATCGCGGTCCGGTCGCCTATTTCAATCCCGTTTCCCAGATTTCGGACGACACCGGAACCACGCAAAACAGCACCTGTATCAATGGTCACGGCGTTTCCCAGGCGAATCCCGTTCACTGAGGTTGCATCGACCATTGCCATCTCACCGATCGACACTCCCTTACCCAGAATCAACATCTCCTTTGATCGAAACCGTGCCGATGCTGCAACGAATGCCAAGGCTCTCAGCCTCAATACCCCACAAGTCAGTCGGCCCGCTTTACGTATCAAGAAGGCGAATAGCTGTTTCTCAGTTAGTCTCGAGTCGAACCCTGAGTCCACCCGACGGGACCGCATGTAGGCCTTGTCAAAAAACGAACGTAGAACGCCGCCCATCAACGATTCCCTTCGATTACTCGAGCACGCGCCCGCGCGGCAATCGCTGGCCATGTGAAAGACGATGCAACCTGCGAGCCAGACCTGACAGCTACTTCATCGAGGCCCAACTCGAGTATTTCGCGCATGTCGTCGACAGAGCGAGGATCGAAGTAATAGTCGACACAGCCGAGTTCACGAAACACTTCGATGTTACTCGCCGCGACCTCGGCACCCCAGTGTTTCGCTTCTACAAGGGGGAGACCGAAACCCTCATCCAGAGATGGAAAGACAAACAATCGGCAGTTCTGGTATAGCCACACCAATTCATCGTCCGACACGGCGCCGAGGAATTTTACGGTCGCCGGTATCGCCTGCGGGTCTATGCCAGACTTCCGGCCATCAGCCTCTCCGGCAATCACAAGATCGTATTCCGATCGCAGCTTTTCCGAATCTGTATACGCTTCGATGAGTCTCGCAAGGTTCTTGCGAATGTTGATCCGTCCGACCGCCAAAAGGAACTTGCGACCGGCACCATGAGGCGCCAGATTCAGTGGTCGGCTGGGACTGGCTCGCACAAGGGACCATGGAGGGGCGAGCCCTATCGCACGCACCTTATCTCCTGTGTGACGCCATACCCTCATGATCCGTTTTCGCTCGGACAGAGACGAAGTAAGAATAGTGTCCGCCCGACCGGCTCCTACGGACGCGATCTGCAAGTACAAGCGCTCCTTCCACGTGAACCATTCGGGGTGTTCCACGAAAAGAACGTCGTGCACGAACGTAACTAATGCGGCATGGTGCCTTCCCGAAGGCAATAGCGGTGTAAAATTCTGGGTGATTAGCACGTCATAGTCGCGCGCTCGAGTCCCCAGTCGGAGCGCAACCCATAATCCGTGTACCATTCCGCGCGGCCTAGGAACTTTGATGACGTCAATGCGCGAGAATTGCTCAACAAACGATTCGAATTCGTGGTTGCTGTGAGGGATTGCTAACGTGATTCTGTCGTCGGGGAAGGTATCGGCCCACGCAGCCACGAGAGACGTCAACACGTTACGGCCCGATGGCGGACCGCTGACAATCCAGTATGCGTCGAAAAGAACAGCGAGTGACTCTGACGATATAGTCATCACCTTTTCCAACTCTGAGCTACGAGTTCCCGAAGGCTTGCCTCATAGCTAGCATTTACGCTCTCCCAGGAGTAGCGTTCCTTCGCTCGTTCCTTGATCGCGAGACTCATTCGCTCTGCTCGTTCTGAGTCGGCTATTAGACGCAATAGCCCTTCCCGGATTTGCGCTGGGTGCGCTTCGACGAACATGGCCGATTCTCCGAGGACCTCTCTGTTATATGCCGTGTCCCGGGCGACTGTCGGAGCACCGCATGCCATTGCTTGCACCAAAGCCGGGTTCGTGCCTCCCACGCTGTGTCCGTGGAAGTACGCGCCAGCGTGCTGCCACAACGAGTGGAGCCGGAGATCATCATTGATATGTCCTAGCCAGGTAACACGGCGATGCGTGCTGGCGAGTGCCTTAGCTTGCACGTCGAAGTCATCACCGTATCCAGACGAGCCAACGATGACAATATCTGTGTGCTCGGCGAGAGCGGGAACTGCTCCAAAGAACTCGGCGATCGAGTTTTCTGGAACGAATCTCGCGACCACAAGTACATACCGGCGATGGCTGAGTCCCCTTTCTAGTGGGAGATCCACTACCTGCGCGTCCCCTCCGTACGGAATGAAATCACCTTCTACTCCGAACTCTGACGACCATCTACGTTCAATCTCTCGAGAGTCGTATACCATGCGTGTGCCGTATTTTGCCGTCCATCGCGCGCCACCTCGAAACACCATCTTGGCAAGGCGTCCCCACTTCTCTCGCTCCCATTCGATACCGTCGACATTCACGAGAGTCGGGATACCCGCCGCCCTTAGGATTGGCAACCAATAGCCGTTTGCGACATTCATTACTAGAGCAACATCTGGTCGCATCCTTTTGGCATGCAACGCGGCAGTGAGTCCATATGACAGCGTGCTCAACGACTTCCTTTCGATACCCCAGGTCACCACGGTCTCGACGCGAGCATCTCGTCCAGGGTCATCCGTGCGAGACGCCCCGGGACGCCCATACACGCGGACGTCCCACGATCTGTCTGCCAGGTAGGGCGCTAACCGGCGGACGGCAGTTTCGAAACCGCCGTAATAACTTGGATATCCGCGCGTCCCAATGATCGCCACTGAAAGGTTAGTCAAGGCAGAATGTCTCCTGTGTAGTTTGGATTTTACTGACGGACCCTATGCATGCGAGACGGCGGCAATTCAGATTCACCAATACCCACCGTAATCACCAATGACGGCACGATCCGTGCGAAACATTACGATAACGCCATCAGTAAGGGGCCAGTTCTCAACTTAATACAAATCGTGACGCCGCCATCGCCCAAGACAGTCCGACGCCCGTTCACTTGCCACACTCCGGAACCATCTGGCTCCCGGCAACCGGTGTTACTCCCATGCAGCACACTTCTCCTGAATTGTGCAGGAATCTTTAGCAGGACCGCGCACTAGTATGCCCCCTTCGCCATGATTACGGCCCTTATGGTGCGGAACATAATGATCAAGTCGTTAGTCAGTGACCAGTTTTCTACGTAATACAGATCGAGCCGCATGCTGTCATCCCAAGACAGATCGGAACGACCGTTCACCTGCCACAAGCCTGTTATTCCCGGCTTTACAAGCAGCCGTCGTCTCGCCCACGCGTCATACTGCTCCACTTCTCGGGCGAGAGGCGGCCGCGGTCCAACAAGGGACATCTCGCCCCGAATCACGTTAATGAGTTGCGGCAGTTCATCCAGGCTGTATCGTCGAAGGAACGAGCCAACGCGGGTGACGCGCGGATCGATCTTCATCTTGAACAACACTTCGTTGCCCTCAGATTGGTCGAGAAGCGATGGCAAAAGTGCTTCCGCCTCGGTCACCATGGAACGGAACTTGATCATGGCGAAAGGCGCACCTTTGATGCCGACTCGTTCCTGGTAGAAAAACGCCCGTCCCGGGCTACCCCTTCGAATTGCCCAGGCACAGATGAAGAAGACCGGTGACAGTGCGACAAGGAGAATGCCCGCAACCAGAATGTCGAAGACGCGCTTTGCGACGTGTTTGCGGCCCTCGAAGGTCGGATACTCGACATGGATAAGCGGAAGACCCGCGACGGGCCGCGCGTGAATGCGGGGCCCTGCGACATCCGTGAGCGCAGGGGCCACAATCAGGTCGATCGAACGGTCCTGCAGCTGCCAACCTAGTTCACGCATCTGCCGCGGGCCAATATCGTCCGCCCCCGTGAGGACGAGCGCGTCGGCCCCGCACTTGTCCAGCACGTCGATCGTGTGTCCAAAGTCTCCGAGCACCGGGATCCCGGGGATAAGCTCACGCGACGTCGTGCCCTCAGGCGTGACGCCCCCGACTACAGTCAGGCCCCAGGCTCTGCCGCGTTGGATATCCGCCGCTATCGCCTCCATCTTCGTGCGATGCCCGAGAAGCACAACGCGGTGTGTGTAACGACCCCGCTGGCGCTGACGAATGAGCCACCGCCGCCATGCCCACCTCGTGAAGAGCAGCAGCAGCAACCCTGCCGGAAGAGCCATGAACAGGTAACCGCGTGCGAGATCGATTTGGAGGAGGAACGCGACGATCGCGAACACACCGAACAAGCGGATTGTCGCGTCTACGACGCGCTTGTACTCGGTCGTACCGGTGCCCACGATCTTGTGGTCTCGCGTCGCGAAAATGTCGAGGCAAAGCATCCATGCCGCGACGAGAATGGCAGAGACTACGGTGTATCCGAACGTAAGGCTGAAGTCGTCCTCCGAGCTCACGATCTTGAGGTTTGAGTCGTTTCCTCCGAATCGAATCAGCTGGGACGCAGAAACCGCGATGACGATCGCAGCGAGGTCGGTGGTCAAGAGCAACGCGGCATATCTGCGCTCCCAGCGATACTTTCGAGCGACTCGCACCTCGGGCTCTTTCAATGCCACGACGCACCACCGTCGCCGGATCGCACGAGCGCGTCACCCGCCCAGAGCCACAGCGTGTTGCCGCCGCTCGCCATCGCCACCGCACCGGGTTGCGGCGCAGCCGTGGCGAAGCATCCGCTCGTCGTCGCGGCGCCGGTGCCTGCGTCGAGTGACGACACCGAGACGCCGGCGCACCCCTCGATGCCGGTGGCGGCCGTCGCGTATCCGCTGGCGGAGGCCGTGACGGCTACCGCGCCGGGAACCGTGAGCGGTGTGCCCCAGGCTGCGCCGGCATTCGACGTGCGATACACCGTGTGATCCGCGCACAGCACCGCGGCAGACGACGCGTCTCGTACGGCGAGCCCCACCATGGTCGGGCAGGGTGCAGCCACATTTCCTTGGGGGGAGTGGACGGTCGTGGGGCTACTCGGATCCAGATACCACGATCCGGCGAGCTGATCGTTGTAGGTGGCCCAGTTGGCGCCGGCGATGTACGTGCGGATATATTGCACCGCACAGTTCTGCTTGTCGAGCGTGATCGCCGCCGCTTGGGTGCTGGACGCCACGGTGATGCGCAGCACCGACGACGCACCCGAAAGACTGCCGGCGTCCGCCGCCCGCCAAGTCGTACCACCATTGGTGGTGAGCTCTAGACCGGCAGGTGTGGCGGGGCACGCCCCGGTGGCCGCGCGCCAGGCCACCTGGTCGTCGAGCGCGGCCAACATGCGCGTGGGCGCCACTGCGGCCGGAAGGGGTGCCGGCGTTTTCGTTGCCGTGGCAGTGGGGGTTTCAGTGGCCGGATGCGTGGCAGCGACCGCTGGCGGATCCTTCGGGGATTTCGGAGCGGCGGAAACGGATGTGACGGCCCAGGCGACGAGGATGGCATCCGCTACGACGAAGGCGATCAGCCCCGCGATGGCCCAGATTCGGCCCGGGCCATACATCACTCCGGGCATGCCAGTTCGTCTCATCCGCGCCATCAGCTACTCCTGCGCGAATGCCGCTGTTGCTGCGAGGATCGCGGACGCGATCGAACGGATGGCTTCCGCAGTAGTGCGCGCCGACGTCTCGTAGATCGTGTCGTCTTGACGGTAGGGGTCGACGATATCGTCGTCGGCGGGGTCCTCCAGCGGAGCAGCCACCCCGCGATTGGACGCCGCGATGGCTACCAGCGTCGCTGCACGCTGCGCAGGGCCGGCGGCCGAGGCGATCTCTGCCTCGTCGTCGAGGTTCAGCGTGGCCAGAAGCCGTTCGAACTCGCGCACGGTGAAGGTGTATTGGGATGCCCTCGGCAGGGTCTCCACCACACGGCGCCGGTGGTCACGCGCCGCGGTGAGCACGAGGTCGGCGTTGCGAAGCTGCTCGATGGTGAGCTGACGGGCGCGGTGCTGTGACGGGTCTCCCCCGAACTGAGTCGAGTAAGCCGCCGCGCGGTCATCCATGGGCCGCCCGACCAGTGCCTCGGTGCCCGCGCTGCTGATCACCACGTCAAGCTCGTCGAGGCCGACGCGGAGGAGCTGCTCCGCGAGCGGCGACCTGCAGACGTTGCCGGTGCAAACAGTGAGAATGCGGAATGAGCTCATGCCCTCGCCGCTCTGCGTGAGGTGCGTGGCGGCGGCTCGGTCCCCTCAGCGAGGTCGTGCTCGATGCCGTACCCGTACTGGCCGTAACCGTAGGAGTCCGGCCCCTTGGTGGGAAGCATCGTGATGACCATGCCCACCAGCCGGCTGCCGACATGCTCCAGCGCGCGTACCGCACCGGCCAGCTCGTTCTTCTTCGTCTGCCCTGAAGCGACCGTGAGGATCGCGCCACCGGCCATCTTGCTGACGACCGCGGCATCCGTCACCAGCAGCAGCGGAGGTGTGTCGATCAGCACGTAATCGAACGTGTCGGTGAGAGTGGCGAGCAGCTTCGACATGGCCCGTGAGCCGAGAAGCTCGCTCGGGTTCGGGGGGATGCGCCCGGCCGGGAGCACGTAGAGCTGGCCCCGACCCCATTTCTGCATCACGTCGGCGAGCTCTGCCCGACCGATCAAGACATCCGTCAGCCCGACCGCACCCTCGATGCCCATATACTCGGCGATCTTGGGAAGGCGCAGGTCACCGTCGACGATTGTGACCTTGGCGCCGGTCTCGGCGAGTGCGATCGCCAGGTTCGCCGCGGTGGTGCTCTTGCCCTCACCCGGTACTGAGCTCGTGATCACATAGCTGCGCGGGCCTTCGCCGATGTTGACGAACTGCAGGTTGGTGCGGAGGCTGCGGAACGACTCGGCGCGCGGATTGCGCGGGTCGGCGTGCACGATGAGCGGGCGCTTCTGCGCGTTCGGGTCGAGGCTGATGCCGCCGAGGATCGGGCGCTCCGTCACCTGCTCCACGTCGTGAGACGAATGGATGCGGGTGTCGAGCACACTGCGCAGCACGGCTATGGCGACACCGATCGCCAGTCCGATGAGCAGGCCGAGCGCGACGTTCAGCGGGATCTTCGGGCTCGATGGAGCATCCGGTGCCACGGCCGCCTGTACGGTCTGTACGTTCACCAGGCTGACCCCGCCGGCCGGCTTCTCGAGCTTGTTGGTGACGATGTATGCGGTGTTCTGGCCGATGGAGTTGGCGATCTTCGCCGCCAGCTGTGGATCGTTCTCGGTCACCGTGATGTCGATGAGCACCGTGTTCAGCGGCGACTGCGCCGACACCTTCGTGGCGAGTTGGCCCGACGTCGTCTTCAGGTCGAGATCTTTGATCACCCGATCGAGCACGGCCGAACTGCTGACGACGCTCACGTAGCTGGTCACCGCCTGCTGCGCGAAGTTCGTGCCCTGCACGAGATCGCTCGTGCCGCTTGTGCCGTTGTCGCCCGCACGTACCGAGACGTACAACTCGGTCTTCGCCTGGTACTCCTTCGTAGCAAGCAACGAGTAGCCGGCGGCGATGGCGACACCGGCCAGCGCACAGACCACGATGAGAATCCAGCTTTTGTGCAGGATCCTGAGATAATCACGCAACTCCACGTGTCAAAACCTTCCCCGAAACGCGGCATTCGCCGCGAAGGCCGCCCGCAAAATCGTCTCATGGACGGGATCGGATTACGCCAGGGCGATCACAGTTCGGAGCGCGACACGCCTTCTCTTGCCGCCAATCCGGTCGGGCGCAACGGCAATGATGAGGGCCTGTCAGGTAACTAGACTACCGTCTTCCCATGCACGAACCCGTTGATTTTGTACCCCGTAAACAGGGGGCAAGCGTTCGCGGTGTACTTGAAGAAGGGGGGGCCGGCGAACACGGAAAAGGGGCCGGGCCCAAAGGCCCGACCCCTTTCGAGATCGACGTAGCGAGAGCTACTTGATGATCTTGGTCACCGTACCGGCGCCCACGGTGCGTCCACCCTCACGGATGGCGAAGCCGAGGCCCTCCTCCATGGCGATCGGCTGGATCAGCTCGACCGTCATGTCGGTGGTGTCACCCGGCATGACCATCTCGGTGCCCTCAGGCAGCGAGATCACGCCGGTGACGTCGGTGGTGCGGAAGTAGAACTGCGGACGGTAGTTCGCGTAGAACGGGTTGTGGCGGCCACCCTCGTCCTTCGACAGGATGTACGCGGTGCCCTCGAACTGGGTGTGCGGGGTGACCGAGCCGGGCTTCGCCACGACCTGGCCGCGCTCGACATCCTCGCGCTTGGTGCCACGGAGCAGCAGACCACAGTTCTCACCGGCCCACGCCTCGTCGAGTTGCTTGTGGAACATCTCGATACCCGTGACCGTGGTCTTCTGCGTCGGGCGGATGCCGACGATCTCGACCTCGGAGTTGATCGCGAGGGTACCGCGCTCGGCACGGCCCGTCACGACGGTGCCACGACCGGTGATGGTGAAGACATCCTCGATCGGCATCAGGAACGGCTTGTCGCGGTCACGCACCGGGTCGGGGATGGACTCGTCGACGGCCTCCATGAGGTCGAGGATGGACTGCGTCCACTTCTCGTCGCCCTCGAGCGCCTTCAGGCCCGACACGCGCACGACCGGCGCGTTGTCGCCATCGAAGCTCTGGCTCGACAGGAGGTCGCGAACCTCGAGCTCGACGAGCTCCAGGATCTCCTCGTCGTCGACCATGTCGGCCTTGTTCAGCGCGACGAGCAGGTAGGGAACGCCGACCTGCTTGGCGAGCAGAACGTGCTCACGGGTCTGGGCCATCGGGCCGTCGGTCGCCGCGACCACGAGGATCGCGCCGTCCATCTGAGCGGCACCGGTGATCATGTTCTTGATGTAGTCCGCGTGACCCGGGGCGTCGACGTGCGCGTAGTGGCGCTTCGGAGTCTCGTACTCGACGTGCGAGATGTTGATCGTGATACCGCGCTGGCGCTCCTCAGGAGCGGAGTCGATCGACGCGAAGTCACGGGGGACGTTCACGTTCGACGGGTACTTGTCAGCGAGCACCTTCGAGATCGCCGCAGTAAGCGTCGTCTTTCCGTGGTCGACGTGACCGATCGTTCCGATGTTGACGTGCGGCTTGGTCCGCTCGAACTTGGCCTTAGCCACTGTGGGTCCTCCTCAGGACTCTCGTGTAGAAGCTGCGGGCGGCATGGACCGGCCGGACATTCTACGGGGATCAGGGATATGTTACGGGATATTGCTGGGGTGTTACTCGCCCTTGGCCTTCTGGATGATCTCGTCGGCCACAGCCTTCGGGACCTCCGCGTAGCTCTCGAACGACATGGAGTAGACGGCCCGGCCGGAAGTCTTCGAACGAAGGTCTCCGATGTAGCCGAACATCTCCGACAGCGGCACGTGCGCCCGCACCACCTTGACGCCCTGAGCATCCTCCATGGCCTGAATCTGACCACGGCGTGAGTTCAGGTCGCCGATGACGTCGCCCATGTACTCCTCGGGCGTGCGCACCTCGACCGCCATCAGCGGCTCGAGCAGCACCGGGTTGGCCTTGCGAGCGGCCTCCTTGTACGCCATCGAACCGGCGATCTTGAACGCCATCTCGGACGAGTCGACCTCGTGGTACGCACCGTCGAGCAGCGTCGCCTTGACGCCCACCGTCGGGTAACCGGCGAGCACGCCGACCTGCATGGCATCCTGGATGCCCGCATCGACCGAAGGGATGTACTCGCGCGGAACGCGGCCACCGGTGACCTTGTTCTCGAACTCGTACGTCGTCTCGGCGGTGACCTCCAGCGGCGCGAGCGCGATCTGCACCTTCGCGAACTGGCCGGATCCACCGGTCTGCTTCTTGTGCGTGTAATCGTGCTTCTCGACCGTCTTGCGGATGGTCTCGCGGTAGGCCACCTGGGGCTTGCCCACGTTCGCCTCGACCTTGAACTCCCGCTTCATGCGGTCGACGAGGATGTCCAGGTGCAGCTCGCCCATACCGCCGATGACGGTCTGACCGGTCTCCTGGTCGAGCTCGACGCGGAACGTCGGGTCCTCTTCGGCGAGCTTCTGGATGGCCGTGCCCAGCTTCTCCTGGTCAGCCTTCGTCTTCGGCTCGATCGCGACCTTCAGCACCGGCTCCGGGAACGTCATGGACTCCAGCACGATCTGCTGGTTCGGGTCGCACAGCGTATCACCGGTGGTGGTGTCCTTCAGGCCGATCACCGCGTAGATGTGGCCGGCGGTCACCGCGGCGACCGGGATCTCCTTGTTGGCGTGCATCTGGAAGATCTTCCCGATGCGCTCCTTCTTCTGCTTGGTCGAGTTGATGACCTGCGCGCCGGACTCGAGGTGCCCCGAGTAGACGCGGATGTAGGTCAGGCGACCGAAGAAGGGGTGCACGGCGATCTTCGAGACCAGCGCGGAGAACGGCTCGGTGGCATCCGCGTGACGCTCCAGCACCTTCTCGGGGTCGCGCACGTCGTGACCCTGCACGGCGGGCACGTCGAGCGGGCTGGGCAGGAAGTCGACGACCGCGTCGAGCATGGGCTGCACGCCACGGTTCTTGAACGCGGAACCGCACAGCACTGGGTAGATCTCGTTGTTCACGGTGAGCTTGCGGATGGCCGCCTTGATCTCGGCGACAGTCAGCTCCTCACCGCCGAAGTACTTCTCCAGCAGCTCGTCGCTCGTCTCTGCGACGGTCTCGAGCAGAGCGTGACGGTACTCCTCGGCCTTCTCCTTGAGGTTGGCGGGGATCTCCTCGATCTCATAGTGGGCGCCCATGGTCACGTCGCCCTTGGCGTCGCCCGGCCACACCAGCGCGCGCATCTCGATGAGATCCACGACGCCGACGAAGTCGTTCTCGCTACCGATCGGCAGCTGCAGCACGAGCGGCTTGGCACCGAGACGGTTCACGATCGTGTCGACGGTGAAGTAGAAGTCGGCGCCCAGCTTGTCCATCTTGTTGACGAAGCAGATGCGCGGCACGTTGTACTTGTCCGCCTGACGCCACACGGTCTCGGACTGGGGCTCGACGCCCTCCTTGCCGTCGAACACGGCGACGGCGCCGTCGAGGATGCGCAGGCTGCGCTCCACCTCGACGGTGAAGTCCACGTGACCGGGGGTGTCGATGATGTTGATCTGGTTCTTGTTCCAGAAACACGTGACCGCGGCGGACGTGATGGTGATGCCGCGTTCCTTCTCCTGCTCCATCCAGTCGGTGGTCGAGGCGCCGTCGTGCGTCTCGCCGATCTTGTGGTTGACGCCCGTGTAGAACAGGATGCGCTCGGTCGTTGTGGTCTTACCAGCATCGATGTGCGCCATGATGCCGATATTGCGGACCTTCTGCAGGTCGGTGAGCACGTCTTGTGCCACGGGGATTCCTCCGGAGAAAGATTGGTGTGATTTGCCGGCCGACTGAGCCGGCGCGCGGGGCGGGGAAGGGGCATCCTGCCGCCCCGTGCGTCCGTTCAGTTACAACCCGTTTCGGGGCCGTTTTGTTCCGGCTGAACTACCAGCGGTAGTGAGCGAACGCGCGGTTCGACTCGGCCATCTTGTGCGTGTCTTCGCGACGCTTGACGGCGGCACCGAGACCGTTGGAGGCATCCAGGATCTCGTTCATGAGACGCTCGGTCATCGTGCGCTCGCGACGGGCCTTCGCGTAGCTCGTGAGCCAGCGCAGGGCGAGAGTGTTCGCGCGGTGCGGCTTGACCTCGACCGGCACCTGGTAGGTCGAACCACCGACGCGGCGGCTCTTGACCTCAATGGTGGGGCGCACGTTGTCGAGCGCCTTCTTGAGGGTGGCGACGGCATCCTGACCGTTCTTGGCGGCGACGCCCTCGAGCGCGTCGTAGACGATGCTCTCGGCGAGGGACTTCTTGCCGTCCTTCAGGATCTTGTTCACCAGCTGGCTGACGACCGGAGCACCGTAAACCGGGTCGGCGACGACGGGGCGCTTAGGAGCGGGACCCTTGCGAGGCATTACTTCTTCTCCATCTTCGCGCCGTAGCGGCTACGAGCCTGCTTGCGGTTCTTCACGGCCTGGGTGTCGAGCGCGCCACGGATGATCTTGTAGCGAACACCGGGCAGGTCCTTCACACGACCGCCGCGCACGAGCACCATCGAGTGCTCCTGCAGGTTGTGGCCCTCACCGGGGATGTACGCGGTGACCTCGGTACCGTTGGAGAGCTTGACGCGGGCTACCTTGCGGAGCGCCGAGTTCGGCTTCTTCGGCGTGGTCGTGTACACACGGGTGCACACGCCGCGCTGCTGCGGGTTGGCCTTGAGCGCCGGCGCCTTGGTCTTCGAGACCTTGGGCGCGCGGCCCTTGCGGACCAACTGCTGAATGGTTGGCACTGTTTCTCCTAGTTGTGCTGCACGGTGACAGCGTTGATGATTCTTTTCACATCGCGACCCACCGGATGCCGCAGAGCAGCGGCATCTTCTTTGTTGGTGGGTATGCCGTGGGGGTAGCCCGCGAGTGCAAGGCTCCCTGAACAGTGTGGTTTCGGATTGAGCTGGTTCCTCGTCCGCCGTCGCGACGGGCACGGTTCAAGCGCGCACAGAGCGCACACCCGCAATAGCTTACTCGACGCGGCGTGTCGCTCCAAATGCGCGTGGGTGGCGCGGTAGGGGGGCGGGTGTGTGCGGGGCCGTGCCGTGGGCGGGGCCGTGACGTGGGCGGGGTCCAGTCATCCAATGCGCCACCGGCATCCAGCGGCGAGTACGTCCGAGAGCCCATCTCCCCAACGGTGAGACTACGTGTATGCGCTCACACTAGTAGCTCGTCGCATCTAAACGCATGGGTATAGGTGGCGGAGTTTCACGCGGGCGTCGGCTGTTGTGAACTGCCAGTCGACTTGCCGCTGGTTTTCGTTGGTGGCGTGTTGCCAGGCGGCGA
>NZ_BAAGWY010000025.1:0-29313 GCF_054780115.1 Humibacter ginsengiterrae
CATAGCGCCTCCAGTTGACAGCCGCCCTGCGGGCGGCCGACTGTCCAGCACCCCGCATGCGGGGTGCTCTTCGTTTTTTTGCCTTGAAGCCTTCGGCAGCATCCGGGGTTCCAGCGCTGCGCGCAAGAGCTTTCGCGGCATATCCTCCCTCCCTCCGCTGCGCTCCAGTCAGTCCGGTATTCCACGGTCTCTTGCGCTCCGCACCTCCACCCCTCCGCGGCACTACGTGCCTTCAAGGCAAAAAGACGAGAGGGAGAGACCAATGAGCATCGGTAACGACGAGCAGGCCACACACGAGGAGTGGATGCACACCGTGCTCCGCGAAGCGGAATCGAACGGCGGAGTGATCCGCCTCACAGGCCACGGCAGCGTGACCGACCCCCACACGATCGAGGCCGGAGCTTGCACACAGTGCGAGCACACGGCGCCCCGCGGCGCGATCGACCGCAACGACCTCGACGGTTACGTCGTGCCGGTCGACCCCATGGATGCCCTCGGCTGCGACTCCTGCCAGTGAACGGAGAGACAACGATGAAGAAGAACAACGGCATCAGCGCTCCTCTCGTGGCCGCGATCGAATCAGCGTGGGCAACCATCCGCACACGCCACGAAGACGTGCCCGAGGTCGTCGTTACGCTCGCGTCAGGTACGACCGCCAAAGGAATGAAACTCGGCCACTTCTCCCCCGAGCGCTGGATGCGCGGCGAGGAAGCCGTGCACGAGTTATTCGTGGGCGGCGAAGGCCTCTCACGTGGCGGTCGCGACGTGCTCGGAACACTCCTCCACGAGGCGGCACACGGCGCAGCTCGCGCACGTGGCATCAACGACACCAGCCGTCAAGGCCGCTATCACAACACCAAATTCAAGGCGATCGCCGAAGAGTTCGGCCTCACCCTCGAACACGACAAGAGCGTCGGATGGTCAACGACCAGCGTTCCCGGCAACACCGCGGCCGCCTACGCTGCCGCCGTCGACCAGCTCGACGCGACCATTACCGCCTACCGCCGCGCCGAAGTCATCGGCACCGGCGACGGCCGCAAGAACAACAACAACGGCAAGGCCGCCGTATGTAGCTGCGGGCGCAAGATCCGTGCATCCCTCGTCGTGTTCGATACTGGTCCGATCATCTGCGGGCTCTGCGGCGAAGAGTTCGAGCCAGAAGATGTGTAGCGGAAATATCTAGTGGCACTTGATGGAACTATCTAGAGGGGGTAGACTAAGATCATGCCAAAGCCGCAGAAGCACCGGGACGTGATCAAGGTTGTCAAAGACAACGGCTGGGTGTTCCTCCGCGACGCGAAAGGAAGCCACGAAATGTGGGGACTGCCGGACGAGTCGCAAAAAGAGTCGATCCCGCGTCACGGTGAGGTGAGTGCAGGAATCATCGGCCAGCTGATCAAGAAGCTGCCGAAATCCCCGCAGAGCTGGCGTTGAAAGGAGCAAGGGCGATGGCTGAGCGCAAGACGTACAAGGCCACAGCGAGCCGAGACGGTCGATGGTGGCTCGTGAAAGTAGACGACCCCGACACCGCCGGCCAGGCACGAGACCTCAACGAGGTCGAGGAAGTGGCCCGCGAGGTCATCGGGTTGTGGTTCGACATCGACCCGGACAGCTTCGATGTCGATATCACCATCGAGATTCCCGACTCCGCGCGGGAAGCCTGGAATCAGGCAGTAGTCCTAGAAGACCAAGCGCGCAGAGACGAAGCCGACGCCGCAGCGCTGCGCCGGTCGGCAGTGCAAGCCCTCCGCGCCGAAGGCCTCACCATGAAGGACGCGGGCCGAATCCTCGGCCTCTCCCCCCAACGCGTTCACCAGCTCGCGCACGCCGCACCTCAGCGCGAGGTCGTAGGAGTCAAAAGAGCCTGAACGTCAGAGGCCTAAGAGAGGATGCCGAAATGACCGCCACGACCATCGAGCACGACCACGCACTACGCGAATGGGCGCGCGGCCTGCTGCCGCTAGAAGCCGCGACCGAGCTACTGATACGCGCCGGCTTTGCCAACGAAGGACGCCCATGGGTGCGGCATGACGCCGATACCGGCCGACCCTGGATCGACTTTGCATCGATTCCCGAGCACATCGGCGGCATGTCAGGCGGAGAACAGCGATTCCTGCGCATCGCCGCAAGCCTGGGAGCAGACTCCCCCATCATCCTCGCCGACGAACTCACCGGACTCGACCGCGAACGACTCTCGCTCGTGCTTGCCGCCATCGCCCACTCCGGCGAAGCTCACAAGCCGGGGCGCACCATAGAGTTCATCGACGGCGCCCCGCAGTTCGTGGACGTGCCCGCGCTCTACACCTGGCCGGACGCCTAAGAGGCATCGCCGAAACCGTACCCGCCGCCGTGTTCTAGCGAACTTTCTAGAAAGCTCGCTAGAACACATGGTAGAAAACACGCCAGACAGAAAGCACTCTAGTTAGAAAGCGAGCATTCTAGAATGATCGATATGCAAACCGTGATGGTCTACAGCGAGGCCGGGGGCGTCAGCAAGACAACGGCCGCCGTGTCCCTCGCGATGACAGCCGCCGAGAACGGCCGCCGGGTCGTCCTCATCGACCTTGACCCGCGAGCTGCTACCACGAAGTGGACGCGCGCTGAGCCGGTAGGGGAGGGGCTGCACGTCGGCGCAATCCTCGGCGCCAGCGACGAACCAATCGGATGGGCTGAAGAGCTGGCGACCGCGAGCCGCTGGCACGAACGCTTGCGGATCATCCCGGCCGCCCGAGGGCTCAGCAACCGCGAGGCGGACCGCGACGACTTCGCAGAGCTGCGCCTGAAAGCATCGCTGGAAGGGCTCAACGCCGATCTTGTCGTGATCGACTGCGCCAACCGGCAAGGCGGACCGCTCACCCTCAGCGCGCTGCACGCCTCCGACACCGTGCTGTACGCCGCCACGGCGAGCGATTCTGGCGTCGACGGGGTAACAGGTGCACAACGCACCATCGAGGCGTTCAAGCGCAGCAGGGAGCGGATGGGGGCGCCCTCAAACCTCACCGAGGCCGGCGTGAGCGTCACACGTGACGGCACCGGGTTCATGAGCTACGCGGAGAGCGACGCGATTGAGCAGATCAAGGGACTAGCGCCAATTCTCGAGCCGATCGTGCCACACCTGTCGATCGTGCCCGAAGTGCGCCTAGCGGGGGAGTGGTACGGCATGTACCGCAAGGGGAACGCCGTCCGCGACGCCTACACCGAAGTAATGCGAAAGGTGATCCGATGAGTCAGCAACTCGACCGACCCGCAAGACGCCCACGGCCGGCAGCAGACGAAGGACAAGACCCCGTCGACTACCACCCGCCGACACCCACGCCAGCCAAACCGGCCACGGCACCGGTCGAAGGCAAGGACACGCCTAGCGTGTCCGCGGCAGCACCGACGCCCACAGTTCAACGAACGGAGCCGCCGCAACTCAACGCAGGCGGCCGCGAACTCACCGTGCAGCTCGCGACGCGAGTGAGCCCGGAAGTTGCCGCCATGGTCGACGCAGAATATGCGCGCACTGGGCGGTCAAAGCGGGCGCTGATCGAGGAAGCGATACGCAACGCGCCTTGGCACAAGGGGGAGTGATGGACCCGCAAAGCATGCCCTGGCTGATGCTCGGCGGCGCCGCCGTGGTGCTGATCGTCGTCTACGGGGCGTGCCGCCTCGCGGTCAGGTTGCTGCGCTGGCTGTTCCGCCCCTGAACAGTTGACACGTACGTGTCAACTGACAAGCCAACCGAAGAGCGCGCCGGCATCCGCGCTCAGCTTGCCGCGGTCTGCGCTGTAGCGCACCGTACGGCCGCTACGCTCGCCAGGGGGAACGTCCGCGGTCAGGTAGCCTGCATCCTCCAGTGCAGTCAGAGCGCGGTGGACCGGCGCAATGGCGGCGCCGGTGGCCTCCTGCACGTCGATGCGTGAGGCGAGCGGGTGCGCTACCACATAACGGAGCACCATCACACGAGTCGGGTTCTGCAACGCCTCGAACAGATCGGCTAAGTGTGCCGGCAGGTCGGGAATCTGACGGCGAATCGACATTCGACCATTGTGCCGGTTACCCGAGGGGAAATCATCGTTAGGCATCGGTCTCATTTCCTCTACCTGATCGGTTACCGATCAGGTAGAGTAAGCGTACTCCCCTCGATCGGGCAGCAGGCCAGTTTGTCTACCGGGGGGACCACACGCGAAGATGTCTCCATTTGGGGGAGTAGTGGCGAAGGCGAACATTTTTCTCAGGGCGCTGAATCTCGACGGCGTAGAGGACAAGACGCAGCACCAATCGACCTTGCCGCAAACCGAACACGACCAGTCCGCGAACCCGTGGCTACAGGCCAGCACCGGGACCGGGGAAGGGGCAGAGCTGCCCTGGCGGCAGGAACGCAGCGAGTCGCCACGGTGGTACTGGAAGGTGCTTCGAGTCGTCCTGATCGTCGCTCTTGTGATCGTCGTACTGGTAGGCCTCCGCGCCATGTTCTTCCCGCCAACAACGACGGTGGCCAAGCCTAAGAGCAACCCGGCGGCCGCGTTCCCGCAGGCCGCGGCCAGCGGTGTCGCCGACCGCTTCGCCATGAACTTCTTGACGTGGGATGCCGCGCACGCGAAAACCCGGACCTCTCAGCTCAGTCAAGACCTCGGCGGCATCAGCGGCGACGCCACCTATGAGTGGGACGGCACGGGAAAGCAGACCGCACAGGCGGCCTATACCGTCGCCGTCGACCCGCAGAACGCGACGGACGCCACCGTCACGGTGGCGGTGAAGGTGCAGCCCTTCGACAGCAACGGGACCGAGCTACCGGCGACATGGCAGGGCCTCGCCGTCCCGGTCCACGTTCAGGCCGGCCGGCCGGTTGTTGCCGCCGACCCGGCATTGGTCGCGCTGCCGAACGCTCAAGCCGTGTCTGGAACCCAGGGACCGACTCCCGATTCGGCTCTCACCAACAGCACACAGAGCTACGCAAAGAGCTTCTTCGCTGTCTATGGGACAACCGGCGACATGTCCACCGTCGCAGCCCCCGGTGCTCGACTCAGCGGCCTCAACGGCGCCGTCGAGCTGCAAGCCCTCACGAGCTGGACCGTCTACGGCGGCGACGGGCAGACCCGCCAGGCGCGCGCCGTCGTCACCTGGACCACCAAGAGCGGCGGAGTCGTCACATCGACCTACGCCCTGACCCTTACCCGCGTGACGGCCGGCTCCACCGACAGGTGGCAGGTCTCAGCCATCACCGCTTCACAGCACTAGAGAGGAACGACACCATGTCATTCGAGCAACTGGCACTGAGCATCATCGGCAACATCTTCTTGGTCGTCCTCGTGATCCGTGCCTTTGGCGCGTATCTCAAGAAGGAGTGGGGCGACCTGATCACCGAACTGGTCTTCGCCGTGATCCTCGCCGGCTTCATCTACTTCACCGACCAAATGCTCGCCGTGCTCAAGTTCCTGTGGAACATCACCATTGGGGCATGGTTCGGGATGCAGGTGCACTGATGCTCACCGGCC
The DNA here is from genome assembly GCF_054780115.1 of Humibacter ginsengiterrae. Taxonomy (NCBI): domain Bacteria; kingdom Bacillati; phylum Actinomycetota; class Actinomycetes; order Micrococcales; family Microbacteriaceae; genus Humibacter; species Humibacter ginsengiterrae. The sequence continues at coordinate 5,481 of NZ_BAAGWY010000025.1, forward strand.
GCACCGTCACCAAGGCCCTCCGGATCGAGGCGAAACAGCACGAGCTGTTCGGATTCGACCTAGGCGAGGGCATCGACCGAAAAAAGTTCGGTCTAGGCGCGCTGGCATTCATCGCCTGGCTCGTTATCGCCTGGCCGATTCTGATTTGGACAGGTCTCCTGGCCGTGCGGCCCGACATCGGATCGCTCATCCTCCTCGCGCCCCCGATCGCACTGATCATGCTCGGGTTCCAGCCTGACGAGGAAACACCGCAGCGGATGCGGCTGACGCCCTTCGCGCTGCACATCCGGTTTCTGCTGGTGGGATGCGCGCCCATCATCAACCTCGGCCGCCGCGAAGCCAACCGAGGCGAGCGACCCACACTCCGCGAACGGGTCGGCCGCGAACGGGTAGACGGAGACAAGCCGACGCAGCGCGTCATCCGTAACCACGCGCAGGCGCGACTGATCGGCAACGACGAGCTGCACGCGATCGTGAACCGCAACACGAAGAGGGAGGGGAAATCATGAAGGTCATCGACAACCTCTTGGCGATGGTCGGCGCGACGCCAGGCCGGAAAGCAAAGCCGCCGACGTATCGCGCGATCGCGGACGGACTGATCATCACCGCAACCAAGGCGGAAGCCTGGTTCGAGATTCCGACAGCCAACACCGACACCATGCCCGAGCTGCTGCTCGATGACGAAGTGCAATCAGTCATCCGGGTGGCCGGCCGGGCACTGAAAGACACCGACTGCCACCTCAAGGTGATCTGGTCGAGCCTCGAAGGCACCGAGTATGTGCAAGGCATCGAAGGCGAGTACACCGCCGGCAACTGGAAGCGCTGGGTGGACATGCGGGCCGAGCAAATCGACGCCATGCAGCTCCCGCAGCGGCACGTGCTCCTTGGCGTGACAATCGCGGAAGGTACCAAGCACGACACGTCCGGCGTCCAGCAACTCGCGGCACCGGCGTTCGGCATCGAACAGCACCGGGTGCGCGAGCCGGACATGTCCCGATACGCCAACGTCGCGTTCAAACTCGGCCGCCAGCTCCGCGGCAGCCGGCTGAACGCCCATCTGGCCAGCGCCGAGCTGCTGAGCTGGACCATCGCACGAGAACAGCTCCGGTCACTGGGAGCAGTGCCACGCCACGGCACCATTGTGGGCGCGTCGCTGGCAACGCTCACCAACGGGCACGCCGACCCGTACACGGACCACCTGCGACTTCGCGACGAGAAAGGCAACGTCGCCGGCTACGTCGCAGTCCTGCCGATCACAGACTTTCCCGAAGAAATGTCGACGCCAGGCGAGGGAGAGTGGCTACGTACCATCGCGGACGTCAGCCGCGTCAGCGAAGCGAACGACGGCACCGCCGGTGACGACATTCCCGTCATCGTGGACGCCAGCGTGCGATTCCGCGTGCTCAGCCGCAGCCAGTCGCTCAAGCTGGTCACGGATGCCCGCGACCTCGCCACCGAGCAACGCCGCTCCGCCGGCAGGACCAGCGCAGGCGATCCCGGAGAAGAGACCCTTGACGCCGGCGACGTCGCCCAAGGACTACGCGCCGAGATTCAGCGCGACGGGCTCATCCTCGTGCGCTCCCACCCGCGCCTAGTGGTTATGGGCGACACGTACGAAGAGCTGGAGGCGAACGTGGCCGCCGTGATCGGCCACTATGCCGACAACGGCATCCAGGTCTCGCGGGGCAGCGATGAGCAACGCGAGCTGTGGCTGGAAACCCTGCCAGGCGACCAGCTCCGCGTAGATGACCTTTACCACGTGCAAGAGGGCGTGGCGTTCTTCGGGTCGCTGTTCTGGGGCGGCTCCGCGCTCTCCGACACCAGCGGGGGAGTCATCGGGCACCTGACCGGCTCCACGCCCGGCCTCGCACACCTTGACGTCACCCGATTCTCGAAGCGAGACCAACCGACGACGGTCGGACTGATCGGGCTGTCTGGTCAGGGTAAGACCACCCTGATGCAGCTCCTACTGCTCGATGCCGCCTTCAAAGAGTCTTGGTGCTTGCTGCTCGACTTCAAGGGCGACACCGGCGGCCTGGTCGACGCGGCGCAGCGGATGGGCTTGCCCAGCCAGCTCATGCAGGTGAGCGCCGCGAACGCTGGCGCAATGGACCTCTTCCAAGCGTTGCCGATCGCGGAAGCGCCCGAGAAGGTCTCGCGACAGCTCGCATTGCTCGCACCGCGCGACCTGGCCGGCTCAGCGGAGAGACTCTCGCTCCGCGCCGCAAACCGGATTGCTCAAGCACCGCGACCCACAACATGGGCCACCATCCAACTCCTCGCACACAGCAACGAGCCGGACGAGCGAGAACTCGGTGAGGCGCTAGTGGAGCTGGCGCAGACCACGCTCGGCCGCGTCATGATGGGCGAGCCTGTCGGCCAGCCGGTCCTCCGCACCGACCCGGGGCTGTGGGTGCTCCAGATGCCCGGCCTCTCGCTGCCGGAGAACAGCGACCCACCCGAGACATGGGACTCCAGCCAGCGGCTCACCATCGCAGCAATGCGAGCCGTGACGACGCACGCCCTCTACATGTCCAGCTCGCACCTACTCCGCCGGCGCTCCAAGGTGATCGGCGTGCCCGAGGCGCACCGCATGCTCAAGACCAGCGAGGGTCGCGACTTCATGGGGCAGACGGCCCGCATGGGCCGCGCCTTCGGTACTGCGTTGCTCGTGGACTCCCAGGACGCGGACGGCATCAGCGAGCACGAGGGACTGGTGGAACAGCTCGCCGCGGTGTTTGGTTTCCGGCTCCGCTCGGTCGGGCAGCAAGACGCGCTCGCACGTCTGCTCGACCTCGAACCCGATGACGAGACCCGCGCATGGATTCGCCGGCTCAACGTGTCCGAGGCACGCTCCCAAGTCGCACGGGACGACGAGACCGCCGAGAGCGACCAGAAGGGGAATTGCCTGGTGCGAGTGGGAACCGAACTTGCCCAGATACACGTCGACCTACCCAGCAGAGAAATCGAGGAGCTGCTGGACACCAATCCCGATCGTGCCCAGCAGGGCATGCGACAGGACCTTGCGGAGGTACCAGCATGAAGCGACGCGCACTCGCCGGCGTGCTTGGGATCGCGGCAGTGCTCGCCCTCGCAGGGTGCAGCCAGAACACCGACCAGAACACCGTCGACCACCTCGCCGTGCAGAAGGCCTCGCAAGACCTGCCGAACGGTGATCACGCGACGGTAGCGGACACTTGGTCATGGCGCGGCGGCTATGCGGTCCTGGTGAAAACCGAGGGCAAGAACTCCAGCGGTCCGTACACGTACTGGAAGGCGTACGGCTACCAGCAGCAGAACGGGAGTTGGAAGCTCACAGCCTCCAACTTGGTCGATGACGCGAAGTACCCACCTGGCTCGACGCCGCACAAGGCGACGTGCTTTGCCCTGGCCGGATCGGACTACGGGGAGCAGCAGCAATGCGAACAACTCACGGACTGAGCCGCCGCCTCGTTGACACGTACGTGCCAACGCCGCTCGAGCTGCTAGCTCGCCTCCGGCCGACCCGCCGCCAGGTCAAGCTCTTCATCATCGTTTTCTCGATCATCATGCTGGCCGGCGCAATCTACGCCAGCGCAGCGCATGCCGCGGCGCCGTTGCCGTGCTTCAACACACACACGTGCAAGCAGACGCAGGTGATGCAGCCCGGCGAGCTGATCCCGCTGCGCGACCTGAGCGAGGGCGGCACCAAGACGCTGTTTGAGACTTACCCATACGGCGCGTGGTACTTCGACACAGACGTCGATTTCAACGCGTTCGACGGGTCGACCTACCTACCCACCATCATGAACGGGCTGGTCAATCTCCTCGGATACCTCTGGGTGCTGGTCGTCTATCTCGCGGTCGGCCTGAGCTGGTGGCTCTTCTCCTCGCTCAACGTTCCCGGCCTCTCGGATGCCGTCACGAGTATGCTCGGCGGCGCCAGCGGCGTCGTCCTCCAGTGGCTCTTTCCGACTGCCCTGGCAGTTGGCGGCCTCGTCGCCTACGTCGAGGGCCGCCGCGTCAAAGGCTCGTACTACAGCCAGATCGCATGGATGGTCGCCGCCGGCGTTCTCGCAGTCGGCCTGACATCCGCACCGGGCACCTTCGTCACAGGGGTCGACACCGTACGGGATACCGGCGCGAATCTCATTCTCAGCGCCAGCAACAACGCCATCTCGACCAACGACAAGATGCCTTTCACGTGGAAGGCGGTCGACTACAGCGTGAACACGCCCTCTGACGCGATGCTGCGCAAGTCCGCGGACTCGATCTGGCGAAGCCAGGTCGCCACGCCCTGGTGCCTGGTTGAGTTCGGATCGGTCCAGGCCTGCCAGCTGTACGGCAAAGACATCCTCAACGCCGGCATGGACACATCGAAGCGCAAAGACATCATTCAGAACGAGATCTACCCCACCGAGGGCAACGGTGATCCGAGTGCTGGGAAGAAGAGCCCGACAGGGCAGTGGGTTGCTGGGCAGGAATGGCCGCAACGACTGGGCATGGTGCTGCTTGCCCTCGTCCTCGCTATCGTGTTCTGCGCTCTGCTACTCGTACTCGGCTTCTCCGCCCTGGCGGGGGTGATCCTCACCTATCTGCTGCTCTTCGCCGGCGTCTTCTTCGCCTGTCTCTGGCTGATACCTGGCAAGTTGCGGCAATGGGGCGTCGCCTGGGCAGAGACCCTGATAGGCGCGGTGCTGATCACTCTAGTTGCGTTACTCACATTCGGAGCCACGCTCGCCATACTCACCGCGCTACTGGCAGCCACCGCCAACAGCGGGTGGATGGTCAGCATGGGGCTGGCCCTCACACTGATGTTCGTCGCTTTCGGTTTCCGTAACAAGCTCGCCGAGATTGTCGGAGCACACTCAACCGGTGCCGGTCGCGCGTTCCTCGTCGGCGCGTTCGTCACCCGCAGCGCCAGCCGCGCCATCCCGGCAGCGGGACGTCGAGGAGTATCGGCCGTCAAGGGGACCGCTAAAGGCACCGCGGCAGCGACTCGCGGGGCAGCCCGAGGAACCGCCGCCGCCGGCCGAGGGACCGCCACCGCGGCACGCGATGTCGCCGGCGGCATCCGCGGCGGATCGCAATGGGTCCGCAACACCGCGAGCTATGTGACATCCGCAGCTCGCGTCGCGCACGCCGACCGACGCAATGCCGCAGGAAAACTTGTGACGCCCTCCACGATCCGCCGTGGTGGCTTGCGCCCAGGGCCACGCGCCAGCGAAACCCGGCCGACCAGCAGCACCCGGACACCGAGCCAGCGGCCAGCGGCCGGCACAACACGGAGCGCAGCTCCGCAGCGGTCGACGTCGACGTCACGGCAAACCGGGACGCCGGCCTCGCGCCCGGTCTCGAACCGACTGCGCCGTCATCGGGCAGGCGACGACCGATGAGCCCGCACGACTTCCTCGATGGCCCTGAGCCGGCCGACCCGCGGCCGCCGACGCGCCGACAGCAGCGACGTGCGGCGAAGAACGCGAAGCGCGCAGCACGACGCGAGACGAAGGCCGACGCGCGCGAGCGCTACAGGGCAAAGCTCCGGGACGCTCGCGACGCCCCCCGGAGTCCGCTTGCCCTGCTCATCGTCGGAGTCGTGTTCTTCGGGGGCATCATCGTCGCCGGCACGATCGCCGGCATGAGCGGCCACACCGAGCCCGCGAAACACGCCACCAGCTCCGCAGCGGCGGGGCCCGTGACGCAACCCACAGCAGCCACCCCCGCGACCTCGGCTGCGACGCCGGCCGCCGACCCGAAGACCACGGCGACCATGTGGCTCATCGCCTACTTCCCCGGGCAGGACTGGCAGCAGTACGTCGCTCCCGGCGCCGTCGATGCGCTGGATGGAACCCGCGCCGGCTTCTTCAACGGCACCTATCTCGGCGGCAGCTCCGTGAACATCCAGGAGTACACCTGGCGCGACGTCGCCGCCACCAAGGCCGGCTGGACCGGCACCGTCGACGTTCTGCTCGATCCTGGCCGCGTGCCCCCGCTCGTCGCTTCGCTCCAGGTGACCATGACGCCGGCGCCGGCGCCGCAGGTGTCCAGCGTCAAAGTCCTCTACTACGGGGAGGGCCAGGACTGATGGCCGGCAACCTCCAGCAGGCAGCACTGACCACGGCCGCGGCCCGTGTCGGTGGGCGCCTGCTCGGGTTGAAGTTCGGCATCATCCTCGCGGCCGCTGTGCTGCTGCTGGCCATCATCGTCGGCCCGATCGTCGCCATCGGCGGCATCCCGCACAACAACGGGGCGTCGGCCGCCGACCCCGCCTGTGCAGGAGGCGCCGCCGACCCGACCGCCGCCGCATCCCATGCAGCAGTGGCCGGCTACGCGGGCGACCAACTCAAGAACGCGGCCCTCATCATCAACGCCGGCGCGTCACTCGGCGCACCGTCCTACGGCATCAACATCGCCGTGATGACCGCGATGGGGGAGAGCGCCCTCCGGGTGCTCGACCACGGCGACGCCGCCGGACCCGACTCGCGTGGGCTCTTCCAACAGCGTGACAATTGGGGTCCGCTGTCCGTACGGATGGACCCCACGGGAAGCGCGTTGCTCTTCTTCAAGGCGCTCTTGGGCAAGTCGGGATGGCAGAGCATGGACCCCAGCCAGGCCGCGCACACCGTGCAAGGCAACGCCGATCCGTCGTACTACACGAAGTACTGGAGCGCCGCACAGCAGGTCGTCGCCGCGCTCACATACGGCTCCGGCGGCGGATGCACCACCCTCGCGCTCGGCAACGCATCACAGTCGGCGCAGACGATCATGCAGCTCACGAAGACGGGCAAGATCAAGTGGCTGGATGCCAGGTACGAGGCCCAGGTCCAGGCGTACGCCAGCTCGGGCGGCAGCAGCCCCTCGTGCTACCTCGACCCCCGGTTGCTCCAGGTCATCGCGATCGTGGCCCAGCAAGAGGCCCCGATCGGTATCAGCGACCTCAACCGCAAATGCACCGGAGACACGCCCGGCGCTGGCGTTTACAGCTTCCACTGGAAGGGCATGGCCGTCGACTTCTACATGCTCCGCGGCCAGATCACGAACGGTCGCGACGGCAACGCCGACGCCGCGATCCAGCTTCTCGACCAGATCAGCAACGCCAGGGGAGCGGTAGGGCAGTCCCAGTGCGGCACCCTCAACGGCTACCAGCTCAGAACGCTCTATCAATTCGCCGACACCTGCAACCACCTGCATTACCAACTCGGGCCGGGCACAGACCAGCTTCACCTGCCCAGCAGCTCCGCCTCAGCAACCCGCACCACCAGAGAAGGGACCAGCGCATGACACCCGTTGTCACCGTCGACGCCAAGGACGACGGCACCGCTCAACTCGTCATCAACGGCCAGGCCCGCAGCCTCGCCGCCCCAAGCCTGGAAGACGTGATCGGACAAGCCATCCAGGTCATCGTGCACGAGGTCGCCGCACCCGCCGGCGGCCCGATCACCGTGCACGCACGCGATCCTCGCTCCGGCAACAGCACACTCTCGGTCGCGCCCACAGGACATGTCCAGATGCTCCCCGAACAGCCATGGCCGGCTGTCACGCCCGTGCCTCCCCTCTCCGCGGTGCAAGAACAGCCGGCCATGGCTCCCTCACAGATCGCAGAACCGCCCGCGGCACGGCCGATGCCTGTCGACGCGGCCGCGACCGACACCGCACCAACTGCGCTCATCACCCCGTCGGCCACCCCCGGGCCGGAGTCGGCGCCGGCCGAGCTGCCGACGCGGCGCGCTGCCCGACAGTCCTTCCTGACGCAAGAGACCACCGAAGAGCCCGCGGCGCGCGGCATCCGGGGGGTGCTCACCCGCGTAGGCATCCGCGTCAGCCCCAGCGACGACGAACGTGCAGAACGCGCCGACACCGCCGCGGTGTCCCAGCATTGGCCAGGCCCTCGCACCATCGCGATCGTGAACGGCAAAGGTGGCGCAGGAAAGACGCCCAGCACCGCCCTGCTGTCGGCCGTATTTGCCCGCAACGGCGGCGCCGGGGTACTCGCATGGGACAACAACCAATTCCGGGGAACCTTGGGCTGGCGGACCGAGCAAGGGCCGCACGAGGCCACGCTGCTCGATCTTCTGCCACGAGTACCTGACCTGATGGCCACGGGCGCGCAGAGCGCCGATCTGGCGTACTTCGTGCACCACCAGGCCACCGACAAGTACGACGTACTCAGGTCGAAGCCGATGGCGCTGGCCGATGAGCAACGCCTCACCGCGGCCGACGTCGACGCCATCAATCAGGTCGCCTCGAAGTACTACCGGCTGATCTTCATCGACAGCGGCAACGACGAAAGCGACCCGCTGTGGCGTCGGATGATCGACCACACCGACCAGCTCGTGGTGGCCACCACCACCCGAGCCGAGCACGCGGAAGCCGGCGCCTTGCTGTTGGAAGCCCTCGCCCAGCGCGACGAACGATCCGCGCAGCTTGCACAGAACGCGGTCGTGATCGTCAACCAGGCCGACGAGAGAGCGGCAGCAACCGAGGCGGCAAACATCGCCCAGGGCTACCAAGGCATCGCGCGCGAAGCCGCAACGATCCCGTTCGACCCGGCGATGGTCGACGGCGTGCTGCGATACGGAGCACTCCGGCCGAGCACTCAACGCGCTTGGCTCCGCGCGGCGGCCGCGATCGCCCGAGCACTCTAACCAGCCCACGCACGTACCACTCACGAAAGGAACACGATCATGGCAGAACGCACTATCTGGGGACACCTGGCAGCCGACCCCACCACCCAGCAAGCAGGCAAGGCGACCGTCACCAAGTTCCGTGTCATCGAGAACACCGGCGCGCTCCGCGACGGCAAGTGGACCGAAGACGAGGAGCCCACCACCCACTACGTCGAAGCCTGGTTCCAGCTCGGCGACGCCGCAGCGTCCGAGCTGACCAAGGGAGCCGGCGTCATCGTCGTCGGCCGGGAACGCAGCGAGAAGTGGGAGAGCATCGAGGGCACCCGCTACGGCCGTGTGATCCGCGCCGAGCGGTTCGGCGTCATGCCGAAGCTCGCCCGGACAGGGGACGACGCCTGACCACTCCGCGCGGCCGCACCGTCACCGGCCGACTTCTGACGCCGGCACTCCTCCTGATCGCGGGGGGAGTGCTCAGCGTCTTCCTCCACGGAACCGGCGCGCCGTTCCTCGGCTTCCTGGCCGGCGTCATCGGGGCCACGATCGCGTGGAGCATTATCCGCGGAATCGACCGCCGCCGAGCCGCCACGTACCGGCGGCGCCAAGCCCGCGCCCGATGGGCACACCAGCAAGAACTCAAGTCGCGCGTCCGGTTCACCGATCCCGGCGACCACTGACCACCGCACCACCGAAACGAGAGCACGCACATGACCCGCCGTCGCACCGGCCCACGCTGGGCAGTCGGCGCCGCCGCGGCCGCCGTGGCGGTCACCGCCGCCGGCTTCGCCGTCTTCGGCGCGAGCGCGCATCCGGCCCCGGTTGACACGTACGTGTCAACCTCGAGCGCAGGGGCTCCGCCGCCGGCATCCGGGCTCCGGCAGGTGCACTCGCCCGGCCGGGTCGAGGTCGACGAGCAGCTACACGCTGGCGGATGCCGGGTGCACGTCGTCGACGGTGCGACCGGGCTGGTGCTGCCTGATCCGGCCTGCACACCCGGCTCTGTTGATCCGGCGGTGACGCAGGCGAATATCGGGCAGACGATCTGCCGCCCCGGTTACACGACCACGGTGCGGCCGCCGGAGTCGGACACCGGGCCGGCCAAGCACGAGAGCCTGGCCGACTACGGCCTGCACTACACCCCCAGCATCGAGTACGACCACCTGGTGCCGTTGGAGCTCGGCGGCGCCAACGCCGTCTCCAACCTGTGGCCGGAACCCAACACCGCCGACGCGCACGGCACACGCAACCCGAAAGACAGTGTGGAGAACCGGCTGAGGGAGGCCGTGTGCGTGCACCAGGTGACGCTCGCGGCGGCGCAGCAGGCGATCGCGGCCGACTGGACGGCCGCGCTCGCCCGGCTCGGCATCGAGCACTGATCAAGCACCGGAAGGGACCCCATGACCGCAGCAGGACTTCTCGCATTCGGTGGGCTGATCTTCGCCGCCGGCCTCGTGCTCATGATCGGCGTCTTCGTCGCCGCCGAGTGGACCGATCGGGCACCAGCGGTCGGGCTGATGTGGGCCGGCATCATGCTCATCGTCGCCTCGATCGTGCCGATGTTCCTAGCCGGTCTGCTCGGCAGCGCCGCCAAGCTCTTTGGCGGCGGCAAGCCGCCGGAGGCGACCAGCATCTTCGTCGGCGCCATCGTCCTCATCGGACTCGGGCTCGTTGGTATCGTCGCCTGGTTCGTCGCGCAGCGCCGCTACAATGACTCGGCACTCTGGGGCCTGATCACCACGGTGCAGTCCAACGCCTGGGGCTGGACCAGCCTCGTGCTCGCCATCGGCGGCATGTGGCTGCTGATGGACGGCTGGGCCTACACCGGCATCATGCACGCCGCGTCGAACTCGCCCGCTCTGCCGTAACGGACCACGGTTGACGGGCAAGGGGGAGGGGCCGACCTCGCGTGAGGCCGGCCCCCTTGTGTGGCTACCGGTGAGACTCCAGGAAGAAGAGCACGAAGCGAGCGAAGATTTCTCCCACTGCAATCGCACCCTTGATCCAGGTCTCTCGGCTCACCTTGGGCTGGTGACCCATAGGGCACCACCTCCAATCAGGGCGTGATGACACTGATCCGGAGGCGCTAACCCGGTGCGCTAACCGAGGGCCGAACCCCGTATTTCCAGGAAACACGGGGTTCGGCGCCGCGGTTAATGCGTAAACTGTGAGCGAACCAGCGCTCGGACGTCTACTGTCCGGGTACCCGTCTCCCCAGCGAGACAGACTCAAGCCTCGGGTGCCAGCCCGGGGCTTTCGTCTTTGTCACGCTGGTGCCGGCGTCACAGTCGTTAGCCGGCTGTACTCATTCTCCCAGGTCAGGCCGACGCTCAGTCGGAACCTCTTCCCAATTTGAAGACGCGTGCACCTCGGGTGGCCATGGTCGCCGGCAAGAGCCCGACCATCCTGCCGCGGAATTCCGCGGGTTAGCCGCCACTCAACGGCCTGGTTGACCGTCGAGACGATGTTGCAAGGACTGTGGATAGATGTTGGTTATCCACAGGGGTTTCGTTAACATCTAGCCATGGATGCGCGTGTGACGCCGATCCGGCCGGACGTGGACGCCGACCTGTCGACGGAGTTCACGGACGATGCCTGGCTGTCCACCGAGGTGTCGATCGACCCCGAGACGGGGGAGCGTTCCGACCCGTTTCAGACGGTCTCCGCTGCGACCCCCAAATGGGGGTCATCGGAGCGCTATTGGTAACCCGCGGTATCCGAATTCTCGGCATACGCCGCCGGGGTTATGCGTTTGCTCGCTGAAGCTCCCGGTAGATGGTTGTTCGGGAGACGTTGAAGAGCTCGGCGAGTTCGGCCTGGGTGTGGTCTCCATGGTCGGCCAGCTGGAGCAGGTACTTGCGTCGCGCGGCCGATAGTTTGGGCTGCTTGCCTTTGAGTCGGCCTTTGGCCTTCGCGACAGCCATGCCTTCCCGGGTTCGCATCCGGATCAGGTCGGCCTCGAACTCGGCCACCATGCCGAGGACATTGAAAAGAAGCCGTCCGACGGGGTCGGTCGGGTCGTAGATGCTTCCGCCGAGGCTGAGGGCGACACCCTTGCTCGTGAGTTCTTCAGCGATATCGCGCGCGTCGGGCAGTGAGCGGGCCAGTCGATCGAGCTTGGTGACCACGAGGGTGTCGCCGTCGCGGACGGCGACCATCGCCTCGCGAAGGCCGGGGCGAGCACGGTTGGATCCGGTCAGTCCATGGTCGACGTGGATGTGCTTCGGATCCACGCCGAGGGCCGCGAGGGCGTCGCGTTGGGCGGTGAGGTCTTGCTCATTCGTTGAGACGCGGGCGTATCCGATCAGCACGCGAAACAGTGTTGCAGATAAGGTGCCCTTGCGTGCATTTTCATCGTACGGGTCTTACGTGCATCGATGTCTTCCGTGATCGTCTGGGCGGAGACTGCCCGCAATTGGTGCACGGTGGGGGACCCTGTTTCGCGCGACGTGTTCGGCCATGAGAACCAGCCGCAGTACGCTCACCACATGTCCTTGATCTCGGACGACAAATCCGGCGCGGCCGCCGCTACCAAACGTGTCGGTGCCACCTCGCGATACTTGCTCATCGCAAGCCTGATAGTCTCCGCGGTCTTCTGCACCGTCGGTCTACTCGCTCGCTGAGCGCGTCGCCGGATTAGCACTCACACAAGCCGATGCCTCTGAGACGCGCCCAGGACGAGATCGTGACCGCCGGATCGCGCTTGTTGAGCCGACTCGATCGCGCCCTCGAGGACGTCGAGCTCGGGGGAGACGGTGCGGGCGATGATCTCGCCAACGTCCTACGCATCTTGCTGGACACCACCAACCGTGGAAACCGAGGATTGGGGAGGATCAGTGTCGCAGCAGGGATCAATCTGCCGGCGGTGTTCGTATCGGGCGGACCAACTCTGAACGCCTCGGACGGTCTTGTGCTGTCCTTCGGGAACCTACCCGTTCACCCTGCGCCTGGCGATGGTCAACCCCATACGCCTCGTTACTTGCCATTCGATGCTTGGATGAATGCTCAATCGCTGATCGTCCCGGGTTCCGAGAAGCAGCGCCTGTCGTGGAGTCAGTTTGCGACGCTCGTCGCAAATACTGACGGCTCCCATCTGGGCGTCGAGTACCACGATCTCCTCGCCGAGAGTGATCTCTTCGGCGCCATCGGCATGTCGCTGCAGGACTATCTGCTGCGACAGATCGGCTGGCAGGTAGAGATGGTTCTCGCACACACCTTGGCCGCTTCGGGACGGTCGATACCTCCGCGGACACGCAGGCTGGACTTCTTGCCTCGTACTCCCATCTGGATGGAGTTTCGCTACACACCGGGGAAGGGGATGCGCGCAGCGGTGTCAGTCAGCGTCACCAGCGATGAAGTATCTGATGTTGAAGTCATGCGGTTCTACTGGCGGGGACGAGTCCACCATCTCTTCCACCACGGTGGATCCGCAAACGAGCAGATACGAGTAACGATGGTCATCGACGACCCCGAGTCGGGACACTCTGACACGTTCGACGCAGTACGGGGCCCGATTCCACCGGACTTCTGATCCCGCCAGCCTTGACCCGGCGCCGTACGAACGCCAGGGTCAATTTCCTGCGCGGCAGTCACCAACAGCCACACAGGTGGACCCTTCGGCGACGTAAGCTCATCGGCGCATTCCCAAGGCTCCCGGTGTGACGACTTGGTCACCCTGACCTTTAAGCGGTCCACGACCGTGCCGGAATTGCTCCCCGTGGGCGACGCAACGCGTCGCGGGCCAATTGCATCACTTGGGGATCCGGTACCGGGCCAATCAGGGGGGCGAAGTGGGTTAGTGCCAGGACATCCAAGTCATGAATGCGGCCAGGAAAACTGCAAGCCCGCCGGCGATCAGAAGCTGCGTCTCCCGATGAGAAGCGTGTCGATCTCCACCGACAGCCGCCCTTCCGCTCAGTTCCCGGCTTCGACGCCCGTATGTCATCTCCCGACCCCCACTCTGATGAGGAGTGTACGCCGCTCTCAAGCGTCCTCATCGAAGGCGTCGCTAGGAGCACGATGACGGATCGGCTTGCGTTCCAGTTCTTTGAAGTGGGCACGGGTTTCTAGATATGTCTTGTCGGGTCCATTCGCTGGTGCAGTATTCGCATGATGTCGACGCGGCCGTCATCGCCAACGACGTAGAACACGAGGTGGCTGCCGATGGCATATCGACGGTATCCCGCACGGATCTCGTCGCAGGTGCGTCCTCGATCCGGATCCTTGGTGATTCGCTCGAATGCCATCCCGATTTCGCCGAGGTAGATCTCTGCCTGACCCGGCCCCCAGGTCTGTTCGGTGTAGTCCCAGATCGAGGAGAGGTCTTGTCGCGCCGCCGGCGTGAGCCAGTAGGTGGTCATGCTTTCTTGGCAGCAATGAACTCGTCGAAGTCGAAGGGCTGCACGGGCCCGCTTTCCTCGCCGGCCACGAGTGCGGCGCGCAGAGCGGCCATCTGCGTCTCTTGGTCTTCCAGGAGACGCAGCCCCGCACGAACGACTTCACTCGCACTGCGATAGCGCCCCGCCGCCACTTCTCGCGAAAGGAAGCTCGCGAAGTGGTCGTCGAGGCTGATCGAGGTGTTGAGACTCATACGACAAAGGTACCAATTATTGGTACTCGGGTCATCGCCGAAAGACACAACCGGATCCCGCTTCGGGTGCCGAGGTCAACGTGGGGTAGGTGTCTGGTCGAGTTGCTGGCGCAGCGTTTCTGTCCCTTTCAGTAAGACGGGGGTGCCGAGGTGGGTCTCGTGGTTGGCGCGGACTTCGAGCCACCGCTCGCGAGGCATCCGGAAGCGGTTCAGCGTTGCGGGCGTCCCCTCACGCGCAATCGCTTCCGTGCCGTCGTTCAGATAGCCGGTCTTCCGGGATACGGCGTTTGATGCGGGGTTGTCGCTGAATGCGCCCGACGTCGCTTCCGATGCGTCGAGTCCTTCGAACAGCAGATGCAGCATGAGCATCCTCATCCGGGTGCCGATTCCGCGACCCTGGTACTCCAGGCCGAGCCATGAACCGGTGTTCGCCCTGTGTAGGACATCCCAGTCCTTGGCGCCGGCGCCCTGCGACCCGACGATGACACCGTCCACCAGGACGGCGTATTCGAGGCGGAACTTGCCCGGCGCGATCGCCGTTCTCTTTGCCCACTGGTAGGCGAGCATGCCCCGCATGATCTGATCCGGCGTACCTCGCGTCCACGGGGTGCCGAACGGCATCCGGTCCGGATCGTGCACGCCCCGCACTGCCAATCGCGCGAGTTCGAGGATCAGATCGTCATCCATCCACCGCAACTCGAGAGCTCCTGCTCGCGCGACGATCCCCGCAGCCGGCCACAGCGACGCCACTTCATCTGATCCCATCCCCTCAGATTGGCACGGTAACGAACGGCTCGAAACCGAACCAGTTAGGAACGCAAGCCGGTCCTTCTGCGCGCGTGTGGTGGCTCTCTCTTTGTTTTGTCCTGGTCGAGGCCCACGCGAGATGTTCAAGTTCCGAGGTCTGCTCCGTTGATGGGTGTTGCGGATACGATGCGCGCGGGCTGACCGGCGACGGTGACGTCGAACTCTGCGAGCACGTTCCATTGCGGGGATTGGGCGAATGTTCTCGCCTGCGCTGGGTTGAGGATCGCGACCGCGATGCCGCCGCATCTCAGCGTGAGTCGCCACTGATCGATGTAGGGCTGGATGTCACCGATCGGCTGTCGGCGTCCCCATGGCGGGTTAGTGATGATCCGGTCTGCACGGGGGGCGAACTGGGCGAGCTGTCGTGCATCAGCGGGGCGCCATTGGATCTGTGGTCGCTGCGCCGCGTTCAGATGCGCCATGCGAAGCGCGTCCCGGTCACGGTCGCTTCCCAGATAGTGGGCGTCGTTCTGTATCCGGGCTGCCTCCAGAAGCACAGTCCCTGCTCCAGTGAAGGGATCAAGCACGACGTGGCCGGGCCGAATATCCGCGATCCTGGCGATGGCCGCTGCAACAGGCGGATGCAGACTTCCCGGAACCGTCCGGGTCCTCCACTCGCGCCGGTGCAAGGGGGCAGTGAACGGGCGCACCCCCAGGATCGCCCGCGTACCGTCCAGGACTATTCGCAGCTCCACGCGAGCCGCGGGCGGTGTCACTGTCCCGCCGGCACGGGACACGTATTCTGCGCCGGTCACACGCTGCACGGCCGCGCCGACCGCATCTTCCAGGGCGTACCTCGTGAACGTGCGGCGTCCGACGAAAGAGCCGGTGACCCCGATCGACTCCGCGCTGCCGATGGGCACAGGCAGCGTTCGGACCGCGTGCGCCAAGGATGCCGCAAGCCGCCGGAGGTCACCTGCCAGCCGCCCAGGATCGGGCACATCGGCAGCGATGAGGAAGAGGTCATCGACCAGCCGTGGTGGCCGGGTGATAACGGATGTCGATGTCAGCGCCACGACGAGTTGCCGACGCGACCGGCCGATGACATGATGACCGGCTTCCTGTAGTTCCTCGGCGGCGAGCTCCTCGATCCCGCCAGTAGTGCGTACGAGTGCCCGCACATGCGCGTTGTCTCTCAGCGCATGTGACAGGGCTTCCTCGGCGCCAAAGCGCGCAGAGGGCATGACGAATCCTCCCGGTAGCGGTCGGAGACGGACAACTCGTCAGTCCCCGCATCGCTAGCCGCGGGCCAAGCCACGTTCAGCTAGCGGACCGCTAGCCGAGTCGGAAGAACATGCGCACGAACAACATCCTCCCATCCGGGTCGTAAAGAACCGCACCAAGTTCAGGACGCCAGCACCCGCCGCGGCACCCAAGACGAGATCGAGCGCCATAATCCGCGGTCATTGTGGTTCAGCACGAGCGCAACGTCGGCATCCACGCTGACGGATCCGTCATCGCGCTGAGCAGCGACGCCCTCGATTAGCGCGCTTGAGAGCGGCGTACGCTCCTCATCAGAGTGGGGGTTCAGGACATGACATACGGGCGTCGTAGCCGGGAGCTGAGCGGAAGGGCGGCAGTCGGTGGAGACCGACACGCTTCTCATCGGCAGACGCAACTTCTGATTGCCGGCGGCCTTGCAGTGGTTCTGGCCGCAATCATGACCTGGATGTCCTGGCACTAATCCAGTCCGCCCCGCCGATTCGCCCGTTAGGCGATCCGCTTGCGGGCACCGGGCCGCTTCGTGGGACGATTTCCGGTTGCGCGCGCTCCGGCGCATGCCGGCGCCGCGGACTGTCAATGGAAGACTTGACCGCCGGATACGAGAATGCCGATGACCGTGACGGCGACGACCACTACAACGCCCACGAGAACGGTACCCAGCCTTCCCACGTCGCCGGCAGGTAGTTGCTTCCAGTGAAGGTGAACCAGGAACCCTGCCGTCGCCGACTCATGCACCGAGACTACGTCGATGCTCACCACACCTGCGGTTCCAGCTCGACGCGCTGTACTGTGCGAGATGTGCTGATCGGGATCATCGTTCTGGGTGCGGCGTCCATCGCGGTCGCTGTCGGGATCATTCTCTGCGCGGCGGGTGTGATTCGGCGTAACCCGTGGGTCGGGCTTCGGATCCCCTCACTGTTCTCCTCGGATGAAGCCTGGTCGGCTGGTCACCGTGCTGCGGTTCTTCCCGTCGTGTGCAGCGCCGTGGTGAACATCGTCCTCGCGGTCCTGGCGCTGACCGTGCTGCCCACTGCTCCCAGTTCTGTGCTGCTCTGGGTGGCGCTGATCGTGCTCCTCGCCGGCACCATCATCGGTGCGAATTGTCGGCGCCCGCGCCGCGAACCGGACCCCGGCGGCATGAACTCGCTCTCCCCATCGAGCCGCTCCGTGATGATCCCCTCGAAGTAAAGACCGACTGCCGGATGAGGGATCCCTCTCCCGGCGCTACGGCGCTGGCGGCTACATGGACCCGAGTGACCCGTAGCTCCCGGGGTAGGTCGACGGTGCGGGGTCTTGGGTTGGTGGCCGGGCGCCGAGCATGGTGCGGGTAAGTTGCGCACGTGTGTCGAGGAGTGCTGCGAGCTCCTGGGTGAGGTCCTCGTCGGTCGGCGGCATCCTGCGGCGACTGGCTCGCAGCACGCAGCGCCGGATGAGTTCCTTGGCGAACGAGCCCGTGACTCCATCTGCGGCATCTGCGGCGTCTTCGATGGCTTCGTCCGTGAACGGCAGGTCGTGGGCGTAGCGGCGGAACAGGCGCTGCCGCTCGGCGAGCGCGGGGAGGGGGATCTCGACGGCGAGATCCACGCGCCCTGGTCGCTCTGCAAGTGCGTGTTCGAGGACATCCACTCTGTTGGTCGTCATGATGAACGCGACATCGGCATCGCCGTCCAGACCGTCCAGCGCGTCGAGGACTTCGAACAGCAGCGGCTGTGGTGTCATGTTCCTCTCCATCGCGACCAGGTCGATCGCCTCAGGCGTTCCGTTCATCGTCCTACCTCCATGCAGTTCACTTGTCGGGGCATCCCCGATAAGCAGCGCGATCGCGCATCGAGAGGCCCGGTCCAGGGTGCAGCTCTGCTGCATCGCGCAGCGACGCGCTAGCGCCCTTGACCGGGACGGCCGATGCGCCAGAATCCGCGGCCGGGGTGCCCGGACATTCCTGCACATGTAGAACACAATAGCGAGTCGGCGCGATTGAGACATACTCTAGACTCGAACAGAAAAACGGTTCAGCGGGTGGGCAATGGGTGGACAAACACGCTACGTCGATGACGTGGAACGCCGAATGCAGTACGCGATGGAGGTCGCCGTGACCAGGCCACGGCCAATCAGCCTCACCGACGACGAGCTCGACCTGACACACAACCACGTCACCGAAGCCAGTGAGCCGGTCAAGGTCCGCGCGTTCGTCCGGTTCCACGAGGCCGTCATCCACCCGGAAGCCGAAGCCGTCGCCTGGACGGCACGAGCCGTGAAGATCCGATTCACGATGCAGAACGGCGCCCGACACGAAGTCTGGGTCTGGGCATCCGCCGTCGACCGGCTGTAAGGGAGCGGCAGCCTTCGCGCGACACGCCACTAAATGCTCGCCTTAACCATAAGGTTACGGTTAACTGCCGCTATGGCTCCCCGTCGACTACCGCGCGGTACTCGCAAGGACCCAGTATCTCTGGGATACGCGGTTGAGCGGGAGAACAAGCAGCGCTGGGAGCAGATCGCAAAGAACTGCGGTGTTTCATCGGCCGCGCTGTTTGACGTGATGGTCGAGACCGTCGAGCTCGACGCTCACGGTCGCCCGGTTTGGTTCCCAGACACGGAGGGACTGCCTATAGACGCGCCTTAACGCCAGAGGCCCGCCGCTGGAAGCGACGGGCCGAAGTCTGTGCCAGAACCGCCAGAAGTTTGGCGACGAAAGCGGTTCTGAGCGATCCCAGGAGAAGCCCGGTTGAGCCGGGAGGGCTCTTCCGTGCCTCGAAGGAGGTAGCACCATAGTAACCCGTACTGGTACGAGTAGCCCTAGGCATAGGGTTAGCGCCCCCGGCGTGTCGTTGGCGCAGCCGCCGCGAGGATCGACGCCACCAGTGGCCACCTCGCGGCGTATCTCGACGCGGCCGAGCAACCGTATCGAAACGACAGCTGCACCCGGCAGCCGGGCATACAGGCCGTCTCGTCGTGGCGGGCTCATGCTGCGGCCGCCCGAGGGTGCGTTTGCTGGCGTACCGGTGTGCCGGCCTTCCGAGTGGGTGCACGCTGTCGAGCTGGCGCTGCATCAACCGGCCATCGAGCGGCTGATGCGCTCACGGCGCCGTGGCCGCGCACAGCTCCTCGCCGTTGCCGGCCGGCTGGCGGCCGCGGCCGACTTCAGCACCGGCCGCAACGTCGCGGTGAGCTTCCAGACGGTCGCGGATGCGCTGCACTGTTCACCGGGCACGGTGAAGAAGTGCGTGCAGTTTCTCAGCCATCTGGGCTTCCATATCGAGGTCTGCCACGGGCGCGACTTGCTCACGCTTGCCGAGCTGGCCGAGGCTCGGGTACTCGGGGCGGAGGACCAGCGCGCTGTGGCGTCGACGCGGTATCTCGTGATCCCCTCGTGGGCGCGGCAGCTCGTGCGGGCAGCTCGTGCAGTTGTGAGTTCCGCCCCCCTACACGTCCTAGATCAAGTTAATGATGAAGAAACAGTTGTTAAGTCATCACCAACGCGCGCAAAGGCGCGCTCGACGGCCGCTGCGCGGCCGAGGCTGAGGACGAGAAGGAGAAACCAAGTTCCGCAGGATCGCTCGCCTCGATCGTTCGAGCTGCAACGCCTCGCCGCTCTGCTCGCTAGCCGGATGCCGTGGCTGGCACGCGATCGGCACATCGGTGTCTTGTGCGATGCACTGACCCGAGCAGGCATCGATCCAAGCCGTTGGAGTGCTGCTGCGCTGATCGACACGGTGACTCGTCACAACGTGGAGGGCCACGTGACGGTGGTCCACCCAACCGAACAGCGCGACCCGATCGGATACCTGGTATGGATGCTCCGCAGCGCCATCGAACCGAGCGCTGAGACCCCGATCGAAGCAGCTGATCGACGCCGCGCGCAACTGCGCGACGAGGCCACGAAGCATCGCGAAGAAGCGGCCGAGCTACGCGCACGGATGGCCCAGGACGACCCGGCAGAAGTAGCCGCGATCATCCAGGCCATGCGCGCCGAAGCGCAGCGCGCCAGCGACCGGATGCGACGCACCCGCCGCGATCGCGACCAGGGAGGCCGCAATGTCAGCTAGTTGTTTATCGATCACCTACGCCTCGCCCGGACAGGTGGCCCGGGCGAGATCCGTTAGCGTGCGGACGAAGGCCGTGAGGACCAGCAAGCTGACGCAAATGCGTACGCCCAAGACAGAACACACAGCGCGCTGGAACAACGCACGAGCATCGCCGTCGGCACCCGATCGAAGCGACCTGGCGGCCATAGACTGTGCGAAACGCCCATGGATGCTTGGATACTCAGAACCAGACAGTGAGCACCCAGGCGACCCAACTCTGATAGACGTTTACCTAGACACTGAGCGCGACTAGGTAAACGACCACCTGCGGTGGCTTCTGTCCTGTCCCACCGCTGACCCCTCGCCTTGCGAGCTTCCCAACCTCAGCCAATCCGCGTTGCTTGTATTGACTGAGGTTGGGAAGTAAAGAGTCAGCGGTGGGACAGGACAGAAGAGAGAAAGAGTGAGTGTGAAGAACAGAGGGAAGGTAGAGAGATTGGTTGCGTTGGAGAGACCCCGTAGCGTTGGGTAGGCAGAGTGAAAGAGCGGTTACGTCGGGTGGGGCCACGAGCGTATGCGGACATGTATTTGACGGCGTAGCCGCCTGATTCTCTGCACTGCGATCCGCACGCTGATCGCTCCTCATCAGCGCTAAGCTAGTGCGTGAACCGATCAGGTAGGGGGTACCGTGATCCAGATGACCGATCGCGACGAGGCCGCGCTCGACTGGCTTGGCACGGTGCGCATCGCAGACATGGAAGCCGTGCGATGGGTGCTGGGAGCGCTGAACGGATCACGTGATCCGGTAACCCTTCGGAAGGCCCAACGGTGGGTCGCGCGCATGAAGGAAGTAGGGGCGGTGGACTCTGGTCGGCCAACGTTCAGAGACGGGTCGCTTCTGTGGTCGACCCACGCTTGGACGGGCGAGGCCCGACCCAACCTCTATCGTCAAACGACACGGCACGAGGTTGCCGTGTCGGTCGCCGCGGCGAGGTTCCTCGCCCACGGATACACCTGGTCCGCCGACCGCTACGTGTCTCGTCAGGACGCTCGGCGCGGTGAACATCGCGCCGATGGGCTTGCGATCGGATACGGGCGGCGGGTGCTGGTCGAGGTCGAGCTGACGCCGAAGACGCCCGGTCGTCTTGACGACATCCTTAAGAACCACGTCGACCGGAAGATGTGGGCTGAGCATCGCGGTGAAGAAGCCATCACGGATGTCGTATACCTCGCTGAGCCGGCCGCTGCCCGCGGGCTCCGGAGGCAGCTCCGCGAGGGACCGGACCAGGCACACATCCAAGTGCTCGACGTCTTCGACCCGCGCGGCAAATGGCGGGCTGACGCCGAGCAGGCGTGGCCGAAACTGAGCACCGATGACACGTACGTGTCAACCGTGCTCGAGGCGGCGTCCGGCCCGAACCTCTGGACCGGGCAATGAGCGGCCACGAGGAAGCTCCTCCGAAGAAGGACGCGGTAGTCGAGTTCTTCAAGCTCGTGGGCCTGGTGATCGGGTGCGTCCTCGGCCTCGTCGTCGTACCCGTGCTGATTCCAGAAATCATCATCCGGCGAAGCGGCCGCTACCTGGCTCCGCGGGCGCGGTTCTGGGTCGTCCAGCCTTGGCGATGGGCACTCGACGCGGCCGGCGTGCTCCTCTACGCCGTGCTTGTGCTCATCGAGTTGTCGAAGCTCGGCCCACTCGTGCATACGGGCGAGCTGCTGCACATCGTGCAGCAGCCGAACGGATGGAGCCACCTACTGGTGACAGCACTCCCCTGGCTCATCCTCAACCTCTTGGCGGGAGTGCTGTTCGTGCCGCTCCTACTGACGCTCTACCGTCGACGGCTGGCGCACACGATCCGCGATCGCCGGCACGACGACGTGATGATGCAGGAACGGATCGAGACGGCGCGTGTCCGTGCGGCCGATATTGTCACCGCACGTCGGGTCGGGGTGAAGCTCGACCCACGCTCCGGGAAGATCACCGGAGTCACGTCGCGGGTCGTCACCGCACCGCGGCCGGTGGCCGGCGGTGCCTATCAGTTCGGCATCATCAACGTGGCGACGATCCGGACTCTGGTGGAGCGGGCCTACGACGTTCGCCGCATCCGCGACTGGACACACAAGGACGGGCGCTCGATTGTGATGCCGAGCACGGCATCCGCCGCGCGCGCGATCGTCATCGCTGAATCCGGAAGCGGCAAGACCGTTCTGCTGGTCAATCTCATGCTGTGCGCCCTGATGTACGGCTGGCCCATCGTGTTCATCGATGCGAAGGGAGATCCGGACGACGCGCGAGCGCTGAAGACCCTTGTCGAATCGCTCGGGTTCACCGCGACCATCAACGAGCCGTGGAATCTGTTCACCGGCACTGGTGATCAAGTCACCGAGAAGTTGATGCGGCTGTGGCCGAGCGCTCCCGGCGGCGAGTTCTACGAGCTGGAAGCGCGCGGTGTGCTCCAGGCCATCCAGTACCACTCCCCTCTCCGAAGCCTGGCAGAGCTGGGCGAGCGAGTCAGGAACCCGAACAGCCACGTCGCCGGCCCCGATGACGCCGGCGTCGTGAACGCCAAGACGCGGGAGGGTGTCACCGCCGGCGAACGGGTCTATAACAGCATTCGGACGTTCATCGGCCCGCTGGACAAATGGCTCTCTGACGACGGATGGTCGTACGGAGAGCGCACCGCAGACGTCACCATCATGAGCATCGTGCCGGTCGAGAGCGCGCAGGCGAAGCTCGCAGACCTGCTGCTGATGGACCTTCGCAACTACATGGCAGACCGGTTGCGGCGCGGCGACAAGTCGCCGCTGCTCGTCGGGGTCGATGAGTTCCCGCAGCTCGTGACCGATAGCGGTGTCGACGCCGGCGACACGGCATCGACGCTTTTCGAGGTCGCCCGATCCGCCGGCATGGGACTCATCATCGCCGGACAGAGCGGCGCCGGCCTATCTAACGACGAAGTGCGCCGACGCCGGGCACTCTCCTCCGGAGCCGCACTCATCATCGGACGGTCCAAAGACCCCGAAGACATCGTGCGATTCGCCGGCACCCAGATGCAGATGGAAGCATCCGGTGCCGCCGCCGGCGACGAGCTGCGCAGCGCTCGCGCACAACACACGTGGATCGTGGACCCCAACGATGTCCGCACCGCCTCAGACGGGGCCTTCTGGATCGTCCAGAGCGGGGCCGCGGCGCCGTTCCGAGTGCTGCCCAACCCGAAGCCGCAGGAGCGTCCAGAGGATGCCACAACGGTGCCGGACAGCCCCGTTGAGGCCGAGCCCGAGGCTCAGCCGAATCTCTGGGTTCGTGACGGGGAACAGTAGCCCTCCCCCTGACCACCTGGGGACGGCTCCATCTCCCACCGGCTGGACCCGCCCCAGGTGAACAGCGGGACCCAGAGAGCCGGCTGCACACAGGACGAGCCTGTGCACAGCCTTCCACTGAGACCAAGACGAATCGGCGCATAGCGCCTCCAGTTGACAGCCGCCCTGCGGGCGGCCGACTGTCCAGCACCCCGCATGCGGGGTGCTCTTCGTTTTTTTGCCTTGAAGCCTTCGGCAGCATCCGGGGTTCCAGCGCTGCGCGCAAG
>NZ_BAAGWY010000026.1:0-24440 GCF_054780115.1 Humibacter ginsengiterrae
ATCCAGATCCCCGGAACGCACATTCACACCCACACCTAATTATCCCCTGACCAGGGAATAAACCGGCTCGACTCACCGAAACGAGACCCAGATTCATGCGACAGCCTGCGCTGTGCTGGTACCACCACCACTACGTCGACACCGGAGGCTGGGCCATCCGCATGATCCACGGGGCACCACACGTACGCGCACCAGCATGGATCGACCCCACCGGGCAATGGCGACCCACCGGAACCGCACGCGGCAAACCCAAACGACGCGAATGAAGTCGCGAACTGGATTGAGCGACGACGAAGAGAAACGGCGACGAAGAGACACGAGCCGCCACGAGCTCGAGCTCGTGCGCCGCGTCGATCTCTGCGGCCTACGACTGCGCGATCACACCGCAACCGACGATCGCCACCGGGTGAACGGCCATTAGCGCGTCTCCGCGAGGAGGGCTTCCACGATCACGCGGCTGCGGGCGACGGCGTCCCTCGGGTCGCCTTCCTCCGGCTCGTGCTCGATCGACAGCGGACCGTCGTACCCGATGTCCGCCGCTGCACGAACGCAGTCCGCGATGTCGACGATGCCTTCGCCGAACGCGCAGGTGTCGTGCGCGCCGGGCGCACGAACATCCTTCAGATGGATGTACTCGACGGCAGGCCCCAGCTCGCGGATCGCGGCGGCCGGATCGCAGCTCTGCGTCGCGAACCATCCGGTGTCGACAGTGACTCCGACGCGCTCTCCGGGGATGCCCTCCACCTTCGCCAACAGTTCGGCCACACTGCCCTCCGGGTGGTTCTCCCGCCCGTAGCGCAGCCCGTACTTCTCCAGCAGCCCGGCGAAAGCATCCGGATTCCGCTCCGCGAAGGCGCTGTAGCCGGCCAGCACAGGCACGTCGAGCGCGTCGAGCATGGCGCACACCCGCTCGCACTCTTCGGCCGTCTCGCCGAACGGTCCACCGGCATAGCTGGTGAGACGGATGCCGTACCGCTGGCCGGCAGCGCGCGCCGCGTCGATGTGCTCCGGCGTCGCCCACTCGCTGTCCAACTGGGCGCACCAGAGGTCGTATCCGGTGAAGCCGAGCTCCGCGACCTCAGCGAGCATGGCGTCGAATCGTTCGGCGAAGGCCTCCGCCGGCCGGAACCACGCCTCCGCCGATTTCACACCCTGCCCCCAGCCGCCCGGCATCGACCAGTTCAGCTGCCGCGCGACATAGTTCGCCCCGTTGAAGGCCAGCTCGTTCTTCATGCACGCTCCTCGGTAGACTCGTTGTGGTAACGATGCCACATTCTTCACATCACGAGGATGAACACATGGCCAGGATCCGCCGGCTGCTCCTGCTCGGTCACACCCATCACGACGTCGGCTACACGAACAGCCCGCGGATCATCGACCGGATGCACGGCGAGATCGTGCGCGAGGTGCTGCGGCTCGCGGATGCGGATGACCAGCCTCTGGATGCGCCCGACCGGTTCCGCTGGACGTTCGAGGTCGCCCGCCCCGTGCTGACGTTTCTGCGCACGTCCACTCCGGCCGAACGCGAGAGCCTCCGCCGGCAGGTGGCCGAGGGCACACTCTGCGTGACGGGCGGATACCTCAACCTGACGCAGCTTCCTGACGCGCCCGAGTTCGCGGCCGCATATCGCGCGCTCGAGGAGATCCGGGCGCTGTCCGGGAAACAAGCACATGGCATCCCGATCCGCACCGAGCAGCACGGCGACGTGAACGGCATCGCCTGGGGCGCAGCCGATGCGATGCTCGACGCCGGCATCGACCGTCTGCTGATGGCACTCAACCCGGATCACGGGCGGGCGCCGCTCGAGCAGCCCAGCGCGTTCTGGTGGGAGGCGCCGTCGGGCAGGCGCGTCTTCACGCTGCTGTCGACCCACTACGGATTCGGGGAGGAGTGGGGCATCGTCGACGGCGACGTGGAGCTCGCGTGCGAGAGCATCCGGCGGTTCGTCGAGCGACTGGATGCCCGCGACGACTACCCGTTCGACACCGCTGTGGTGCACGCAGGCAACGACAACCGCTGGCCGACCGCGCTCTTCGTCGACGTCGTACGCGCGTGGAACGAGCGGCATCCGGACTGTGCCATGGCCACCTCGACGACGGACGCCGCGATGGATGCCCTGATCGCCCAGGCACCGGACGACCTGCCCGTGCTGCGCGGCGAGTGGGCCGACTGGTGGTCTCACGGACACGGATCCACGGCGCGGGAGGTGGCCGTGTACCGCGAGGCTCGGCGGTTCGCGCGAGCGGCGCGGGAGGCGTTCCGCCTGGCACGGGCACGCGGCGAGGGCGAGCCGGCGCTCGCGACCGTGCTCGGCTACCGCCGGGGTCCGGTGCGGCTTCGCGACGAGGCCGAGCTCGCGCGTGCCTTCGACGCGGTCGACGAGCAGCTGCTGCTCTTCGGCGAGCACACCTGGGGTTCGTGGGAGACGTACTCGAAGCCGCACTCGCACTTCAGTCACTCGCACTGGAACGCGAAGGCCGGTTTCGCCTACGCGGCCTGGGACGAGGCGCGCGACCTCGCGGTGGAGGCGCTCTACCGTCTCGCCGCCGCCGGCACGGATGTCCGTGCGGCAGACGGCGTGCTCGTCGCGAACCTCACCGACCGGCCCCGCCGCGAGCCGGTGGAGGCCGAAGTGGGGTCACGTCGCGCCACTCTTATCGCCGACCTGCCGCCGCACGGCGTCGCCGTGCTGCCCGTTCCCGCCGACCTCCCGGCCGGCATCCCGAGCACCGTCGCCGAAGCCGGCAGGTACCGCGCGATCGTCGACCCGGTCCGCGGCGGTGTCGTCTCGCTCACCGACAGCGTCACGGGACGCGAGCTCGTGGATCCCGGATGCCCGCACGGGCTCGGCGCGGTCGTGACGGAGGTGCCGGCGACCCGCGAGCATCCGATGTTCGAGAACCCGAAGAACTTCAACCCCGCGTTCTCCGGCCCCGAGTTCGAGCGCACGCACACCCGATCGGACGAGACGCCGCGCGTGAGCGAGACGGATGCGTTCGCTCGGATCGAGTGGACCGGCCGGGTGGCCGGCGACGATCGCCGCGCTCCGATCGAGGTTGCACACGCGCTCACGCTCTACCGCGACCTCGACGTCATCGATCTCGCCGTGTGGATCTCGAAACCCGGGGAATTCGCACCGGAGAGCGTGTTCGTCGCGTTTCCGTTCGGCATCCGTGAGCCCGAGTTCCTGCTCGAGACCGCCGGTGCCGCGTTCGCGGCGGAGTCGGAGCAGCTCCCGGACACGTCGAAGGACTGGTACTCCATCCAGCACGCGATCGGCGTGTGCGGCGAAGGCGGCGCGGTGCTGTGGGGGTCGGCGGATGCCCCGCTCGTGCAGCTCGGCGGCTTCCACACCGGGCAGTGGGCGCGCACACTGGATGCCCCGGTCGGGCACGTGAACAGCTGGGTGATGAACAACCTGCACTTCACGAACTTCCAGGCGACGCAGAAGTTCACCGGAACGCTGCACTACCGGTTCAGGCCGGTCGAGCCGGACGGACTGCGCGAGCAGGTGCGCCGGTTCGGCGACGACCTGGCCCTCCCCGTGCAGGCGAGGGCGTACGCCGGGCCGCTCGGCCGCTGAGCATGGGCGTCGCACGCTTCAGCGAACCGCCCCGTGTTGCTACAGCGGTCGCTCGATGAGGTCGACCTCGCGGACCGGCTCGTTCGGGTCGGACGGCACCACGAACGTCCGCAGCTGCGACGCCCCGAAGTCCTCCTCGATGGTGCGTCCGAGCATCGGCAGCTGGATGCGCGAACGGCCGGGCTCGCCGCGGGTCTCGATCGCGCGCACGACGACATCCGCCCCGCCCAGCGCGTCGCAGGCATCCTCGGTGCCCTTGAGCGCCGTGACCATGACGCTTCCTCCGCCGTCGGAGGCGAAGGAGTGCACCGGCGGCAGCACGCCATCGTGGAACGACTCCTGCATCGCCCGCACCGCATTGCCGAGCAGCAGGGCTCGGCGTACCGGATCGGCTTCACGCCAGTCGCCTGCGTGCGGCACGAGCTCGTAGCTGAAGTTCTGGATGCCCTGATCCTGGAAGCTGTAGATGCCGTCGGGATCCAGGAGCCGCGGGTCGTGCCACGAGTAGACCGGGCTCCGAACGGCGGTGATGCCGATCGACGGTCCCTGTCCATCCGACGTGTCGTAGGCGTGCTTGTTCGTCGCGACGACGGTCAGGCCGGCGGGCTCGCCGCCGATCGTGCCGGTGAGGTCGACCCAGGACTGCGCCGGCTGCTCCGACCCGTTGACGTGCCGCTCCAGGTGACCGAACGGAATCTCGTAGGTCGCGGTCGTCTGCTTCAGCACGGTCGGGAACCGCAGCTTGAGCAGGTGCGCGTGCTCCCGCCAGTCGAGCGTGACGTTCACCCGCAGCACGGGCGAGTCGTGGTCGAGCACGAACTCTTCGATGAGGGTGGATGCGTGCCACTCGCGCTCGATGCGCACCCGCGAGCGCAGGGGACCTGTCTCGCGCACCACGATGCGCTTCAGCGCCATCGGAGTGCCCGGCCACGCGTAGGAGACGACGCGGTGGCCCCACGTGTCGGTCGGGTCGTCCGTGATCTGCGTGTGCTGCTCACCGTCGACGCCGGCCATGAGATCGATTCCGGTGGACTTCAGCAGGTACGACGAGATCCATCCTGTGCGCTGATCGAGCTCGATGCGCACGTGCTCGTTCTCCAGCACGCGCTCGGAGACCTCGAGAGACGTGCCGGCGCCCGACCCGCGTCCCGGCCGCAGCCGGTACAGGCGATACCCGAGCGCCGGCACCTCAGCGCGGAACACCACCGCACCGCGCGAGACATCAGAGGTCGTCGCGGTCGACTGCGTGTTCTGGAAGACCACCTCGTCGCCGTTCTCGTCGACCACGTGCACACCCGTACGCTGCGATCCGTACTGGAAGACGACATCCGTCGAGACGGGCCATGGATGCGGGTTGAAGACGAGCACGGGCTGCGTGCCGTCCTCGCGGGGCACGTCGACCTGGCGGGCGATGGTGTTCTGCGCACGCGTGACGATGCGCTTGGAGATCGCGACGGCCTCGCCGAGCTGGTCGCGGGCATCCTCATACGAAGGCTCGATGGCGGAGCCGGGGAGGATGTCGTGGAACTGGTTGAACAGCACCTGCTTCCAGGCGGTCTCCAGCTCGTCGCGCGGGTAGTCGATCCCGTCGGTGACGGCGACGACCGCCGCCCAACGCTCCGCGTTCAGCACCGCGAACTGGGCGCGGCGCTGCCACGCCTTGATGCCCGAGTGCGCGGAGTAGCAACCCCTCGCGTGCATCTGCAGGTCGCTGCGACGAACCGGCAGGGCATCGAGGAACGCCTCGCCACGGCCGAGAACCTCGTCGAAGTAGGTGCGTGGAGACGACATCGTCATCCTTCCGAAGGTGCCCATGCGGTCGTAGCGGTGGATGGACTCGATGTTCGCGATCGTCGGACCGCCGCCGTGGTTGCCCACACCGTAGAACACCATCGCGTCGCCCATCTCGCGGTCCAGTGAGCCGATCGCCTTCTCGGTCTGGTAGTCGATCGCCCCTGGCGGGCTGCCGTACTCGAAGGGGATGCGATAGGCGAGCACCCGGGATCCGTCCGGCGACTCCCACCAGAACAGCGTCGACGTGAGGTCGGACTCGTGCGGCCCCGGCCGCAGGAACGCGTAGGAGTCCATGCCCTGACCGCGCAGGATCTGCGGGATCATCGCGTTGTGCCCGAACGGGTCGACGTTCATCCCCACTGTCGCCGGCTTGCCGAATCGGGAGAGGAGGTAGCGCTGCCCGTAGAGCCCCTGCCGCACGAAGCTCTCCCCCATCGGCAGGTTGTTGTCGGGCTCGACCCACCAGCCACCCACGTTGACCCACCGGCCCTCGGCGACGCGGTCCTGGATGCGCGCGAACAGTTCAGGGTCGGACTCCTCGACCCAGCTCAGCAGAACTATCTGGTCGCAGGTGAACACGAAGTCGTCGTACTCGTCCATGCGCTGGATGGCGGACCAGAACGTGGCGCGCGCCTCCTGGTAGCCCTCCTGCCAGGGCCAGAGCCACACCGGGTCCAGGTGGGCGTTGCCGACCATGTGCAGGGTGCGCTGCGGGGTCGCCGTCGGCCGGCGGGCCGGCTCGAGCTCGACCGGCTGGGTTCCGGAGGGCGCGTTGGAGACCGGCGCTTTGACCGTCGAGAGGTCTGTCGCGGGCGGCTCGCCCGCGATCACCGGAGCGAAGTGCTCGTTCGCGGAGTCCATCGAAGCCTTCTCCATCGTGCCGGCGCCCTCGCTCGGCTCGTACTCCTTCCGGCTCGCTTCGCGTGGACCGCGCATCGCGGGGTCCTCCTCCGGCTTCCAGTCCTCTGCGCGCTGCTGCGCTTCGCGGTCTTTCACGGTGCGGTCTCCTCGAGTGCGTCATTCGATTCGCCGGCGGCCCAGGCATCCACCATCTCGGACAGCACATGGAGCATGAAGGTGTGGAACTCCTGGATTCTCGGGGTCGAAGTGGACGGGCTCAGCAGGCAGTGGTCGGCGTGCTGCCGTGCGGCACCGCCCTCGCCCCCGCCGAACAGCACGGTGGTCGCGCCCGCCGCCTTCGCCGCCTGGAGGGCCAGCACGACGTTCGGGCTCCTGCCGCTCGTGGTGAACGCGGCGACCACGTCGCCGGGCCGCACGAGGCCGCGCACCTGCCTCGCGAACACCTCGTCGTACGAGTAGTCGTTCGCGATGCAGGTCAGCGCCGACGGATCGGTGCTGAGCGTCACCGCTCCGAGCGGACGCCGGTCGCGGCTGTAGTGCCCGATGATCTCGCCGGTGAAGTGCTGCGCGTCGGCCGCGCTGCCACCGTTTCCGAACGTGTAGAGGATGCGCCCGGCAGCGAACGCGGAGCACAGCACCGCACCGACCCGGTGGAGCGCAGGCACGAGCTCCTCCCCGGCTTCGGCGACGGCGATGTGCTCCTTCAGCTGGCGACTCATCCAGTCGTTGGCGATCTCAGGCATGGTGCGGCTCCGGTACTGGCACGCTTCCGCTCGCGAGCCGGTCGAGGTGGTCGAACGCGACTGCGCCGGCGCCGACCACGCACACCACGTCGCCGAGCCCGGCGAGTACGACGTTGGATGCCGCGGCTGCGGGCGGCATGGCTGCAGCGGCGACGCGTGCACGGATCGGCTCGATGAGCTCGTCGCCGGACCGCGTCACCCCGCCGCCGAGCACGACGAGATCGGGCTCGAAGACGTTCACCAGGTCGGTGATGGCGACGGAGAGCACGTCGATGGTCTCCTCCCACAGCTCGACCGCGAGCGGGTCGCCGGCCGATGCCGCCGCGACCACGTCTTCCGAACGGATGTCCGCAACACCGGCGAGCACGGAACCCGCCCCGCGCACTGCGACGGCTTCGCGAGCACGCAGGGCGATGGACGTGCCCGAGGCGTAGCACTCCAGGCATCCGCGCCGCCCGCACAGGCAGGGCCGGCCGCCGGTGCGCACCATGACGTGGCCGAACTCGCCGCCGTTGCCAGCGGCTCCGCGGTGCAGGCGTCCGTCGACGATGGCGCCCCCGCCGATGCCGGTGGAGATCGTGAGGTAGATCATGGTGGAGGTGCCGCGCGCCGCTCCGTAGCGGAACTCGCCCAGTGCGCCGACGGTCGCGTCGTTCTCCAGCACGGCGGGAACGCCGAACTCGCGCGACGCGAGGTCGACGATCGGCACGTCGACCCATCCGGGCAGGTGGAGCGGGCCGGTCAGCACGCCGGCGTCGAGTGGGCCACCGCACGAGATTCCGACGGCCGCGATGTCGGAGGCCGGGATGCCCGACGACGCGATGGCGCGGTGTCCGATCTCGAAGAGTCTGGGAACGATTACACCGGGACCCTCCTCGCGACGAGTCGGTTCGATGACGAGTCCGTGGGTTCGGCCGTCCTCCGTGACGACGGCGACGGCCAGCTTGGTTCCGCCGATGTCGAGCGAGAGGACCGCTCGTGGGCCAGTTGCCATCATGTCCTTCCGGAGCTTCACGATCGCCCGGTCCCGGCCGATCATGTGGAATCGTTCCCACAAATAGTAGGTCGTGCTCCGCAAGCGGGTCAACTCACACAGCTCCGTTCTCGCGCACCGTCGGACCGCTGCCCGTGGTCCCGAAAACAGGCATTCCTCTCGAGAACAGGC
This sequence comes from Humibacter ginsengiterrae, assembly GCF_054780115.1. Classification (NCBI taxonomy): domain Bacteria; kingdom Bacillati; phylum Actinomycetota; class Actinomycetes; order Micrococcales; family Microbacteriaceae; genus Humibacter; species Humibacter ginsengiterrae. Next base: position 8,148 of record NZ_BAAGWY010000026.1, read on the forward strand.
CAAATCAGCCTGTTCTCGGGAGGAATTCGCTTTCCTGCCTGTTTTGGACGCGCCGGAGGCCCCGGCGTCGATCAACGAAGCGTGTCGACGACCGCGTCCGCGGCCTGGCCGAGCCGCGTGGCACCGAGCGTGACGTCGGCGGCCAGCCGCTGCCGCTTCGCCGGCGCTGAGGATGCCCGCACCCGGAATCGCAGCCGCACCGTCTCCCCGGCGTCCGCACGCCCGCTGGCGGGTGCGGGTGCGCTCCAGCCCGGCGGAACCACCAGCCGCGCCACGACATCCCGGGGCTCGTCGAAGGGGTTCACGACGACCACGTCGTAGTCGAGCCAGGCCCCGGCATCCGTGCGCAGATAGAACGGTTCGACGAGCACGAGGTTTCCGTCGGCCGGCGGCCGCAGGCCGTCATCGGGCAGAAGGTCGTCGTGGATGCCTGCGAGCTCGTCGCCCTGCTGCTCGAGCAGGCGCAGGTAGTCTTCGTCGACCTCGCGTCCCTGCCAGTGGCCAGTGATCATCAGACCGGGAGCGATGCGCCGGTAGAGCGCGGCGCTCGCGCGATAGTCGTCGCGGCGGAACCGGTTGCGGTACTGGTAGTTGAGGATCTCCCGCTGCACGCCGAGCCGCCCGTCTGCCGCCTGCTGGTCTCCGGTGGCCAGCACCAGCAGCCCGTCGACCTCGAACTCGAACGCCGCCGCGTAGAGGGTGTGTCCGGGCAGCGGATGGGTGGTGATCTCGTATTCGTGCCACTGCACGGCCTCGCCGAGCGGCAGCACCCGGTCGGCCGGAATGGGCTCGAACCACTGGCAGGGCAGGTCGGTTCGCATCGGATCCGCCATGATCGGCTCGACGTTCTCGGGAAGCCAGACCTGCGTTCCCTCGACGTCGCGCAGCAGGTTCATGCCGGCGACGTGGTCGTCGTGGTAGTGGGTGGCGAGCACGACCTCGACCTCGGTGACGCCGTAGTCCCGCTTCAGCGCGGGAAGCGAGGCGAGCCACGGCCGGCGGGCCGCACGGTCGGTGCCGGCCGGCCAGCCCGTCGACATGTCGTAGCCGTAGTCGATGAGCAGCGCCGGACCGTCGTCGCTGAGCAGCACGTACGAGCACGAGTTGGCCGTGCGATTCAGGAGCAGGTGGTCGGTGAGCCGCACGAACGGGCGCTTCAGCCAGTCGTGCAGATCCCAGGCGCGGGTGCGCCGCGAGTCCACGTACCCGCTCATCCGATCGGCCAGCAGCTCGAGCGCGGCGGCGGCATCCGTCATCGGTTCGCCGTGCGATGGCAGCAGGATGTCCGGACCCTCGTCGCGCAGAAGATGGCACGAGAGCACGTTCATGGCCGGGCCCTCGTTCTCGGTGTACGACCACTGCGTCGAGGCGAGCGACCACACCTTGCCGGGCGCGTAGATGAGGTCGCCGGTGAACGCGATGCGTCCACCGTCGCGGTCGATCAGATAGCTGACCGACCCCATGGTGTGCCCTGGCGTCGGCACGGTCTTCACGCGGATGCCGCCGAACTGCGCCGTCCGGTACTCCGGCACCGTGCCGGCGATCGGGATCGGTTCGAGCAGCGAGAACCGGTCCTGCCGCAGGTTGTAGTCGTTGTAGAGCGCACGTGCCGACCACATCTCATCCGCTCGCGCGAAGAGGTCCTGCTCGACGGGCGGAACCCAGACCGGGATGCCCGCCTCGACGGCGCGAGACAGCCCCTGGCCCTGGTCGCGGTGGTGGTGCGTCATCAGAACGGCGTCGAGAGTGGTCAGGCCGAGTTCGCCGAGACGGTCGAGCACGTCCCCCGAGCCGAAGTCGATAGCGATGGCGCCGGCCGTCTCACCTGGTTCGGGCAGGACGACGTACACGTTGCACGTGTCGACGAACCGATGTACGCCGGGGGCGACCTCGGTGAACGCGCTCATGCCATCCCTCGCCCCTCTCGACGACCTGCTCGTGCCGCTCGATAGCCACGCCACAGGAACGCGATCTCATCGAGGTCGTCGTCGCCGATCGCCTCGCGGCTGTTGTCGATCGATTCGACATAGTAGAGCGCAGGAACGCCCAGCTCCGCCTGCACGCGCGCGTAGGCGAGCCACTCCTGACGGTTCGGCATGGGCCACTGGTCGGTGTCGATCGGATGCCCCGGCAGCGCGGCCGCGGCGATGTCGTGGCGGAACCGCACCTGGTCGACCACCGGCACCGGGTCGCCGTTCACGGATTCCACGAGCACGTCGTTGAGCCGGATCATGTCAGTCACGTCGCCGAACGACGGATTCACGGTGTGCGTCACGACGAGCGCGTCCGGCTTCGCCGCCTTCGCCGCGTCATGGATGGTGCGCACCAGCCGGTGCAGCGCGGCGATTCCCCACACACCGTCCGCGTGCGTTCGCAGGGTGCGCCCGGACGGGGCGCGCTGCGTGAAGTCCACCTTGAAGCCGTCGGCGTCGAGACCGTCGCGAGAGAGCATCCAGGTCACCTGCTCGACGAGCGCGTCGAGGTATGCCGGATTCGACGGGTCGACCGCGACCGCCTGACCGTGGGCGTCCTGCACCGTCAGCTCGACGGGAAGCCCGTCCGGATCCCAGGCCTTCAACCACAGGAGCACTCGCTGCCCGTCCGCGTGCCGCGTGTCGATCCAGGCGCGCAGGTCCGGCCACTTCTGCTCGTCGACCGTGTTGGTTCCGTACTCCGCCTGCCAACGGTCGTCGATGACGACGGTGCCGGGGCGGATGCCGTGCTCGGCGAGGCGCAGAAGCCAGCGATCGTAGAGCTCCTGCCGGGCCAGGTCCGCGGCGAACGCGACACTGTCGGGCAGCACGAACCCGTGCGGCGAGTCCGTGGCGAGGTCCTCGCCCTCGTGGGTCAGACGCACGGCGAGCGCGGACTGCGCACCCCAGCCGCAGAAGATCGGTTCGTACCACCAGTCTGCGGCCGAACCCGGCTCACCGGCCCAGCCGTGACGGGCGACGTCGTCGCGGTACTGGATGATCGCGGAGCGCGGCGAACCGGCCGGCCGGAGCACGAACTCCGGCGACGACCATCCGCCAGGCCCGACCACGGTGTGGCCCTCGTACGCGAGACGCAGCAGGAATCCGCCGTCCAGCGCGTCGTACCGGAAGGTCGTGAACCCGAGCTCCTCGACGGGCGCCACGACCGAGGCGCCGAGCCACTCACCCACCGGCATGTCGGTGGGGCCATGCGGGGCATCCGGATCGATCGTGGGACGACCGAGCCCGAACACGAGCGGCGGCGGCGAGAAGATGCCGTGCAGGCGGCCGGGCTCCGCGTCGCCGACGACGCCGAGCTGCGCCTGGCTGGTCGACGGCCGCACCACCTGGACGGGCTCGGTCGGGGTGGGCACGAAGAGGGACGGGAAACGGATGCCCGAGCGGAACGTTCCCGCAGCTCCCGTCGGCAGCGCCGCCTGCCCGCCGAACACGGTGACATCCGCGATGCGCGCGTCGTCGGCATCCGTCGTCACCTCGACGTGTGCACGGATCTCGTCCGGGGTGCAGCGCAGCACGAACACGCGGGTCGCCCACGCACTCGAGTCGCCCGCCACGCGCACCACCACATCGCCGTGCGGCTGCTCCTCCACGGTCACGGCGGTCCGCCCGGACGCCTCGTCAGGCTCACCCAGCCGATCGACGTTCGCGATCAGGGAGAGGTCGCTCCACAGCTCGCCGTCCGCGCCGGCGAGCGTCGCGCGGGGCACTGTGAGGGCGACACCGAAGGTGTAGGCGGGAGTCGTGATCACGACCTCGGCCGGGCCGCGCGTGACCTGTACGAGCTGGTCGACCTGCTCGATCGTCATTCCGGTGCTCCCCACTGCGCGAGTTCCTCCACGGAGGCCGCCTCGCGGATCTCCTCCGGTGTCTCCAGCCTGAGGCGGAACACCGGCTTCGGCGCGAACGAGACGGCGAGCGCGGCCCGCGCATCACCGGAGGCCCACTCCAGGCGCAACGCGCCGTCGGCGTCGACCCGGTATCCGAAGTCGCCGTCGAACGCCGGATGCCTGCGGCGCACACGCACGAGCGCCAGCTGGGCGCGCGTCACCGTGCTCGCGAGCGCAGCGTCGATCTCGGGCGCGGTGTACGTGTGCCTGTTGACGTCGCGGCCCTGTCCGGTGCGACGGAACAGTTCGGTGTCGTCGAGGCCGCCGAGCAGGCCGACGTAGTAGAGCTGCGGACTGCCGGGGAGCCACAGCTGCACGGCGCGTGCAAGCAGATACGCGGTGGCATCCGCACCGAGCACGGAGAAGAAGGTGGCGTTGATCTGGTGCGGCAACTGCATCCAGGCGGGTACGACCGACGCGATCGCCGAGTGGCCGCCCGTGGCGACGCGTGCGCGTTCGAAGATCGCGGCCATCTCGTCGGCATCGATGAGACCGGGCTGCTCGCCGCTGGGCCCGGCGTCGATCACGCCTATGCCGTCGTGCGTGTCGAGCACCGTGACCGCGTTCGCGGGACGGATGCGCAACCACTCCACCAACCGGTCGCACGTTCCGGTGCCGAGGCTGTGCAGCAGAAGGGGCGCGAGCGCGAAGTCGTACACCTCGTCGACGAGCGGCGCTATCGCGAGCTGCTGCGTGTAGTGCGCGTGCACCTCCACGAGCACGCGAAGGCCGGCGGCGCGTGCCACGGCGACGATCTCGCGAACGAACGCGAGCGTCTCCTGCGTCATGAAGCTGTCCGTGCCCGGCGTCTTCACCGCATAGCCGACGGCATCCAGTCGCACGGTCGTCACTCCACCAGCACGCAGGGTGTCGAGGATGCGGCGCAGGTAGTGCCTGGCGCGCTCGTTCGCGACGTCGAGGTCGATCTGCGTGGGCAGGAACGTGGTCCAGACCAGTCGCCTGGTGCCATCCGCGAGCCGGTACGCCGTGAACGGCAGTCCAGGTCGCGGTCGGTAGAACGAGGTGATGTCGGCCTCGGTGGCGCCGTGCGGAAAGACGGTGTGGAACGTGAGGAACATGCCGTCGTGCTCGGACCGTTCACCGTGGTCGAGCCAGTCAGCGAACTCCGCGGACCGGCTCGAGACGTGGTTGACGATCAGGTCGGCCGTGACCTCTCGGTTCGCCGCGATCGCGCGCACGTCGTCCCAGTCGCCGAGGCGGGGGTCGACCGTGCCGTGGTCGACGGGGTCGAACCCGGCGTCGGCTCCGTCGAAGGGCACGAAGAACGGCAGGATGTGCACCCCCGCGAAATCGCGCAACGGCCCGTCGAGCAGCGAACGCAGACCATCGAGGTCGCCGCCGAGCCGGTCGGCATAGGCGAGAAGGTCGACCTCCGTCACGACGTGAGCACCTCCCGGAGACGCTCCACGCCGCTGCGCGGGGACGTGAGCACGGGCACGGAGAGCCCGGCGCTGGAGGCGGCATCCGCCATCGATGCCTGGGCGAGCACGATGACGGCGGCGGAGTCGGCGACCCGGCGCACAGCCTCTGCGATGAGCCGGTCATGCTCCCCCGCGTCCCCGCTCGCACGGGCGGCCGCCGCTTCCTCGACGACCGTGGTCGACACGGTTGCGTTCGATCCCCGCTCGGCGACGTACCGCTCGATGAGCCGCGTCGTCGGCCCGAGCGTAGCTGTGTTCGTCGCGAACACGGCGATCAGGGCTTTTCCGGCTCCGGCGAGACGCACGGCCTCGGCCGCCATCGGCTCGTCCACCCGCAGCACCGGGATGCTCATCCCGGCACCGGCTCTCTCGGCCGCCTCACCGATCGAGGAACACGTCACGAGCACTGCGTCGGCACCGCACTCCCTCAGGTGCGCCAGGTGGGCCGCCACCCGCTCCTGCACCTGCGGCGTGACGCCGTCGCGAATCGCGGTCTCGAGCATCCACGCGTCGACGACGTGCTGCCGTTCGACGCCGGTTACGGCCTCGGCCACCATTCCGTCGAAGGTCGCGGCGAGCGCGGGAACGGTGTGCAGGAGCCCCGCGATCACGACGCCTCCCGCCACGGTCGCGCCTCGCGGTCGACGACCGCGATGAGCCGCTCCAGCCGTGGAACGGACAGCTCGCGCAGGGCGCGAGGCGCATCCGGATGCCCGACGACGTCGCTCCAGAGCGCGCGCCCGGCGAGGAAGCCGCTCGCTCCTGCGCGGCACGCCGCCTCGACGGCGGGCAGGAAGGCCGGGCGATCGACCCCCTGCGAGAGCACGACCCACGGACCGGTGATCGCCTCGTTCAGCTTCTCGCTCGCTGCACGCTGCTCAGCCTCGTCCCCGGTTCCCGCGAGCGGCACCTGCACTTTGTACAGGCTCTGGCCGAGCACGGAGAGCTCGCGCGCGGCCTCACGGATGGCGACGTCGAGGTCCCAGCTGCGATCATCCAGTTCCCTGGGCGTGGCGCGCACGACCGGTTCGAGCACAGACAGGACGCCGCGTTCGCGGCACGCCGCCACGAAGCGCCGCACGAGTTCGACGCGCTGCGCGCGCCTCTCGTCGCGTCGCCAGATCACGAGCAGCTTCAGCGCGCTGACGCCGTCGAGGTTGGTCTCGGCGAGCACGACCTCGTCCAGCCCGGTCTCCTCGACCGGTCCCCCGTCGGCCTGCTCGAGCGCATCCGCCGCGAGAATCAGGCCGGTGGCGGCCGGCAGTGTCTCGCGCACGCGCTCGAATCCGTAGTGCCGGTCGATCAGGAAGCCGGAGGCGAGCGGCCCGAGGGCGTCGGCGACGTCGAGCTTGAACCGCACGAGCACCTCGTCGGCCGGGCGTCCCGCCCCCGCGAGGTCGAACATGTGGCGCAGGCTCTCGCGCTGGTCCATCGCCACCATCGCCAGCGCCCCTGTGGGACGGGCGATCGCGTCGAGGCTCCGTGCCGCTTGCGTCGGTGCGGGGTTCGTCATGGGGATTCCTTACTGGTGGTGCTTCTGGTGGTGCTTCTGGTGGTGCTGGTTCGGTGGGCGGAGTCGGGGAGACGAGTCATCGCTCGCCCGTCGCGGCGGAGATGAAGGCGGCGAGCAGTTCCGGTGCACCGCCGTCCGATCCGCCCGCGCTGCCGAGCGCCGGCTCCGCAGGGTCGAGCGGCAGCGTGGTGGTGATGCCCGCCACTCGGTGAGCGGCAAGCATCGCGGCTCCTGTCGCAACGGGTTCGGCGGCGTCGACGCGGCGGAGCCGCCCGGTGAGGATGCGCCGCTTCAGATTCCACCAGGCATCGTTCGCCGCGCCAGGGCCAGCGAGCACGGTGAGGTCGGCGTCGCGCGCCCCGAGAATCCCGGTCTGAACGGAGTCCAGCCACGCGAGCTGCAGTACCAGGCCGGTCAGCACCGCCATCAGCGCCATCCCCGGATCGGCTGCCAGCGCCGGAACGGCTCGAAGACGGGCCGAACGGTCCGGCTGCGGAGCCTGTCGTCCGCGCAGGTAGGGCAGGAGGAACGCCCCGAGCGCACCGGTCGAGCATTCGGCGGCTGCCGCGAAGACATCCGCGCGGTCTGCACCGGGAAGCAGCTCGTCCAGCGCCCACTCGATGAGCGCACCGGCCGTCGGATTCGCGCCCAGCAGCGACTCGTGGATGCCGTCCACGGCTCGCGCAATGCTCATGCCCTGCTCACGGGCGGCCTCGCGCGGCACCTCGGCCGCCAGACGATACAGCGCCTCGGATGTCCCGACCGAGTCCGCGGCGCATCCCGGCTCCCGAACGCCCGCGGCCCACGCCCCAACGGCGTGATCGTGTCCGGCTGCGACAACCGGCAGGCCGGCGGGCAGGCCGAGTACGGCCGCCGCATCCTGCGTGAGCGTCCCCGCACTCTCGCCCAGCCGCGCGACCCGGGGAAAGCGGTCGGGGGTCAGATCCACCAGGGCGAGGAGGTCGGCGTCGAATCGTTCGGCCGGTCCGTTCAGCCGGTAGGCCATCGTGCGGGCGGCGAGCGTGTGGTCCGTCACGGCCTCGCCCACGAGTGCGGCGACCACGAGGTCCGCGACACCCGCCCAGCACGCCCGGCTCAAGCGGGCATCCCCCGCCTCCCGGAGGGTCAGCCAGTGCGCGAGCGGGGTCTTCTCGGGTACCGGCACCCCGGTCGCCGCGTACAGCTCCGCAGCTCCGGCGCCCGCCACGAGCGAGCGGACCGCGGATCCGCCATCATTCTCGTTCCACCGAAGCAGATCGCCGAGAGGATGCCCGTCGGCGTCGACGAGTGCTCCGGTCTCAGCCATGGATGCCACGCCGATGCCGACGACACGATCGCGCGCCTCGATCGCGACCGATCCGATCGCGGTGAGCACGGCATCCTGCAGCGCGGAGCCGCCGGCCGGAGTCGGCACGGTGCGAACGCGCTCTTCGCGAACGGCAAAGCCGCCGCCGTCGAACGAGGCGAGCACGACCTTGGTGTTGGTCGTGCCGATGTCGACGCCGATCGCGGCCGGGAACGCTGCGCGCACGCTCCATTATGTTCGTTCTCGGACAAACAGGTCAAGCTTTGTTCACTTCTTGACAACTCGGGGTCATCGCGATGGGATGGATGCATGCGATACGCGGACGCCCCCGCTCGCCGGGAGGAACTGCTGCGCCGCCTCGGCGCCGAAGGCTACGTGTCGTCGTCCGCCGTCGCGGACGAGTTCGGCGTGTCGGAGATGACGATCCGCCGCGACCTCCGCCAGCTGGCCGCCGAAGGCCTTGCGCGCAGGGTGATCGGTGGGGCCAGCCTTCCCGACCTCGGGCACGCGCGGCCGTTCGACGAGCGCGCCGGAACCGGGGGCGGCGAGAAACGGGCGATCGCCGCCGCATGCCTCTCCCTTCTCGAGGGAGCGACCACTATCGCGCTCGACGCGGGGACGACCGTTGCACCGCTGACCGACCTGGTGCCGGCCGGCACCACTGTCGTGAGCCATTCGGCTCCCGTGATCCAGGCGGCCATCGAGCGTGGAGACCTCGACGTCGTGGCCATCGGCGGCACCTACCAGCGCGCGACGCGCAGCTTCGCGGGACCGGCCGCCCGGCGCTCGATCGCCGACCATTCGTTCGACGTTGCAGTGCTGTCGGCGACCGCCGTCGACCGCACCGGACTGCTGTGCGCCAACGCACTGGATGCCGAGCTCAAGCAGGAGCTGTCCCGCTCGGCGCGCACCACGGTGCTGCTCGTCGACCACTCGAAGCTCGGGGCGCGAGCGCCGATCCGGGTTGGCGGTTTCGACCTCGTGGATGCCATCGTCACGGACGACGGAGCGGATGCCGACGATCTCGCGGTGCTGCGGGCATCCGGAGTGCGGGTACTCGTCGCCGCCACGGAGGAGGTCGACGTCTCGTGATGCGGCTCGGTGCCGTGGCGGACGACGTCACCGGTGCCTGCGATCTCGCCGGGCGGGTGGTCGAAGCCGGCCTGCCGGCGAGCGTGCTGTTCGGCAGCGCCGGCGACGAACGCCTGTTCCCGTCCGACGGCGATGGATGCGCCGTGGTCGCACTCAAGATCCGCACCGTGCCCGCCGCCGAGGCCGCCACCCAGGCGGCGACTGCGGCACGGCGTCTCCTCGCCGCGGATGCGTCGCTGCTCTACCAGAAGTACTGTTCGACGTTCGACTCGACACCGCGCGGCAACATCGGGCCGATCGCCGACGCCATGGCCGAGGTCGCGGGCGGCCCGGCAATGGCCGGCGGGATGAAGAGCCGCGCCGTGACGGTCGGGACCCCGGCCACGCCGGCATCCGCCCGCACGCAGTACGCGGGAACGCTCTTCGCCGACGGCGTGCCGCTCGCCGAGTCGCCGCTGCGCGAGCACCCGCTGACACCGATGCGGGACTCGAACGTGATGCGCCTCTTGTCGCCGCAGACGCGAGCGGATGTCTCCCTCGTGCGCTGGGAAGACGTGAAGCGAGGCCCCGAGCACGTGGCAGGACTCGTCGGCGAGGGGCACGTGCTCACGGATGCCCTCACCGAGCGCGACCTCGACACGATCGCCGCGAGCGTGCTGCTTCTCGCCGGCGAACGCCCCGTGGTCGCCGCCGGAGCGGCCGGCGTCGGAACGGCGCTCGCTCGCGTCGCGGTCCGAGGCGCGGGAACGCTGCGACCTGTGCGGATGCCCGTGGTCCCAGTGACCGGCAGGCTCATCCTCGCCGGCAGCGCCTCAGCAGCAACCCGCGCACAGCTGGACACCTTCCGTGGCGAGAAGCACCTGCTCGACCCGTTCGCCCTCGCGGAGGGTGAGGCGGAGCTGGACCGGTTGCGGGTCATCCTGTCCGCCCGTCGTCACGACATGCTTCCTGCGCTCGTCGCCGTGCGCGGCGATGTGGCCGGGGTGCAGGCGGAGCTCGGTCTGGAGCGGGCGGCTCAGGTCATCGAAGGCGCCTTCTCGGAGCTCGCGAATTTCGCCGTGCACGAGCTCGGCGTCAGCCACCTGATCGTCGCCGGAGGAGAGACCTCGGGGGCCATCGTGACCGGGCTGGGCATCCAGCGCTTGCTCGTCGGTGCCCAGGCGGCGCCCGGCGTGCCGTGGACCGTGGGCGACTCGCATGGCCGCAGCGTCGCACTGCTCCTCAAGTCCGGCAACTTCGGCGGCACCTCGCTCTTCAACGACGCGTGGGAGACCGCGCCATGAGCGAGACCGCTCTCTTGCGCTCGGCTGTGGTGCACGCCTGCCGGTATCTCTCCGCGGCCGGTCTCTCGCCGGGCAGTTCGGGCAACGTGAGCGTGCGATCCGGATCCCGGATCATCGCGACGCCCACCGGCTCGTCGCTGCGCTCGGTCGCCGAGGACGACCTCGCGCTCGTGCCGTTCGAGTCGCCCGGGTCGTCGGCGTTGCGGGGGCCGTCGGCGTTGCCGGGGTCGTCCGTGCAGAATCTCGCGTCAGGGCTGCCGGATGCGCCACGGCCGACCAAGGAGCTGCCGCTGCACGAGGCGATGTACGCGGCGCACCCCGACGCCACCGCGGTCGTGCACCTGCACTCGCCGTACGCGACCGCGATCGCGTGCCTCGCCCCCGACGATGACGGTTTCGCGCGGCTGCCTCCGCTGACGCCCTACCGGGTCATGCGCCTGGGCACGGTACCGCTCGTACCGTACGCCAAGCCCGGGAGCCCCGAGCTCGCGGCGGCCGTCGCCTCGCGCGCCCACGGGCATCCGGTGCTGCTGCTGGCCAACCACGGTCCCCTCGTCGCCGCCCGCGACCTGGATGCCACCATCGATCTCGCCGAAGAGCTCGAGGCAGCGGCCCGCCTCACGCTTCAGTTGCACACCCTTTCCCCCGTGCTGCTGGATGCCGCTGCGGTGGCGTCGCTCACTCCGCCAGGCCGTTGAGGTCACGCCCATCCACCGCCCGATTGCAACCCGAAAACCTTCTGCAAGGAGCACAGTGACCCGCGCAGTGAACGAATCCGTCCTCGAAGCGAACGAGCCGGATGCCGACCCGACTGAGCCGCATCCGCTCGCCTGGCGCGGCCTCGTCGAGGGCTTCTACGGCGCTCCCTGGTCGCACGACGACCGGCTGCGCTGGTTCGAGTTCGCGTCGGCCTCCGGGCTCGATTGTTACCTCTATGCACCAAAAGACGACCCGTGGCACCGCGAGCAGTGGCGCGACCCGTACCCTGACGATCGCCTGGCCGCTCTCGCCGACCTGTGCTCCGAGGCGGAGCAGCGCGGCGTGCGATTCGTCTACACGATCGCGCCAGGGCTCTCGATGAGGTACGACGAGGATGCCGAGCACAAGGCGCTCGCAGCGAAATGTGCGCAACTGCTCGGGGCGGGCATCCGCTCGTTCGCACTGCTCTTCGACGACGTTCCGATGGACGAGCCGGAGGCGTTCGGACGGGCGCACGGCGAGACCGCTGCCCGGCTCCAGGAGGACTTCCTGCGGCCGGCCGGCATCGACGAGCCTCTGCTGGTGTGCCCGACGGACTACGCCGGCCTCGGCCGCACCCCGTACCGCGCCGGCCTCGACGCCACGCTTCCGCAGGATGCACTCGTGCTCTGGACCGGAGCGGACATCGTCGTGGGAGCGGTCACGGCCGATGACATCGTGCTCGCCAGGGAGAGCTACGGGCGCGACCTCGTGCTCTGGGACAACTTCCCGGTGAACGACTTCGACCGTTCCCGAGTGTTCCTCGGTCCGCTTACCGACCGGCAACGCGCACCCGGACTGGTCGGCATCGTCTCGAACCCGATGGTCGAGGCCGCGCCGTCCCGGTTCGCGCTGGCCACCGTCGCGGAGTGGGCCGCCGACCCCGAGCAGTACGACGCGCAGGATGCCGCGGCGCGAGCCTACGAGCGGGTCACCGGGGGTGCACCCGGGCTCCGTTCCCTTGTCGAGGCCTGCAGCTCGTGGCCGCCGTCTGCACCGCGGTGGGCGGCGCTCTCGGATGCTGTCGCCGAGAGCCGCTACGAGGACGCCGAGTCGTTGCTGACCCGGCTCGCGCAGACCTCCGCGAGCGGTGTAGACGAGGACCTGGCCGTCCAGTTGGCGCCCTGGATCGACGCGGCGCAGGCATCCGGCGCGGCAGGCGCGATGGCGTGCCGGGTGCTCGCGTTCGACGGCGATCCCAGCGAGGTCGCCTCACTCGAGGACCTGCTGAAGGCGCGCGGCACGATGGAGGGCGAGTTCGCCGACGTCGTACGCGACGACGTGCTGAGCCTCCTCGACGACGCCATCGTCGTTCTCGGCGGCGAGCCGTCGCATCCGCACACCCCGCACGGCGCGGCGGTCTCCATCTACAGCGGCTCGAACCCGGCGCCGGGAGACCGCGAGCTCGCGGAGTTCCTGCGCGGGTCGGGCATGCACGTGCACTTCGGCCACGACGAGGCGGCAGACCTCGTGATCGTCACCCGCTCGGCGTCCGAGGAACTGATCGTCGAGGCGTCGCGCCTGGCCATTCCTGTGCTCGCCTGGGGCCATCTCGTGCCCCTCGGACTGGCCCCGGCGTCGCGCGTACTGCTGTCGGTCGACCGGATCGAGATCGTCGACCACAGGCATCCTGCGGCCTCCGCCATGGCGGGGGAAGTCGTGGTGTACCGCGGCAGGGCGAAGGTCACGGTGAGCGAGCCGGGCGAGGGGGCGCACGTGGTGGCGCGCGAGCCGCAGTCGGGCGACGCCGCCATCACCATCACGCCGCCTGGAGCGCCACTCGCGAACGGCAGCCCGGCGCCCGCCGCGCGCGGCACCTTCTACCTCGCCGCAGACGGCTTCGCGCCCTGGCTCGTCACCGAATCCACTCGTGCCCTGCTCTACGCCACGATCGGAGCACTTCTCAACCCGTAAGGAGACATCCTGATGTCCCAACCACTCACCGTCGCGGCGATCGGCTTCTGGCACGTTCACGCCGGAGACTACGCGCGCGCTGCTCAGCGGCACCCCGACACGCGACTCGTCGCCGTCTGGGATGACGACCCGCAGCGCGGCGCCGCGGCCGCCGAGGAGTTCGGTGTCGAGTTCGTCTCCGACCTCGACGAGCTCCTGGCGCGCAAAGATCTCGACGCCGTAACGATCACCACGCAGACGTCCAGGCACACGGATGTCATCGGGCGCGCGATCCGCGCAGGCAAGCACGTGTTCAGCGAGAAGCTGCTCGCACCGACGGTCGGGGAGTGCGAGGAGCTGATCGGCGCCGCCCGGCGCGACGGCGTCGTGCTCACGGTTTCGCTGCCGCGGCTCTACGACGACTACACCGTCGCGATCGAACGCATCCTCGACGAGGGATCGCTTGGCGAGCTGACCTACACGCGTGTGCGGCTCGCGCATGACGGCTGGGCTGCCGGATGGCTGCCCGAGCGTTTCGCAGACCCGGATGCCGCCATCGGCGGCGCGCTCACCGACCTCGGTTGCCACCCGGCCTACTTGACCCGGCTGTTCCACCGGGCGGAACCGATCGCTGTCAGCGCGAGCTACGGCAGCGTGACGGGACGAGCAGTCGAGGACAACGCCGTGGTCACCGCGGAGTTTCCCGGCGGTCGTCTCGGCGTGTTCGAGGCGGCGGTGGCGACCACTCCAGGCGCCTTCACGATCGAGCTCCGCGGCACGGCCGCCTCGCTCATGTTCGGGTTCGGCAGCGAACGCCTGCTCGCCAAGGGCGGGGTGTTCGGCGACCACTGGGCCGAGGTTCCTCTTCCCGAACCGCGTCCAGGGGCGTTCGCGTTGTGGGTGCAGAGCATCCACGACGGCCTCTTCACCGACGACAACCTCCGCCACGCGACCGCCCTGACCGGCATGGTCGTCGCGGCGAACGAATCGGCCGCGAGCGGGCGCCGGGTCGCGGCCACGACCCCTAAGGAGTACCGCCCATGACCAGCAAGACCGTTCGAATCGGCCTCATCGGCGCCGGAAACATCGCCGGTGCGCACATCGCCGGTTACCTGCGCAACCCCGAGACGATCACGTTCGCCGCGATCGCCGACCCGGTGCTCGAGAGCGCGGAGCGACGCGCGGGCGATACCGGAGCATCCGTCTACGCCGACTACAACGCGATGCTGGCCGAGGCCGACATCGACGCCGTCGACATCTGCCTTCCGCATCACTTGCACAAGGACGCCATCGTCGCTGCCGCTCGTGCCGGCAAGCACATCCTCTGCGAGAAGCCGCTCTGCCTCACCGCGGAAGAGGCGGTCGAGGTGTCCGAAGCGGTCACCGACGCTGGCGTGACGCTGATGTGCGCGCACAACCAGCTGTTCCTGCCGGCCGTCGCCCGCGCGAAGCAGTTGATCGACGACGGTGTGCTCGGCCGTGTCTACGAGGTGCGCACGACCGACAGCTTCTTCAACGACTTCAACCCTGACAACATGGGATGGCGCGCCAACGCGGCGACGAGCGGCGGCGGCGAGCTCATCGACACCGGCTACCACCCGACCTACCTCCTGCTGCACCTCGCAGGCGGTTCGCCGGTCGAGGTCGCCGCCATGCTGGCCACTCACCGGCTCGCGTTCATGGAGGGCGAGGACTCGGCGACCGTGCTCGTTCGATTCGACAACGGTGTGATCGGGACGATCGTGACGAGCTGGGCGTACCAGGCCGCGGACGGCACCGAGAAGTTCTCGGTCGTCGGTGAGCAGGGCAGTCTGACGAGCGACGGCACCTCGCTCAGCTACCGCCGACGCGGGGAGAGCGAGCCGACCATCCTCGAGCTCGAGCCCGTGCACGAGTTCCAGGCGGAGCTCGAGCACTTCGCGCGCAGCATCCTCGACGGCACCCGTCCGCTGCACACCGAGAAGGAGGGCACGGAGGTGCTGGGCATCATCCTCGCCGCGTACGAGTCGGCGAACGCGCGCACGATCGCGCCGGTTGCGACACTCGCCACGGCCGGGTGAGTGGGGCGGGTGCCATGGGCCAGCTGACAGGGCAGCTCCCCAGACGCTACAGCCCACGGGTGAGCCTGCTTGCCGTGTCTTTCCGTCCATGGGTGAGCCTGCTTGCCGTGGCTTTCCGTCCACAGGTGCCTGTTCGGCCGGGTTGTCCACAGGTAAAGTACCTGGTCAGGAGTAGGTTCTGAATGTCGGTGGGTGCTGGTTGACTTGGTTGTATGAACAGTCCGAACGCACCGGTCGCCGCCTCCACGGCGGCACTGTCGGATGCGTTCGATGCGCTCTGCTCAGCGGTGGATGACCTGCTCCCCGCGACCGGTGTGCACGGTCTCGGTGATGAGGTGCTGCTGTCCGCGACCCGGGCGGTGGAAGCCCTGGGTCGGAAGGTGGATGCGTTGCGTGCGCATTGTGCTGGGGAGATCCTGGAACGCTCTCCGAAGGGTCTCGGTGCGGAACGGCTCTCCGCCCGTAATGGGTGCCGCACCCCAGCCGAGTTGACGGCACGGTTGACCGGGGTGTCGGAGGCGACCGCTGTCCGGCGTGCTGCGCTCGGGCAGGCGGTCACGGTGCGTGGGTCGCTCACCGGTGGCCTGTTGCCGCCGAAGTTCCCCACCGTCGCGGAAGCGGTCGCGACCGGGGATCTGGGTGAGGATGCCGCTCGGATCATCGTCGGCACCCTGGCTGGCGTGGAGCACCGTGCCGATCCCGCGGACTGGGCCGCCGCGGAGGCCGACCTGGTCGCTTCCGCCGTGGAGGAGGGGTTCACGGCGGATCAGACGAGGGTGCAGGCCACGGTGTGGAGGGTCGCGTTGGATCCGGACGGGGTGGAGGGTGGTGCGGAGGAGGTGATGCGGCACCGCACCCTGACCCGGTTGGGCACCTGGGGTGGGCTGGTGCGGTATCGGATGGAGTTGATGCCGGAGATCTCCGGGAAACTGGAACAAGCGATCGCCGCGGTGGTGTCTCCGAAATCGAAACCCGCCTTCCTGAACGGCGACCAGGCCGCGGACGGTGATTTGGATGACCGGTCGTCGCCGCAGAAACGGCATGACGCGTTCGCGTCGTTGATCGATGCCGCCGCCCGTAGTGCGG
>NZ_BAAGWY010000027.1:0-20346 GCF_054780115.1 Humibacter ginsengiterrae
TGTGGATCTCGCTTCTCGGCGCCGCCGTGATCGTGGCGATCTTCGCCCCGCTCACGGTGCGCGCCTACATGCGCAAGGCGTAGAACGGAAGCGTGGAGGAGCAATCCATGAGCGCCTCTGAGCCGGCGCGCTGTGGCTTTCTGGGCATGGAACGCCGTGGTCGGCTGGTGCATCTTCGTCGGCCTTCAGCTCGTCTGGATGCTGTTCGCGGATGCCTGGACCAGCCCCGTGCACCTCGGCGGCCTCGCGGTCACCGCGGTGGTGGCGATCGTGCACGTCTCGATCATGCCGAAGTGGCGCTACCGGGTGCACCGGTGGGAGATCACCGACGATGCCGTTTTCGTGCGCAGCGGATGGCTGACCCAGGAGACGCGCGTCGCCCCGATCGCGCGCCTGCAGACCGTCGACTCGCGCCGCGGGTTCCTGCACCGCATCTACGGGCTGACCACCGTCACCGTCACGACCGCGTCCTCGGCAGGTGCGCTGAGCATCCACGCGCTCGACGACGCGGTGGCGCGGGACGTGATCGCCACGCTCACCGCCGTCGCGCAGCAGACTCCGGGGGATGCGACGTGACAGACGTCGAAGCTGCTCCGGCAGCCGATGCGGACTCCGACCCGACGCCATGGCGCCGCCTGAACCCGCGCATGCTGCTCGTGCACCCGGTGCGCGAGCTCATCAGGTACCTGCCGGTGCTGCTGCTCGCAGTCGTCGCCGGGTCCGTCGGCGGGGAACCGTGGTGGACGTACGCGCTGTCCGGCCTCGGCATCGTGATCGGCATCCTGCGCTGGGTGACGACGACCTATCGCATCACACCCACGCACGTGCAGGTGCGCCGCGGGTTCCTGAACCGCAGGATGCTCTCGGTGCCGCGAGAGCGCATCCGCTCGGTCGACGTCGATGCCACCCTGCTGCACCGCCTCGTCGGGCTCGCCGTGGTGAAGGTGGGCACGAGCGCCTCGCACGGGCAGGACGGCCTGGACTTCGACGGCATCGCGGCCACGGACGTCGTCGGACTGCGTTCTGAGCTGCTGCACGGCGTCGTAGTTCCACCGATTGCGCCGAGCCCACGACCCGGCACCTCTTCGGGTGCCGAACCTCATGAGCTGCCTGGGACAGGCTCAGGCGCCGAAATGGCGGATGCCGAGACGTCAGGCCGCGATTTCAGCGGCTGGAAGTGGTCATGGGCGCGGTTCGCACCGTTCACGCTCACCGGTGTCGGCGCGCTGTTCGCCGCCGCGTTCTTCGCGCTGCAGCTTCAGTTCTTCGACGGCGGGCTGCTCGTGCGACTGCCCGTCGTGCGAGCAGGCATCGACGCGGCCAGGCGCATCCCGCCGGTGGAGCTCACGATCGGCGCCGCGTTCGTGCTCATCGTGGCGGCCTCGGTCATCGCGCTCGTGCGCTACGTGCTCGTCTACAGCGGCTTCGCCATCTGGCGGACGGATGCCACCACTCTGCACGTGCGTCACGGTCTGCTGCGCACGCGGCAGGTCACACTCGACGAGCGGCGTCTGCGTGGCATCAGCCTGGGCGAGCCGCTGTCGCTGCGGGCAGTGGGCGGCGCATCCGTGCACGCGATCATGACCGGACTGGGGCGGGACCGCGCAGGCCTCATGGTGGTCGAGCCCGCCGGACCGCGCGGGGACGGAATGCGCGTCGCGGCGGCCGTGCTCGGCCCGCTCGACGGCGACGCCGACCCGCTCACCTGCGAGCTGCGGAAGCACGGGGTGCGTGCGCATCGGCGGCGGTACACGCGGGCGGCGACCGGTGTCGCCGTGATCGCTGTTGTGGTCCTTGTGGCTCAGCTGCTCGGATACCTCTCGCCCGCGGCGTGGTACGTGTTCGCGGGTATCGTGCCGGCAGCGGCGCTTCTCGCCGAGGACCGCTGGCGCGGACTGGGCCACGTTCTGCTGCGCTCGCGGCTGGTCACCCGGCATGGCTCGCTGGCACGCAAACGAACCGTGCTCGACACGGCCGGCATCATCGGCTTCACGGTGCGACGCTCGTTCTTTCAGCGCCGGGCGGGACTGGCGACGCTGATCGCCACGACGGCCGCCGGCCGGCATCGGTACTCGATCCCCGACGTGCCGGTCGCAGAGGCGTGGCGCATCGCCGACGAGGTGCTGGTGCGCACACCCCCAGCGACGGCCGAATCCGCTATCGCCTCGAGCAGACGCTAGACGAACAGCGGTCGCATCGAACGCACCACCTCGGTCAGGCGGGCGGTGCGCTCGTCGAGCGTCAGGGCATCCACCTGCCGGATCGCGGCGTCGACGTCGAGCTCCGGATGCCGGCTCCGCACGTCGTCCAATGCGCGCTCGGGATCGATGGACGGAAAATCGCGCCGAGCGCTGATGCCCCGGGCGAGGGCGAGAAGCTCGAGTCCGGTCGCGCGCCAGTGACGGGCGCCCGGCTCCTCGTCCGGGGTCGCGAGCAGCCAGACGGCGAGGCCGACCGCCGCCACGCCGGTGATCGGGACGTCGATCATGCCGGACCGCACACGATCATCGCGCCGCATGCGACTGCGGATGCGGCGGGCCACCAACCGGATGCGCGGATCGTCGACGCCACCGCACCGCACCGACGCCACGAGGTATCCGGCCGCGGCACCGTAGTACCAGGGTGCGAGACCGGCGGGCGGATCGCCCCACATGCGCTCCGCAACGTCGTACAGCCGGCGCGACTCCGCCAGGTCGCCCTCGGCTGAGGCGACCTCGGCAAGGCCTGCGAATCCGATCGCCTTCAAGTCGTTCCAGTCGAAGCTGTCCTGGTCGCCTTGCAGCCGCGAGAGCTGCTCGAACACGGGCCGCGCGTCCTCGGGTCGCCCCAGTACCACCTCGTTCGCGGCCACCAGCCAGTCGAGTTGGCGGAGGTCCTCTCCGGCGTTCAGCTGCTCCAGGTTGGCGCGCGCCAGCTTCGCCCATGCGAGCACCTCGGTCGGGGCGCCGCGCTCGCTGTGCAGCTGGGAGAGGTTGTGCGCGGCCATGCCGAGGGTCCAGACATCCTTCGTGAGCTGCGCCTTCCCGTATGCCTGCTCGCAGGCCGCGATGGCTGCGTCGAGCCGGCCGGAGTTCTCCATCAGCTGCGAACGGATGATGAGACCGAAGGAGGCGACAGCCGGATCGTCGTCTGTGCACAGCCGCGTCACGACGTCCATCGCCTGGCGAAGGTCGGGCATCACCAGCAGCAGGCTGAGCATCGCGTTCAGTTGTGGGTCGCGCGCGGGCCCTCTGGCATGCAGCTTGCGAACCCGGACGATCGAGCGGATGCCCTGCCGCACGTCCGAGACGAGCGAGGTCGCGCCGATCATGCCGAGCGAGACCATGGTCGCGTCGCGGTGGGTCTCGTCCGGGTCGTAGCGGCGCAGTGTCTGCAGCACCTGTGGCGCGAGGCCCATCACCTCGCCGTGCGCACCGCGCAGAGTCCAATGCATTCCGAGCGCCGCGAACACACTGCTTGCCGTCGCCGGATCGCCCACCGTGATCGCATCGCGCAGCGCGGCGACCAGGTTGTCCTGTTCCTCCTCGACGCGATGGAACGTCTCCACCTGCTTCTCGCCGTATGTCGTGTCGAGAGCGGTGAGTGCGAAATCGTCGGCCCAGGAACGGATGATCGCGGCCACGTCATTCGCTTCGCCTGCCTCCTGCAGCCGCTGGTCACCGAATTCACGCACCGTCTCGAGCATGCGATAGCGCACCCGCCCGGTGTGCGGACTCTCGACGGCGGAGAGCAGGGACTGGTTGACGAGGCCCTCAAGGTCCGCGTCCACATCATCGAGCGATCCGCACACGGCGGCAGCGGCATCCGCTGAAAACCCGTCGACGAACAGCGACAGGCGACGCAGCGCGAACTGCTCCGAGGTGTGCAACAGGTTCCAGCTCCAGTCGATCACCTTCAGCAGCGTGCGGTGGCGCTCGGGCGCTGCTCGGTCGCCGCCGCGCAACAGCGCGAACCGGTTGCCGATGCGGCGCTCGATCTCCTCGACCGACATCGAGCGCACCCGCGCCGCCGCGAGCTCGATGGCCAGAGGAAGCCCGTCGAGCTTCTCGCACAGTCGCTCGATGATCTCCACCGGCAGAACGACGGAGGGTCGTGCAGCCCGCGCTCGCTCGATGAACAGCGCGACGGCGGGTCCCGGTCGTACCCCCTCGTCGTCTGAGGTCGCGGGCAGAGGCTCGAGCTGATACACCTGCTCGGCCGCGATCATGAGGGGCGCGCGGCTGGTGGCGAGCACGCGCACGCCGCGTGTCGACGCCAGGATGTCCGCGATCCACTCCGCGGCCGCGTCGATGAGGTGCTCGCAGTTGTCCATCACGAGCAGCGTCGGCCGCTCGCCCAGCGCGCCGAGGATGCGAGCGCGCACATCCACCCGTACAACCGGATCGCTCAGCGTGAGACGTGTACCGGTGTACTCGCGGATGCCGAGGGTCGACGCCAGCGCGAGCGGCACGTCGTCACCGGTGCGCACGCTGGCCAGCTCGACGACGGCGACCCCGGGCATCCGCTCGCCGCTGCCGACACCGTCGGCCGCCCTTGCCGCCAGAGCCTGCGCGAGCCGAGTCTTGCCGAGGCCGCCCGCTCCCAGGATCGTGGTCAGCCGTGCGGAAGTCATCAGCTCCTCGACCGCCGCGATGTCATCGTCACGTCCCACCAGCTCGTTCGGTGGAACACGGATGCCCGCCCGCATCGTACGTGCAGGTTCCACCTTCGCCTGCGGCGCTCGGAGCAACTCGGCGTTGAAGGCCACGAGTTCGGCCGATGGATCGGTGCCGAGCTCGTCGCGTAGGCGCTCACGGAACTCGCCGAACTCGCGGATCGCGTCGTTCGTCCGTCCGCCCGCCGCGATGGCCTTCAGCCGCAGCAGCTCGACCGTCTCGTCCAGCGGGGCCGCCTCGGCGAGCGCAGCGAGATCCGCGAGCGCACCGTGGGCATCGCCGGTCTCTGCGCGGGCGGTGGCTCTCATCAGCGTCAGGTCTCGATGCAGCGCGGCGGCGACGGACGCGAGCCGATCGCCCAGTTCCGTCTGGCCGAGATCGGCGCCCGGTTCGCCTCGCCACAGCCGCAGCCCTTCGGATGCCCGCGCCTCCGCGTCGCGCCAGTCGCCCCGGTCGATCGCACCGCGCGCGTCATCCCTGGCCCGCGTCGCCTCGGCGAGGTCGGTCTGATGCGGCTCGCCGCTGCCGCCGAGTGCGTACCCGCCGGGCGTGGAGACAATGAGACCATCGGCGGCGACGGATCGCACCCGCGACACGAGCGTCTGCAACGCCGCTTTCTCATTGCGCGGCGGGTCGTCCTGCCAGAGGTCGTCGGCGATGCCGCGCACCGAGAGCGAACCGCGGGCGAGCACCAGTGCGACGACCAGCGCCTTCGCTGTCGCGCCGCCCGGCTCCACGCAGTCGCCCGACGAGGATTCCACCAGCACAGGACCGAGTACGGCGACCCGGCAGGTCGCGCGGCTCGGCAGGCTCATTGTGCCGAGTCTAGAGGCGATTGAGGGGAGAGCTGCGAACTCGCTCGCGGGGCAGACCCGATTGAGCCTCAGAGGCTACGAACGCGTTCGCAACGCGCCCTCGCACTCGAGAAGTCGAAAAATGCTGGAATCGCTTCCGATGGCCGCACCTTTTGACGTTTCGATGTGCCCGAGAAGACCGGGAGTGTGCACGGTGCGGTCAGGATGGGGCCATGGACTGGTCCGACTTCTACACTGCGCAGGCCGGCCGCGCGGTGCGCCCCACGTTCACCGCAGCGATGGATGCCTGGCGTGAAGCACGAGGTTGCGTGGCGGGCGACGCCATCGACCTCGGCTGCGGCGACGGCGTCGAGTCGAGGACGCTCGTCAGGCGCGGATGGCGCGTGCTCGCGCTCGACTCCGACCCGGGCGTCGTCGAGCGGGTCACGGCGGGCGTGCCGGAGGGGGAGCTCGAGCGACTGACGGTGCGGCGGGCATCTTTCGAGGAGCTCGCCGGTGGCGGGCTTCCGGCCGCAGACGTCGTCTACGCGGGATTCGCGCTGCCGTTCTGCTCCGGCGACGTGTTCGCGCGGCTGTGGTCGGGCATCCGCTCGTCGCTGCGCTCCGGCGGCCTCTTCGCCGGTGAACTGTTCGGGCCGCACGACGACTTCGCTCAGTGGCCGGATGTCAACACGCACGATCGCGTCGACGTCGATCGTCTGCTCGACGGGCTCGACGTGCTCCTGCTGCAGGAGGACGACCGTGACGGCGCCTCGTTCGCCGGCCCGAAGCACTGGCACGTGTTCCACATCGTGGCGCGTGTTGTGCGCTGAGGGTGGGCACGGGATTGCTTCATACCTGACCTTCTGGCGAGCTCCCGGTAGGTTCGAGGCATGCCCGTTCCCGCCGACTGGATCGAACACCGCCGCCACGACCGCGAACTCGTGGGCTGGATCCGCCCTGCCCGCGACGATGAAGGCGACGGCGATTTCGTGGTCGTCGACCTGCTGGGGCGGGAGCGCACGCATGCTGTCGACTGGCTGAGCGCGGAGGAGACGCTGGAGGAGCTAGGGATCGGTTACCTAGCCGATCCCTACGAGCTGCTGCTCGATGATGGACGGTGGCTGCGAGTGCGCATCACCGAGGTGTCGACGGAGGAGATCCGCGTGAAGCGCGACGACTGGGGCGCCATCGACATCCCGCTACTCGAGTACACGGTCTCGTTCCCGATGCCTAACACGTTGCGCACGGCCGCGCCGGCCGCGCCGCCCTGGCACTGACGTCAGAAGCCCGGCCCGCCGAACCACCTCTGAATTGCCGAGCCACCCTCTGAATTGCGCGAATTCGAGGGTGGCTGGGCATCTTCAGGGTGGGTCGGCGCCGACGCGGGAGGCGAGGCCTCAGCGCGCGGTCTTGCGCGCCGAGATGACCCCAGTGTCGAAGCCGAAGAGATAAAGGTTTCCGTTGAAGCGGGCGTGCTCGATCTTGATGCACCGGTCCATGACGACCGTGAGGCCCTTCTCCTCGCCGTAGCGGGCGGCATCCTCGTTCCAGATGCCCAGCTGCACCCACACAGTGGGGGAACCGACCGCGACGACCTCGTCGATCACCGAGGGGATGTCGGAGGGCTTGCGGAAGACATCCACGATGTCGGGAACCTCGGGCAGGGCCGCGAGCGACTTGTACACCGGCTGCCCCAGGATGGTGTCGGCGTTCGGATTCACGAAGTACACCCGGTAGTCGCTGGACTGCAGCAGGTAGGTGCCGACGAAGTAGCTCGCGCGCGACGGGTTCGACGACGCGCCGACGATCGCCACCGACTTGGCTCGCTGAAGGATGCCCAACCGCTGCTTCGCGTCGGGGCCCACCCAAGTGCGCTGCGATCGCAGGAGTCGCGCGAGCGGCGAATCGGCGGGCAGCTCGCAACTGAGGCCGTTCGGAAGCTGGGTGACCGTCGTGTCCGTCGCAGTGCTCATCACTTGCCCTCCAGCGCCCTGGTGAGCGCCTGGTCCAGATCGTAGATGATGTCGTCCGGGTCTTCGATGCCGACGCTGATCCGCACGAGCCCAGGCAGCACTCCCGCATCGTGCAGCTGCTGCTCGGTCAGCTGGGCGTGCGTCGTGGATGCCGGATGGATGACCAGCGTCTTCGCATCGCCGATGTTCGCCAGGTGGCTGGCGAGGTCGACCGACTCGATGAAGCCCTGCCCCACCTCGCGGCCGCCCTTCACGACGAAGCTGAACACGCTTCCCGGCCCCTCGGGCAGGTACTTCTTCGCGCGTTCGTGGTGCGGGTGCGACGGAAGTCCGGCCCAGTACACGTGCTCGATGCGCGGATCGGCATCGAGCCATTCCGCGACGGCACGCGCCCCCGCGATGTGCGCACGCATGCGGAGGGGCAGTGTCTCGACGCCCTGTGCGAGCAGGAACGCGGCGAACGGGTCCAGCGCCGGGCCGATGTCGCGCAGCTGCTCCGCACGCAGCCTGGTGAGGAACGCATACTCGCCGAAGTTGCCGTTCCACTGCAGGTTGCCGTACGTGTGCACGGGCTCACTGAACAGCGGGAAGCGCGGGTTGTGCCAGTCGAACCGGCCGGACTCGATCACGACGCCGCCGAGCGTGGTGCCGTGGCCGCCGAGGAACTTGGTCGCCGAGTGCGTGACGATGTCGGCACCCCACTCGATCGGCCGGTTCAGGTACGGAGTCGCGATCGTCGAATCGACGACCAGCGGCACTCCTGCGGCATGCGCAACCTCGGCGAGGCCCTCGAGGTCGGCGATCGCGCCCGAGGGATTCGCGATGGTCTCGGCGAACACGAGCTTGGTCTTGTCCGTGATCGCGGCGGCGTAGTCGGCGGGGTCGTCGCTGTCGACGAAGATGGTCTCGACACCGAACCGGCGCAGCGTCACGTCGAGCTGAGTGACCGATCCGCCGTACAGGCTGGCGGATGCCACGACCTGGTCGCCCGCGCCGGCGAGGCTTGCGAAGGTGATGTACTGCGCGCTGAGGCCGGATGCCGTGGCGACGGCGCCGAGCCCGCCTTCGAGGCTGGCGATGCGCTCCTCGAATGACGCGACCGTCGGGTTGTTCAGGCGCGAGTAGATGTTGCCGTACTTCTGCAGTGCGAACCGCGCGGCGGCATCCGCCGAGTCGTCGAAGACGAACGCTGTCGTCTGGTAGATGGGGAGCGCACGGGCGCCGGTCACGGGATCGGGGATATTGCCGGCATGGATCGCACGCGTGCGAAAGCCGAATTCGCGGTCTGCCACCCCGCTACCGTAACGGAGCTTCGCGCAGCGGGCGGGACCGGCCGTAACACGACGTCAACCCGCGGATGCCTGCAGCGCCTTCAACAGCGCGTCGCCATCTGGTACCCCGAGACCGGTGCAGGCATCCCACCCGGCGCGAGCGCTGTATGCGCCGTTGTTGCCGGTCACGATGTCGCGGAACCCAGGCGCGGTCGCGGTGGCCGTGGCATCTGGATACACGTGCAGGGAGAGCAGCCCGAGGCGCGTGCCGGTGGCCTGCACGAGCCGTGCGGTCAGCGCAGCCCAGAGCGGTGCGACGGCGCTCGTTCCGCCGATCACCGTGTCGGTGCCGTCGACCCGCACCTTGTACCCGGTCTGCGGGTCGGCGTCGCCGGCCACATCGGGCACCCCACGCCCGGCGTTCCCGCTCGCCGTCTTCGGCACGCCCACCTTGGCCTGCCAGCTCGGCAGACCGAATGAGTCGCTGACGCCGCCACCGGTGGCTCCGTGCCCCGGCCCGTCGTTCCAGACCACTTCTGAGGTCACCCGGTCGGTGGAGGGGTTCGCGTTCAGGCTCGTGCCCCCGCACGCCAGGATGTGCGGGCTGGATGCCGGAAAGTCGACGTGCGCCTTGCCGTCGGTCACGCGGTCGGCGCTTCCGTCGTCGCCGGCGGCCGCGGTGACGGTGACGCCGAGGCCCGCGGCATCCACGAGGGCGTCGTCGAACGCGGTGCGGGCCTGCGCGGTCCAGGAGTCTTCGCTCTCGCCCCAGCTGATACTGATCGCGTCGGGCGTGGGCTCGGCGTGCGCGGCGCGGGTGACGGCATCCACGAACCCGGCGTCGGTGTTGGGTGTGAAGTAGACGACGATGTCGGCCTTCGGGGCTATCGCCCCGATCACCTCGATGTCGAGCAGCACCTCGCCGTCCGCGCCGTTCGGGTCGCCGCCGGGTTGATTGGATGCCCCGTCGACGCCCACCGCCGTCACCTTCGGCGTTGCGATGCCGAGTTCACCGAAGTAGGCGTCGAGGTCGGCCTGGTCGAACCCGCCACCGAGCTCGATGATGGCGACGGTGCGGCCGGTGCCGTCAGTTCCTGCAGGGAACCGGTAGATGTCGGCCACCTGGTCGGGGGAGTAGCTGACGGCGGCAGCGGAGGTCGACACGGAGACGAAGTGCGCCCTGGCCTGCGGGCGGTCGTCGAGGCCGAGTACGGCGACCACGCGGTCACGCATCGGCTCCGGCACGGTGAGCGGCCCGGTCCGCTGCCGGAACGTCACAGTCTGGCCGTCGCGAGGCTCGTGGGTGGCGCTCTCCAGGGTGGTGCCGAACAACCCCTGCACCACGCTCGCCTTGGCCCTGATGCGGATGCGCCGCTCGCCGGCATCCACCGAGATCACCTCGGCGCCGGCCGCCTTCGCCTCGGCCACGACCGCATCGATGTCGGCGGGGTCCGCCCCATAGCGCCGCACGAACTCGTCGCGCGGGAGCGGGTTGCGCAGCACCTCGTCGGGAACCGGCTCCCGTCTGCGCAGGATGAGCGTGGCTTCGACCTGCTCGTCGTCGGGGATCGGGGTCGTCGACGAGGTCAACGGCTCACGGTGGCTGCCGGGCAGCTCGTTCGACGGTGCCTGTTCGTTCGAGGGGGGCTGGTTATCGCTCATGTCTACGGCTTACCACCGGGGTGCGACACCGAACAGGACTTGCGCGTGCGTCGCTATATCCACCCGATGGTGCCGATGCCGGTCACGACGTTCGGCAGCCACATGTGCAGCTGCCAGTACCAGAACGGGATCTGCATGCCCGTCCACAACGGGTAGAAGAACACCGTCACGATGACGACGACGGCGAGGAACACCGCGAGCAGCGAGAGCCCTCGCACGCGGCGGTAGGAGTCATCCGTGGGTCTGCCGACGATGAGCATGAACACCGCCGCGAGTGCCAGGTAGACGTAGGGTGCGAACGCGATCGAATAGAAGGTGAAGATGGTGCGCCCGGCGTAGAGCATCCACGGCAGGTACCCGGCGGCGAGTCCCATCAGGATCACGCCGTGCCGCCAGTTCCGGTAGCGGATCAGCCGGTAGACGAGGTAGATCACGGCGGCGGTGCCCGCCCACCAGATGATCGGGTTGCCGAGCTCGGTGATCGCGGACGAGCATCCGCCCGGCGATGTGCATCCGTTCACCCCGAACTTCGTGCCGACGTAGTACATGCTCGTCGGCCGCAGCATGAGCATCCACGTCAGCGGGTTCGACTGGTACGGATGCGGCGTGTGCAGGTTGATCGAGTACCCGTACATCTCCGACTGGTAGTGCCAGAGGTTCTGCGCCCAGTCCGGAACCCACGACAGAAGACCGGTCCATTTCGCGTCGGCGGTCGTCTGCACCCAGTCGCGGTAGTAGCCTCCCGGGTTGAGCAGCCACCCGGCCCAGGTGCCCACGTAGGTGATGAACGCGAGCGGCACCATGAGCACGAACGAGACGATGCCCCCCTTGAGGATGCCCGCCTCCGGCCAAAACGGAATGCCGGCACGGCGCCTTGCCAGCACGTCCACGATCACCAGGTACACCGCGAAGAACGCGAGGAAGTAGAACCCGGTCCACTTCACGCCGGCGTCGAGGCCGAGCAGGATGCCTGCGACCAGCAGCCACGGACGCCACCACATCCACGGACCCCAGCCGAGCTCACGCCCCTCTGCCCTCCGCCGGGCGATCCACGCGGCCAGTCGCTTTTGCTGCCACGTGCGGTCCAGCAGCAGGCAGCCGAACGCGAGCAGCGCGAGGAACATCACGGAGTTGTCGAGGATCGCCACCCGGCTCATCACGATGGCGTTGCCGTCGATCGCCATCAGGAATCCGGCGAGCGCGGCGATCAACGTGGAGCGGAACATCCGCTTCGCGATCAGCATCAGCACGACCACCGCGAGGATGCCGACGACTGCGGTGGAGATGCGCCAGCCCACCGTGTTCTGCGCTCCGAACAGGGCGAGGCCGGCGGCGATCATCCACTTGCCGAACGGCGGATGCGCGACGAACTCCGGGTCGTTCGTGTACGCGTTCACGTCGCCGTCGGCGAACCGCGGGTCGATGTTCGCCGGCCAGGCAGCCTCCCAGCCCTTGTGCATGAGGGTCCAGGCATCCTTCACGTAGAAGGTCTCGTCGAACACGAGCGCGTGCGGGTCGCCGAGCGCCCAGAGCCTCGTCACGGCAGCGATCAGCGTCACCAGCCCGGGAAGACCCCAGTTGTACCAGCGCAGCCGGGCCGGGGTGTTGACGGTGCGGGCGAACCACCTGTCGAGCCGCGACCCGGTCGGTCCGGCGGTCGACGCCTGGGCACCGGTCGTCGCGGGGTCGGCAGTCACGACCGCAATGCTATGAGGTCGCCGGGCGCCGGTGTGACCACTCCGGCTGGTATGACTGGACACGTGATCATCCTCGCGGCGACGCCTATCGGCAATGTGGGGGATGCCTCCCGCAGGCTCGTGGAGGCGCTGGAGAACGCCGAGGTGGTCGCCGCCGAAGACACCCGGGTGACCCAGCGGCTGCTTCAGGCCTTACGCGTCGAGAACCGGCCCCGCTTGATCGCGCTGCACGATCACAACGAGCGCGAGCGCTCGACCGACCTCGTCGAGCAGGCTCGCGACGTCGACGTTCTCGTGCTGTCGGATGCCGGAATGCCCACTGTCTCCGATCCGGGGTACCACCTGGTCACGGCCGCGATCGAGGCTGGCGTGACGGTCACCGCCATCCCCGGGGCGAGCGCCGTTCTCACTGCGCTCGCCGTCTCCGGGCTGCCCACGGATAGGTTCACCTTCGAGGGGTTCCTGCCGCGCAAGCCGGGCGAGCGGGCATCCGCCCTGGGGGCCCTCGCCGACGAGCAGCGCACGATGGTGTTCTTCGAGTCGCCGAACCGGCTCGCCGAATCGCTGCGGGCGATCTCGCACGCGCTCGGCGGTTCGCGCCGGGTTGTCGTCTGCCGCGAGCTCACGAAGCTGCACGAAGAGGTGCGGCGCGGCACGGCCGACGAGCTGGCGGAATGGGCGGATGCCGGCGTTCGCGGCGAGATCGTGGTCGTCGTCGCGGGGGCCAAGCCACGCACAGTAGACCTCGCCACGGCGGTGCAGGAGGTGCTGCTGCTCACCGCGACCGAGAGCCTGAAGGACGCCGCGGCATCCGTCGCCGCCGCCACCGGCCTTTCTCGCCGCACCCTCTACGAGGCCGCCCTCCGCGCTCGCCGCTAGGCGCCTGTCTCGACTCGCGGTGGATTGCCACTCACCCGAAAACAGGCATGGTCGCGCTCTCATCGCGAGAACAGGCAGAACTTGCCTGTTGCCGGTAGTTTTGCCTGCGAACCGGAGGAGCCCCATGAGTCACGACGTCGCCACGACCCAACCCCAGGGCGCGCTGCTCGTCGGCAGCGTGAACTACGACGACGCCGAGACCACGATGCGCACCGCGGCCGAGCTGATGGGCCCGTTGCTGAAGCGCATCCCGGACGGCGAGCCGGGCAAGCGGTTCCACTGGATCATGTTCCAGCCCGACGTTCTCGGACAGGCGGAGGGCATCGAGCGCGTGGGGGAGCATCCGATTCCGTTGCGCATGCTGGATGCCCGTCCGCTCCGCATCGCCGATGGCGTCGATCCGGCGGCGCTCCGGCTGCCACCGCTCGGCTATGCGGAGGCCGCGCTCGAGTCATACGGCATCTTCCGCCGTCTGCGAGGCGAGGGAGTCATCAAGCCGGGTACCCGGTTCCAGGTATCGCTTCCGACGCCCCTTGCGGTCGTGGGTGCGT
Organism: Humibacter ginsengiterrae; assembly: GCF_054780115.1. Lineage (NCBI taxonomy): Bacteria > Bacillati > Actinomycetota > Actinomycetes > Micrococcales > Microbacteriaceae > Humibacter > Humibacter ginsengiterrae. The sequence continues at coordinate 13,486 of NZ_BAAGWY010000027.1, forward strand.
ACTTCCCGCCCGACCAGCGTGCCGCCTTCGAACCCGTCTACCGCGAGGCGATGTACCGCGAGCTGGACGCCATTCTGGATGCCATCCCGCACGAGGATCTCGCCGTGCAGTGGGACAACGCGGTCGAGTTCGGCATCATCGAAGACGTCGCGCATCGCGGAGGCCGTGGCGCAGAATCGTGGTGAGGAGACGACGTGTGGGCCGGCCTCACGGAGCGCTCCGCAGACCAGGCATCCCGCGTGCCTCTCGACGTCGAGGTCGGCTTCCACCTCTGCTACGGCGACGTCGCCGAGAAGCACTTCATCGAGCCGACCGACGCCGGCAACCTCGTGCGCTACGCGAACATGCTGACGGATGCCTCACCTCGCGCGATCACGTGGATCCACCTGCCGGTGCCCATCGAGCGCGACGACGACGCCTACTTCGCGCCGCTGGACGAGCTGCGGCTGAGCGATGAAACCGAGCTGTACCTGGGACTTGTGCACCGGGAGGACGGCGCGGACGGCGCGAGCCAGCGCATCCGCACCGCGCTGAGGCACGCGCCGGTCTTCGGTGTTGCGACCGAGTGCGGCATCGGCCGAGCGCCCGAAGGGACGACCGAGGGCATCCTGCGCACGCATGCCGAGGTCGCCTCCGCGTGGTAGCGCCGGGAGTCAGACCGGCGGATATGTCACCTGACCGTCCGCGTGCACGAACGCACCCGGCGTCAGCGTCGCGCGGTCGATTCGCCCCTCGGCCATGATGTGCCGAACATCCTCGCCGAGGGCGAGCAGGTGGTCGGCGATGATCCGGCGGTGGCATCGCCACCACACCGCCTCCGAGCACATCACGACGGTTGCGCGCTCCGACCGTTCCGCACGAAGCCGCGCGAGGGCATCCGCGAACTCGTCGCCCGTGGCGTAGTCCGCGTAGTTGTGGAAGCTGCGGTTGCGCCAGAGACCGTTCACCTCGAGCGGCACGGTCTTCGACCTTCCACGCAGGCCGCCGAGCGCCGGTTCGTGCCGGTAGCGGATGCCCGCACTGGCGAGCGAGGGCGCCAGCACGTCTTCGTCGAACTGCGGATTGCTGCGCGACCCAGGCAGCTTGCGAACGTCGACCAGGGCCTCGACCCCGGCCGTCTGCAGCGCTTCGAGGAACGCCTCGATCGTGCGGTCGGAGTGTCCGACAGTGAAGAACGGCACCGTCAGTCGTCGGGCATCAATATCAGCGCCGCGCCCTTGTGCGCTGCGACGTGCCCGGTCTTGTCGCTGGCGATCTCGTATTGCGGATCATCCTGCGACGCGTGATGCGTGTAGCCCTTGTAGTCGAAGTCGGCGGTGTGCACGGCCACGATCGTGCCGGACACGTGGCCTGCCTCCGAGTTCCACTTCACGTGGTCGCCGACCGCAAAGCGTCTGGTCATCGTGCCTCCTCTGCACCGATTGTGGTGGCGGTTCAATCAGTCTCGTTGCTTGAGCGGCCGCGTGCCTAGCATGAGAGTGCAGGTGCAGTGGCTTCGAGGGGGAGGCGGCACATGAGCACGGAGACGCAGCCGGCAACCGGCGACAAGGCGGCGCCGAAGGTTGGCACCGAGACGGGCCCGCAGACGACCGACGTGGGGGAGCGCGCGGCACGCGAGACGGCGGAGGCGGCACGCGAGACCGAGTGGGAGCGACCGAGCTTCGCGAAGGGCCTCTACCTGGGCGGCTTCGACCTGTCGCTGATCCACCCGCATCCGCGCGGCGACGCGCACGACATCGAGCGCGGCGAGGAGTTCCTGGCACGGTTGCGTGCCGTGTGCGAGACGTTCGACGGCCGACGAATCGAACGCGAGGCGCGCATCCCCGACGAGTACGTCGCCGCGCTGTCGGAGCTGGGCGTCTTCGGCATGAAGATCCCGCAGGAGTACGGCGGTCTCGGGCTCAGCCTGCTGTACTACGGGCGTGCGCTGATGCTGATCGGCTCGGTGCACCCCTCCATCGGCGCGCTGGCGTCTGCCCACCAGTCGATCGGCGTGCCCGAGCCGGTGAAGCTCTTCGGATCCCAGGAGCAGAAGAAGACGTACCTGCCGCGCTGTGCTGCCGGCGCGATCTCGGCGTTCCTGCTCACCGAACCGGATGTCGGCTCCGACCCGGCGAGGATGGCCGCGACAGCGACACCCACCGACGACGGCTCTGCCTACCTGCTCGACGGCGTGAAGCTCTGGACCACGAACGGCGTGATCGCCGAACTCCTCGTTGTCATGGCGCGGGTGCCGGAGCACGACGGGCAGAAGGGCGGCATCACCGCGTTCGTCGTCGAGGCGGACTCGCCCGGCATCACGGTGGAGAACCGGAACGCGTTCATGGGGTTGAAGGGCATCGAGAACGGCGTCACCCGCTTCCACCGGGTGCGCGTGCCCGCCGAGAACCGGCTCGGCCGCGAGGGCCAGGGTCTCAAGATCGCGCTGACCACCCTGAACACCGGCCGGCTCTCGATCCCGGCGTTGTGCGCCGGAGCCGGAAAGTGGTCGCTGAAAATCGCCCGCGAGTGGTCGGCGGCGCGCGTCCAGTGGGGCCGTCCGATCGCGCAGCACGAGGCCGTCGCCACGAAGATCGCGTTCATCGCCGCGACCGCGTTCGCGCTCGAGGCCGTGTTCGAGCTGTCCGCCGAGCTCGCGGATTCCGGCATGAAGGATGTTCGCATCGAGGCCGCGCTCGCGAAGCTCTGGTCGAGCGAGATGGGTTACGTGGTGGCCGACGAGCTCGTACAGATCCGCGGCGGTCGCGGCTACGAGACCGCGGACTCATTGAGTGCGCGAGGTGAACGAGCCGTCGCGGCCGAGCAGCAGACCCGCGACATGCGCATCAACCGCATCTTCGAGGGATCCACCGAGATCATGCATCTGCTCATCGCGCGCGAGGCGGTGGATGCCCACCTCAAGGCCGCAGGCGATCTCGCCTCCCCGGACGCCGACCTCCGCGCCAAGGCCAGGGCCGCGGCGCACGCCAGTGGCTTCTACGCGAAGTGGCTGCCGTCGCTCGTCGTGGGCAAGGGCGACGAGCCGGGCGCGTACGGCGAGTTCGGCCCGCTCGCGGCCCACCTGCGCTACGTGGAACGGGCATCCCGCAAGCTCGCCCGCTCCACGTTCTACGGGATGGGCAGGTGGCAGGCGGGTCTGGAGCACAAGGAAGCGTTCCTCGGACGCATCGTCGACATCGGCGCGGAGCTGTTCGCCATGGCCGCCTCGTGCACGAGGGCCGAGATGATCCGCTCCGGCGACGCGCAACGCGGTCGGTCCGCTTACCAGCTCGCCGACGTGTTCTGTCGTCAGTCGCGAAAGCGGGTCGACACGCTGTTCCGCGAGCTGTGGGACAACACCGACGACGTGGACCGCAAGCTGACGACGCGCGTGATGGACGGCGACATGACGTGGCTGGAGGAGGGCGTGATCGACGCGTCGGAGGGAACCGGACCCTGGATCGCCGACACTGCGTACGACGGCACGGAGAAGGAGAGCGTGCACCGCCGCTATCGGTGACGTGCACTCGCGGCGGGCTGACCTCGCATCTCCGGGTCAGGCCAGCGCCAGCGACCAGCTCCATTCGTAGGTGCCGGGACCGACGATGAAGCGCGGCAGGGGCTCGGGGCCTACCGAGGCAGTGCCCAGCCCGCGGTGCGCGACGTCGGCGCGCACGATGGTCTCGCCGCGCCACGACAGCTCCCACGAGTGCGGGGTCGTCTCGAGATCGGCGACGCTGTGGTGGGATGCCGTGAACAGCACGGGCTCCGAGAACCGCAGGCCCACGCTCCGAGTGCCGTCACTCAGTGACGCCGCCGTCACCCCGGTCCGCGCCCCGTTCTCCTGCGGTCGCACGTACGGCGTCTGCAGGTCGTCGACGCTCGATTCCCAGCGCCCCAGCAGGCCCGATGATCGCCGATCCGGATAGGTCTCGTGCGGCCCGTCGCCCACCCACTCGACCTGTTCGAAGCCCGGCACGAGTGCGAACTCGATGCCCACCCGAGGGATGTCAGGCAGCGACTCGGGCACCACGACCGTCTCGTGGAACTCCAGAACCCCGTCGGATGCCCGCACCCGCTGCGTGTGCTCCACGATGTGTCCGCTAGACGCGGTGTACCTCGCCCGCACGAGTGTCGTCTCACCATCGCGCTCCACGGCTTCGACCGTTCGCACCGCGTCTCGCAGCCCGGTTTCCTCCAGCCGCTGAAGACCCGGGATCGCTTTGTCGTTGTCGGTGAGCGCTCGCCACAGCTGCAGCCGGGGGCCGGATGCCAGCAGCCGGTGGCGCACGACGCCTTCTTCATCGAGGTCGACCCCGGCCGCCCCGGCCGACGCGGTCTGCGTGCCCGACGCGCTCTGCCGGCTCGCCGCGCTCTCCTGGCTCGGCGAGCCCGGCTTCGCAACCCTCACCTCGAGCACTGCGAGCTCGGTGCCCGCGGGCGCCCACACGGAGTCCGCCGCCGTCCGCACCGTCGCCCGCAACGCAAGTGCACCGTCGTCGCTCAGCCCGCGCACGAGCTCCTGGGGCAGCGCGACGTCGGCGGTCTCGCCGGCTCGCGCAGCGACATCCACGCGCACGGCCCCCGTCTCACCGTCGATGCGCGCCACCGATGCCTCGATAGTGAACCCCTCCAGCGACGCGAACGTCTGCCGATTGCGCAGGCGCAGCGTTCCCTGCCGGGCTGCCGAGGCATCCGACACGATCTCCACGGGGGAGAACACCCGCCGTACCTCGAAGATCGCCGGATGCGGCGACCCGTCGGGGAAGAGCAGTCCGTCGATGCAGAAGTTGCCGTCGTTCAGGGCATGCCCGAAGTCGCCGCCGTAGCGGTAGTGCTCGTCGCCGTCGGGGTCGAGGCCGTGGTCCTTCATCTCCCAGATGAACCCGCCCTGCAGGCCGGGCGTGGAGCGGATCGCCGCCCAGTAGTCGTCGAACGACCCGTTCGAGTTGCCCATCGCGTGGCTGTACTCGCACATGATGAGCGGCCGGTCGGCGCCCTCGCTCTCGGCGTAGGCCACGATCGCGTCGATCGGCGGGTACATCGGGCAGACGATGTCGGTCTGGAAGTGCCCGCCGTACCAGTCTTTCGCGATCGCCCCCTCGTAGTGCACGGGACGGGTCGAGTCGTAGCCGCGCACCCAGCCGGCGGCGGCGTCCTGGTTCACGCCGGACCCGCTCTCGTTGCCGAGCGACCAGATGATGATGCTGGGGTGATTCTTGTCGCGCAGCACCATGCGCGATACCCGGTCCACGAACTGGTTGAGATAGCGCGGGTCGTCGCAGATCGACCACGCCCAGTCGTGCGCTTCCACGTCGGCCTCGTCGATCACGTAGAACCCGTACTCATCGGCCAGGTCGTAGAACGCGGGATCGTTCGGATAGTGCGACGTGCGGATCGCGTTGAACCCCCACCGCTTCAGGTTCGCCAGCTCGGTGGCGATCTTCTCCCGCGTGAGCGTGCGACCGGTGCGCGGGTCGAATTCGTGCCGGTTCACGCCCTGCAGCATGATGCGACGGCCGTTCACGAGCAGGTCCTGCCCGACGATCTCGACCCGGCGGAACCCGACACGCAGCCGAGCGGTGTCGAGCACGGCGCCGTCCTCGTCGACGAGCTCGACCGTGACCGGGTACAGAGTCGGAGTCTCCGCGGTCCACGGCGAGGCATCCGGCAGCTCGAGCGAGACGGATGCCCGTCCGTCCGGTTCCGGGAAGTTCACGGTGGTCGCGATCGAGGCGAGTGTGCGCACGGGCTCGGGCAGCGGCATCCGTGCAGCGTTCTTCGCATGCAGCGAGAACACGTTCTCGTCCAGCGGCACCTGGGCGAGCAGCTCCTGCGCGTGCCCGTCCTCGGGATCGACCACGAGTCGTGTCGACACCGGGGCGGCGACCGGCGCAGGGACGGATGCCGCACCTAGCCGAGCCCGCACGCTCAGCCCGGCGGGCGTGACGTCGCGCGGTGCGCCGACGATCGCCTGCACGTCGAGGCGTCCGGTCCCGGATGCCGCGTCGAAGTCCGCGCCGACGCGCACGTCGCGCAGGAACACGGGGGATGTCGCATACAGCCGCACCCCTCGGGTGATGCCGCCAAGCCACCACTGGTCCTGATCTTCGATGTAGCTGGCGTCGGACCACTTCACGACTGTCAGCTCGAGATCGTTGTCTCCGGTGTGCACGAGCTCGGTCACGTCGAACTCCGCGGCCAGCCGGCTGCCCTTGCTCGCGCCGGCCTGTACACCGTTCACGGTTGCCAGCAGCACGCTCTCCGCCGCGCCGACGCTGAGCACTATGCGGCGGCCGCTCCATCCATCGGGCACCGTGAACGAGCGGCGGTAGACGCCGGTCGGGTTCGCATGCGGAACGCGCGGGGGAGCGTCGGGGAACGGCATCCTGATGTTGAGGTACTGCGGCAAGTCGTCGGTGCCCTGCAATGACCAGGCGCCTGGCACGCGGATGTCCCGCCACGCGTCCCCGAGATCGGCCTCCGGGCTCGGGAGCAGCTGGAACCGCCACGTCCCGTCCAGGTCGATGACGTCATCCAGCGGCGCTCCGTCGTAGCCGCTGGTTCTCGGCACGGCGTGGCTGCGTTCGCGTCCGACCGACGTGATCTCCGGATGCCTCCACACGGCTGCGATGGGCCCGTGAAGCGAGGCGAATCCTCGTGGTGACGCGGTCATTCGAGCTCCTTCGGTCGGCATGGGCGGCTCAGTGCGGGTGAACGCCTTGTGCGAATTTATGCGATTTCGTCGGATGACGCGGTCAAGTCCCGTGGTGTGGTGTCACTGCTGTTGTTCCCTGTGGGTGGGTGATGGTTAGGCGGTGAGGAGCAGTTCGGGGCGGGCGGGCTCGGTGGTCTCGTGGAGGACGTGGATCAGTGCTCGCA
>NZ_BAAGWY010000028.1:0-15622 GCF_054780115.1 Humibacter ginsengiterrae
GTGTTACGGCGGCCATAGCGAGAGGGAAACGCCCGGAAACATTCCGAACCCGGAAGCTAAGACTCCCAGCGCCGATGGTACTGCAGGGGCGACCCTGTGGGAGAGTAGGACACCGCCGGACTCCTTTGTAAGAAGGGCCGCCCAGAGATGGGCGGCCCTTCTTGCATTTGGTGCCAGTTTTTGCGTTTGTATCGGTTTGGGGCTCGGGCCTCAGTCCGAGTGGGTGGACTGCACCTGGGGATGCGTGGCGGAGTCCGCATCGGCGGGCACGTCCCCGGCGGGGCCGCGGCGCCTCGTGCTTGATGCGCGCACGACGAGCGCGACCGGGATGGGCGGTGGCGACGGCGATGTCTCATCCCCATCAAGCCTGTCGAGCACACGCCTCAGCGCCAGCTGTCCGAGTGCGGCGAAGTCCTGGGTGACCGTGGACAGCGGAGGCGTGTAGAACACGGACTCCGGAACGTTGTCGAATCCCACGACACCGACGTCGTCGGGCACCCGGAACCCACGCCGTGCCAGCGCTGTCATCACCCCGAGCGCGATCTGGTCGTTGGCGGCGAACACCGCTGTCTTGCCCGCGATGACGGTGAGTTCGAGCCCGATGCGGTGACCCTCGGCGGCCGACCAGTCCGCGTGATAAAGCGCACCACGGGGCAGCCCCGCGTCGGCCAGCTCATCAGCCCATCCTCGCTGACGTTCCCGCGCGTCAGGGTGGTCGGGAGGGCCGGCGACATGGATGACGTCGAGGTAGCCCGCATCGATGAGGTGCTGAACCGCCGCTCGGGCGCCGCCGTACTGGTCGATCGACACGACGTCGCGGTTGCGGCCGGGCGCCGAGATCGAGATGAGGGGAACACCCACGTCGAGACCGCGCAGGGACTCGAGCGTGGTCACGTCGAGTTGCACGAGCACAACGGCTTCCACGTTCTGCCTCAGCAGCGACTCGATCGCGGTGCGTGCCTCACTCGCGCTCTCTCCCGGCACACTGACCGTGAACACGCTGTACCTGGCGGCGTGCGCGGCCTCGTTGAAGTACCTCTGGATGCTCGCCGGTCCGTAGTCCGCGGATCCTGGTGCGATGAGTCCGATCGTGCGCGTACGCCTGGTCACGAGTGCGCGAGCCGCCGCGGACGGTTCGTAGCGCAACTGCTTGATCGCCTTCCGCACGCGCTCGCGGGTCTGGTCGCGCACATCCGGCGAGTCGTTGATGACGCGCGAAACCGTCTGGTGCGACACACCGGCAAGTCGTGCGACGTCGAAAATCGTCGCCGCACGGTTCCCCTCAGTCCGTGCCATTCGCCCCTCCATCCGCGATGAGCGTGAGCAGAAGCTCCCGATCCAGCCCATCGTCGTTCGCCACGATGCCCAGAATCGCGCGATCCCGCATGATCACGATCCGGTCTGACAGCCGGAGAACTTCGTCTGGCTCGGCGGAGATGTAAATCACGCCGACACCGTTGGCTGCCATGGAGGCCACGAGGCGCTGGACTTCAACCTTAGCGCCGACGTCGATGCCTCTCGTCGGTTCGTCGAGCACCAGCACGCGCGGTGCAATCGCGAGCCAGCGAGCAAGAAGCACCTTCTGCTGGTTGCCGCTGGAGAGCGACGCTGCAGGCTGGTCGAGGTCGCACGGCCACACGTTGAGCGCCTCAAGGTAGCTCGTCGCGAGCTCGTCCTGTCGTGCACGGGGCATCCGCCGGAACCAGCCACGCTGCGCCTGGATGGCGAGTGTGATGTTGTCGCGCACACTGAGCTGGCCGATGAGTCCCTCGGAGACGCGGTTCTCTGACGCGTACACCACCCGCGCCATGAGGGCAGAACGCGGCGAACGGTACGCGGTGGCGGTCGGCCCGCCGACGAGCCGACCGCTGTTGATCGGATCGATGCCGGTGAGGGATCTGGCCAGCTCGGTGCGGCCCGAGCCGAGCAGCCCGGCGACGCCGACGATCTCGCCTTCGTTCAGCTCGAGAGCGACCGGTGCACGCAGCGAACCGGACCGAACGCTCTCGGCGCACAGGATGGGCGCGGGACTGCCGACCACCTCCGCGCCACGCTCTTCCATGATCTCGTCCAGCTCGCGCGGATCGCGGCCGAGCATGCGCTGGACGAGATCGCGGCGCAGGATGTCCGCAGTCGGGAACTCGCCGACCAGCACGCCACCGCGCAGCACCGTCAACCGGTTCGCGATCTCGTAGACCTGCTCGAGAACGTGGGAGACGAACAGGATGGCGACGCCGTCGTCGCGCAAGGATCGGATCACGCCGAGCACGTGCTCGGTCTCCGCCTCGTCGAGGCTCGCGGTCGGTTCGTCGAGCACGAGCACGCGAGGACTCGAACGGATCGCGCGTGCCATCGCGACGAGCTGACGGATGGCCGGCGGGTGTCCGCCAAGCGGAGACCTCGGATCGACGACCGCCCCCAGCCGCTCGAGCAACTCGCCGGCGCGTCGCACCATCGCGCGCCGGTCGATGCCCAACCTGCCGTGCGGCTCGTCGCCGAGCATCACGTTCTCGGCGATGGACAGGTTCGGCAGCAGCCCGGTCTCCTGGTGCACGACCCCGATTCCGGTCGCGAGTGCGTCGCGCGGCGACGAGATCTGTACCGGTGCACCGTTGCACAGGATCTCGCCGTGCGCCGGCCGGATCGCGCCGGTCAGAACCTTGATGAGCGTGGATTTGCCCGCGCCGTTCTCGCCCATGAGCGAGTGCACCTCACCCCGGTGCAGATCGAGGTCGACGTCGTCGAGCGCCAGGTTGCCCTGGTACCGCACGGTGATGCCGCGCATCCGGATGAACGGGTCGCTCATCGCAGTTCCCCCGCTCTGCTTGCGGCGAGCCGCTGGGCCACGACGAAGACCAGCAGCAGCATCCCGAGCACGATCGGCGTCCACCACGAGTCGACGCCGAGATAGTCGATCGTCAGCTGGATGACGCCGTACACGAGCACTCCGACGACCGAGCCGACCACTCCGCCGTTCCCGCCACCGAGTGTGGTGCCGCCGATCACGACCGCGGCGATGGCGGCGAGCTCCATGCCGGTGCCGGCCTGCGGATCGCCCGATGAGGTGTACGACGCGAACAGAACGGCCGCGATGCCTGCGCAGGTTCCGCTGACCACATACACGAGCACGGTGGTGCGCATCACGGCGAGACCCATCAGCCGCGCCCCGTCGGAGTTGCCTCCGAGGGCGAACACGGTGCGCCCGAACCGCGTGCGGTGGAGCATCAGGAAGGCGACGACGGCGAGTGCGAGTGCGACCATGACGCCCAGTGAGAACCGGAGATCGCCGACGCCGACGGTGACCAGGGTGAGCGCGTTGAGCCCGCTGTCGCGGATCGGCACGGCGTTGAGGCTGACGCTGTAGGCCAGACCTCGGGCGAGGAACATCCCGGCGAGGGTGGCCACGATCGGCTGCACGTCGAAGACCGCCACGAGCACGCCGTTGATGAGCCCGATACCGGCGCCCGATGCGACGATCAACGGGATGGCGACGCCTACGGGGACCCCTGCCGCCAGAAGCTGGGCGCCGATCACCCCGCCGAGCCCGATCACGGAGCCCACCGACAGATCGAGCCCGCCGGACAGCACGACGAAGGTCATGCCGACCGCGAGTGCGAGCAGGTAGCCGGTGTCGAGGAAGAGATTCGAGACGAGCCGGGCCGACACGAACTGGCCGAACGTGAGCTGGTCGCCGAGCACGAGCATCCCGAGCATCACGACAGCGACGAGTACCGGAGGAAGGTGTGGGCCCCGTGCGACGCCCCAGCGCCGTGGCGCTTCCCAGGACGGAATCCTCGGTGTCTGCGTGCTCACTGGATGCCTCGCCATCCGGCTCGGATGCGCCCCAGGAGTGCGCTGGTGCGCGGCGCCTGCAGCAGGCAGACCGCGATGATGATGACGCCCTCGAAGAGTGGTGAGGTCGCCGGCGAGGTGCCCAGGTAGGTGACCGTGGAGGTCAGCACCTGAACGGTGAGCACTCCCAGCACAGTGCCGCCGACGGAGAACCGGCCGCCGCGCAGCGACGTTCCGCCGATGACGACGGCGAGGATGGCATCCACCTCGATGCCGAGGCCGGCATTGCTCGCGTCGGCCGACATGATGTCCGAGCTCGCGATGAGTCCGCTGGCCGCGGCGAGCAACCCGCTCACGGCGTAGACGGTTCCCGTGAGCAGACGCACCCGCAGGCCCGCCATGCGGCTGGCGACGGGATTCGCGCCGATGGACTCGATCATCGTTCCGAGGGCGCTGCGCCGCAGCAGCACGGCGATGGCGATGACCACCGCGGCCGCGATGAACGTCGGGGCGGGAAGACCGAGCACGGTACCGGCAGCGATCCACGCGTAAGGCGGGCTGACGACGGTGTCGACCTGGCCGCGTGTGATGAGCATCGCCAGACCGCGGCCGGCGAGCATGAGCACCAGCGTGGCGATGATCGGTTGCACCCCCACCGCGGCGACCAGCATCCCGTTCCAGGCTCCGAGCAGGATGCCCACGCCGAGCCCGGCGCAGATGCCGAGGGCGACGGCGCCGATCGACCCGGGCTGTGGCGATCCGGCGATGACGGCGAGGGCGACTGCTCCGCCGACCGACAGCACGGCGCCGACCGAGAGGTCGAGCCCGCGAAGCGCGATCACGAGCAGCATTCCGAGGGAGACGAGCATGAGCGGCGCGGCATCCCTGATGATGTCGGGAATCGGTCCGTACAACGCGGCCCGGCGGATCGAGATGGCGAAGAAGCCGGGACGGACGGCGGCGTTGATCGCCACGAGAGTGAGCAGCACGACGACGGACCACAACTGCGGTCTGCGCAGCAGCGTGATCGCCCGGCGACGGCCGGCCGTCTCGTTCCGCGCTGCACTCAGTACGGCCACGTGGCGAGCACCCCCTTCGCCGTCTTCGCGTCGAACACGCGGTCGGTGGCGATGTACGCGCGCCGCACCGGTGATCCGGCGTGCACGGCCCGTACGACGGAGGCCACCCTCTGCCCGAGCATCGGATTGCACTGCACGACATGATTGAGCCGCCCGGCGACGAGTTCGGTGAGGGCGTCTCGGGTGCCGTCGATGGTGACGATGCGGATGTCGCGCCCCGGCACGAGCCCCGCGGCCGTGATGGCCTCGATCGCGCCGAGCCCCATGTCGTCGTTCTGCGCGAACAGCAGTTGGATGTCGTCGCCGTGCTTCTCCAGGAATGCTGCCATCACCTCTTTGCCGCCGGCGCGGGTGAACCCGGCGTCCTGAGCATCCAGCACGGTGAAACCGTGGCCGGCGATGACCTGCTCGAAGCCCGCGGAGCGATCGAGGGCCGCACTCGACCCGGTGGTGCCGAGCAACTCGACGATGCGGGTCTTCGGCTTCGAGTTCTCGACGATCCACGTCGCGGCCAGGGCACCCTCGTGGCGGAAGTCGTCGCCCACCCGGCTGACGTAGAGCGACGAATCGCTCGAGTCGATGCCGCGGTCCTCCAGCACGACCGGGATGCCCGCCTGCCGAGCCTCGTCGAGCACGTCGTGCCATCCGTTCTCCACCATCGGGGCCAGCACGATCACGTCGACGCCGCGGGTGACGAAGCTGCGCACGGCTGCGATCTCGTTCTCCTGGCGGCCTTGCGAGTCGATGAACATCAGGTCGAAACCGTTGCGACGCGAGAGCGCATTGCGCAGCGACGTCGTGTTGGCGGCGCGCCAGGTGCTCTCCGCGCCGGTCTGGGCGAAACCGACGGAGATCAGCGTTCGTGGCGCTGCCGTGCAGCCGGTCAATCCCTCGGCGACGCAGGCCAGAGCAGCGCCGAGCACGGCTCGCCGGGTGATCGCCACTGATCGCCTCCCTGCATCGTCGAAGAGCTTCACGCGCACGGCGTGCAACGCTACGTTAGCGTTCACAGCCGGGTCTCCGCGACGCTCGTTCACCCAGATTGCGCGATCTCGAGGCCGATGACGTCGGCGGTTCGAATCCATTCTCCTGCTTGACATCGCATTCCGTTAGCGCTCACAATGCTCGATGAGCCCGCCATGATGTAGCTGAGCACGGCGAGGTCGCCGAGAATGTGAACCCTCACAACGCTGGTGACGCGTCGGCCGCACGCGGGCATCCTCCTGTCACACCAACAGAAAGTGAACGATGAAGATCACAACCAGAATGGCGGCGGTGGCGACCGCGCTGCTCCTCGTCACCGGCCTCGCGGCCTGCTCGAAATCGGCCGCATCCACCCCCTCGACGACCTCGTCGAAGAGCTCGGCGTCGTTGAAGGGGACGTTGACGTTCAACCAGACGAAGCTCGCCGAGCTCGACCAGAAGCTGAAGTCCGCTCTCCAGGGCAAGGACCTCTCGGCGGTCGACATCGCGATGGTCGTCAACGTCGCGGCCGACTACTGGAAGGCCGGGCAAGTCGGATTCGAGGCGGGCTGCAAGGACCTCGGCATCGCCGCGAACAAGTGCACCTACTTCGCTCCGCCGAGCGGCAAGCTCACCGAGCAGACGTCCGAGCTCGAGACGCTGAAGTCGCAGGGCGTGACCGGCTACTCGATCTCGGCCATCGACCCGACGTCGACCGCGAACACCATCAAGAGCGACATGGACTCCGGCATCTTCGTGCTGCCCATCGACTCGCCCCTGCCGAACACCGCAGCCGGCGGGCTGTACCTCGGCACGCCCAACTACACGGCGGGCTTTCAGGCGGGCACCGCGATGAAGCAGCTGCTGGGCGGCAAGGGCAAGGTGGCGATCCTGGTCGGCTCGCTCACGGCATCCAACGCGGTGCAGCGCATCCAGGGATTCGAGGATGCCATCAAGGGCACGGGAATCACGGTCGCACAGAAGGTCAACGACAACCTCCAGGCCAGCACCGCGACGAGTGACGCCGAGACGATCCTCGCCAACAACCCCGACGTGAACGGACTGTACGGTGTGTACTCGTACGACGGCCCGGCTCTCGCCCAGGCTGTGACATCCGCAGGCAAGCAGTCCAGCGTCAGCATCGTCTCGGACGACTCGGACGCGCAGACGCTGAACTTCATCAAGTCGGGTGTCATCGGCGGCACCGTCGTGCAGATGCCGTACCAGCAGGGCTACACCGGTGCGTACATCCTGGCCGCGGAGAAGGTGCTCGGCAAGGATGCCACCGCGGCGATCCTGAAGCCGTACCTCGCCTCAGACGGCAGCACGCTCAGCTCCGGGGTCGGCCTGGTCACCAAGTCCGACCTCGCGGACTACCAGTCGCTCCTGAGCAACCTGGGCATCGACTAGGCATGACAGACCACACCGCTCCCTCCGGCCGTGCGACCATCGCGCGGCTGGAGGGGGTCTACAAGGAATACGGGCCGGTACGAGTGCTCGATCTGCCCGAGCTCGAGCTGTTCGCGGGCCAGGTCGTCGGCGTCGTCGGTGAGAACGGCGCGGGCAAGTCCACGCTGATGGGCACCCTGTCCGGAGCCGTGCACCGCGACGGCGGAGAGATCACGATCGACGGCACGTCGCTCGCTCCGGGCTCGACCGAAGCCCCGCAGCGACTCGGGATAGCGATGGTGTCGCAGGAGTTCCCGCTGGTCGGGCAGCTCTCGGTGGCCGAGAACCTCCTGCTCGGCCGGCGCCCCGACAAGGCGCGCAGCAGCTGGTTCGTCGACCGACGGGCCCAGCAGGCCGAGGCCGCAGCGATGCTCGCCGATATCGGGCTTTCCGCGGGCCGCATCGGCCTGGATCGCGACGTGCGCTCGCTGCCGGTGCCGACCAGGCAGATGATCGAGATCGCGAAGGCGTGGGGCCGCAAGCCGCGGCTGCTCATCCTTGACGAGCCCACATCATCCCTTGGCCCGGTCGAGGCGGAGACCGTGCTCGGTCTGGCCAGGCGGCTCGCGGAACGCGGGGGCGCAGTTCTCTTCATCGGGCATCGCCTCGACGAGGTTCGCGAGGTGAGCGACCGCGTGATCGTGCTGCGCAACGGGCGGCTCGTCGCCGACCTGTCGCCGCGGGAGGCTACCGAAGTCCGGTTGATCAAGGAGATGGTCGGAGGGGAACTCGAACAGGGCACACCGAAGGCGCCGCCCGCCGACGCACCCGTCTTCCTCCGCCTGGACGGGGTCACCGCCGACGGGCTCGGGCCGGTCGACCTGGAGGTGAAGGAGGGCGAGATCCTCGGGATCGCCGGGCTCATGGGCTCGGGCCGCAGCCGTCTCATCCACACCATCGCCGGGGCGCAGCCCGCGACCGGCGGCAGCATGACGCTGCACGGAGCACGCCACGCGCCTCGGTCGGCTCAGGACGGAGTCAACGCCGGCATCGCGCTCATCCCCGAGGACCGTAAGGAGCAGTCGCTGGTGCTGTTCGCCTCGATCGCCTCGAACGTGACGGTGTCCATCCTGCGCACACTCAGCAGGTTCGGGATGCTCGTGCCGCGCGCCCAGCGCACCGCTGGTGCGAAGATCGCGCGCGACGTCAACGTGCGCATGCAGAGCGTCGACCAGCCGATCGGCTCCCTGTCGGGTGGCAACCAGCAGCGTGCGATCTTCGGTCGCGCGTTCGCCACCAACCCCCGGCTGCTGCTTCTGGATGAGCCGACGCGAGGCGTCGACGTCGGCGCGAAGGCCGAGATCTACGGCCTCATCGATCGGGCAGCGGCCGAGGGGATGACCGTCATCGCGGCATCCTCCGAGCTCGAGGAGCTTCAGCTGATCAGCCATCGCATCGCCGTGATGAACCACGGACGCATCGTCGCGGTGCTCGAGCGGAACGCCGCCACGAAAGAGGCGATCATGACCGCCGCGGCGTCCACCTCCCTCCCGGCGCCCACGGCTCCGGCATCCGAATTCACACCACTAGGAGAACCGGCATGACCGCCGCACCGAATCCCACCGCCACCCCGCCGAGTCCCGCGACCTCGCTTCCGAGCCCGCCGCCGGCGGCCGCAAGTGCGCCCAGCGGTCGCGCCAACCCCTCGCTGCTGCACCGTTTCGCCGCATCCCCCGAGGCCGGCGTCGGCGTCGCCTGCGTCGTCGTGTTCGCGATCATCGCGTTCGCGGCACCGACGTATGCCACGCCTGCCAACCTGCAGGTGATGGGGCGCGACCTGTCGCAGCTCGGCATCCTCTCCGTCGCCGAGGCGCTCGTCATCCTCACGGGAGGCATCGACCTGTCGGTGGGGGCGCTGGCCGGTCTCGCCGGGATCATCGCGGCGACGCTCAACGTGAACCTTCATCTGCCCGCCGTCGTCGCGATCGTGATGACGATCGTGATCTGCGCGCTCATCGGAGCCTGGCACGGCCTGACGGTCACTCGGCTCAAGGTGCCGCCGTTCGTGATCACGCTCGTCACGTTCACAATCGCGCAGGGCCTCTCACTGGCCATCACGAGCGGAACCCCGGTGAACGGCATCGATCCGACGTTCAGCGACATCAGCGGATACTACGTGTTCGGCGTGCCCGTACCCGCGCTGTTCTTCATCGCGGTGGTGCTCATCGCCTGGTTCGTGCTCGAACGCACCTACGCGGGGCGGCAGATCTACGCCGTGGGCGGCAACCGGGAGGCCGCGCGGCTGGCGGGCATCCCGACCCGCCGGCGCATCTTCTCGATGTACGTCGCGGCCTCGGCCATCTCGGGCCTCGTCGGCATCCTGGTGATCGGACGGATGAACGTGGCCGACCCCTCCGTCGGGCCCGGCTGGGAACTCACGGCGATCGCGGCAGCCGTCGTCGGCGGCATGTCTCTGACCGGCGGAGAAGGTCGCATCCTCGGCGTCGCAGCGGGCGCCATTCTGCTGGAGCTCATCGCGAACGGCCTGCTCGCACTGCACGTGAGCCCCTATTTCCAGCAGGTCGTGCAGGGCGCAGTGCTGGGTGTCGCGATCCTGCTCGACCGGGTGCGGGCCCGCTACTTCGGCCGAGGAAAGGGCTGATCACGCGACAGATGGGCTCCGGGTACGGATCCGGGGCCCATCGTCGTGCTCTCGGCTCATTCGCGTTCGTAGGGGTACTCGTCTCGGATGTGATGGCTGAAGTACTCGCCGAGGCTTTCCGCTGCCATGAGGCCGACGAAGACAACGGGCGGAACCTCGAAATAACGGTAGATCGAGCCGCTGGCGAACTCGATCTCGAGAGTGCGGGCATCCTCGTCGTATCCGACCGAACGAAGAACGCTGCTCCTGACGTGGTGGCGTTGCATGCGCCTGCCTCAGACCGGCCGGATGGCTACGGCGTCATGTCGTCGTGCAGCACGACGCGGCTGAACTCGACGCCTCCGTCGGGCATCCGCCAGTAGTGCAGTCGCCGGGCGGAGGGGGTGTTCCGTTCCACTTCGACGCGCACACAACGTGCGCCATCCACGCGAACGACGGGCGGATCGTCGCCGCCGACTCCGCTGCGCAGCGCGTGCTCATTCCAGAAGTGGGCTGTACCGGGCGGCGTTGTGATGATGTCGACGATGCGACGCAGCACCTTGTCGAACTGTGCGTCGTCGAGCTTGTCGAGCGAAGCCGCGAAGTCGGGGCCGAACCTCCAGCGCCGCGAATCGGGAACGGGACGTGTTTGCTTGTCGGATGCCGGCACGCGCTCGACCCACGCGGAGAGCACCTCGTGACGTAGCCACGACTCGTCGTCGGGCCAGTGCTTGCGGCGGGATGCCCGTGTCGGGGCATCCGCAGACGATGCCGAGCGTCGCGCCGCCCGCAGCTGCTTCTGTGTGGCGCGGAGCTGGTCAGTCAGGCGGGTGCGGGCGGCCTCGGCGCTACCGAGATGGGCGGCGAGTTCGTCCTTGGTGAGCTCGAGCCGTTGAAGGTCGCCCCGCAGTCGCATCACGTCAGCGTTCGGGGTGCCGGCCGATCGGAGCTGCCGCTCGAGTTCGTGGATCTTCGCATCCCGCTCCGCGACCGTCTGGGTCAGCGTCTGCACGAGAGTCTTGCTGGTCGGGACCGGCAGGGTGGCCGGGCGCGCGGCTGGAGCCTGTCGCGGGCCGGGACCGGGGACGGCGTGGAGGGGCGCGCGTCCGGGCGCGGCATCCGCGTCGACGGCGGCGGACGCATCGCCGGCGTGCTCGGCATCGTCCGCAGCATCGGCAGACTCGGCACCGAACGAAGCGGCCGCCGTGCCGTCGGTGCTCTCGGAATCGGAGGCTTCCGGAGTTTCGCGCGCTGGAGCATCCTGAGCGGCACGATCACCGGCAGAAGGAAGCGGCCGGCCCTCCTCGAGCCACGGCGGGCCGTCGGCGGTGAGGGCGAGCGGGGGCACGATGGGCTCGTCGTCGTCCACGTCCCAGAGGGAGAGGTGGAGGGTGCCATCGGAGAGGTGTTGCACCCGCGCGGGCACGACATCCCCGGGCGACAGCAGCCCGTCGGCGCGGTCCATCGGGTTGTGCGAGATGTCCCAGGTGGTGACGTTGTGGCGCAGGCGCGGATGCAGCGCGAGGCCGGCGCTGCGGGCATCCGTCTCGAGCACGAGCACGAGCGTCACTCCGTGGTGCGGGAAGCGTTCAGCGAGTTCGGCGTCGCCGGGCGTCGGCAGCTCGACGCCCAGCCGGTGCGACCCGCGGTCGAGGATGCCCGTCACGCGCTGCCCGGGCACGACCACCCAGCTGAGCGGGATGGGCGGATACGTGAGCTCCTCCGCGATCGCCGCCAGCTCGCCGCTGTCGAGGGCGACGATGGCGCGGGACCCGGTCACACCCGTGACGGTGCCTGCGAAGCGCCCGGATTCGCCGGCGTGGGTCTCGACGAAGAGTCCGGCCGCGTAGGCGTGCGCGAGCGTGTCGGTGGCGAGCAGTTCGGTCGCGTGCGGATCGGGGGTGAGTCGTTCGGACCCCTTGCGTATGGCCGTCGACGGGAACCGCAGCATGCTCTCTGCGATCGTGGTTTCGCGTGAGAACCCGACCGGGAAGGAGCGGCCGGCCCCGCCGAAGACGCCGAGCTTCGGCGGCAGCAGGTCGCTGAGCCGGTGGGTGAGCGCGCCGGTCTCGATCGTGAAGACTCGCGCGACTGAACCGACCTGCGCGACGAGGGAGTCGACGTCGTGATGCGGGTCATCCGCCTCGAAGGGAGTGGTTACCACCACCCAGGGCCGCGTGCGCTGCTCGTCGTACAGTCCGCGGGCGAGCTCGTCGACGGCATCCGCTGTGGTGATCGCGGTGAGCGCCGAGTTGCCGAGGCGGCTGGGCGGCGGGTGTGGAGCGGGGTGCGCGTGCGGGGCTTCTGGATGCCTGACATCCGTTGGCATGGCCTCTCGCGCCGCGAGACGCCTGGCCCGCTTGCCGACGGAATTCGCTGTCGTCACGGTGCCGCCTCCCGCCGTTTCCGCCACTGGATCCGGTGCGCATCGCCCGCCGAGAGGGAGGACGATTACGCAGTCCACGCTACCCGTACGGGCCGACGGCGACCGCTCGACTCGTTGTCGTAACCGCAGATCCGTTCATGGGAATCCGTGAGTTTCAACCGTGCGAATGGCTGACGTTCCGCTGGAGATACGTGATGGTGCGGTCGAGGTTGAAGCCGAGCCCGGCCATTGCCTCGAGGTAGTCGCTGGTGAGCGCCGCAGCCTGACGATGGGTTTCGTTGCCGGCGAGGTCTTCGGCGACGGTCGTGCCGTTTCGCCCCCGGGTCTCGAGGTATCCGGCCGCTTCGAGCTCCTTGTATGTGCGAGCCACGGTATTGGGAGCAAGGTCGAGGTCGCTCGCGAGCTGTCGCACGGGCGGGAGCCGGTCGCCGGGTGCGAGCTCGCCGCTGGCGATCTCCGCGATGATCTGCTCGCGAAGCTGCTCATACAGCGGGGCGGGCAGCGAAGGGTCGATGGTCAGCATGGCGAGGCTCCCTTTTTGTGCTGGTACAAACGTACCCGGGTACAAGCGCGGTCGCTGCTGAAGCGGAGGTCGACGAGAAGTGTGAGTTCTCCATGCCCTTACCGACACTTATCTCGCGAAGTGTCGGTAAGGCTGTCGGCGCAGCAAATCGAGTATCGGCTGCGCCGACGGTCGCCCTACTGGAGAGCCTCGAAGACGGTCCCGTCGCCGAACGTCGCGACGCCTCCGGTGACAGATGCCGGCACCTCGAACACGACAATCCCGCTCGCCTGCTGGCCGGCCCCGAGTGTTACCTGGGGCATCTGATTCGGTGCGCCGTACTGTGCGGTGGCGTGCGCGTACACGTTCCCGTTGGAGTCGGTGAAGCTCGCGTCGTAGGCGACGGTTCCGGCATCCACACCGGCATCCGTGGCCTGCACGTTGACGATGAACGCCACGTATTTGTTGCCGGCGGCGGGTGCCTCGTAGTCGTCGTAGCCCGTCCAGTTGCCGTCGAATCCGGTGATCCACTCGGTGTAGTTGGTCTTCGTGCCATCGAGACGGTTGGTGCTCTGCATAGGGGCTTGCGTGCCTGCCGGATAGGGATTGTCGAACGACTGTCCCTCCGTCGCCTTCCTCTGGGCCGCTGCCGCAGCGTCGTCGGCCGACTTCTGCGATGCATCCGCCGAGTCGGTGTCACCGTCTTCGCACTGAATAACAGCGATGCTGGAGGAGTATTCGGATTCGCACTTATCGGCGATGGCCTGCTTTTTCTGTCGCGCCTCATAGGTGCTTTCGTCGGACTTTGCGGTGCGCAGGTCTCCCATGCGGCAATCCTCGCGCGCAGCGCCGGAGGTGAAGGCTTTGTGGCACTTTTCAGCGGTGATCTTGGCGATGGGCGGTGCGACCACGGTCTGATATGTCGCCACGCCGACGCCGGTCATGATGGCAAGCGCGACAATTCCGGTTGCGATGACAGACAGAAGACGTAGCCATTTGGGCCAGGCCCGGAACCCCGAATTCTTCGTGTCGTTCATTATTGTTCAGCTCCTCATCCTTTTTGGATGTTAGGCAGTTCAGGACTCGGCCGCGGGCCCCAAAGAAGGGGCTGCCACGTGGTCGTGTCGGACGCGGAGGCGCACCGATCGATGCCCAGCGGCCGCGAACTGGCCAGCCCGAGCCGCCGCCTTCGTGGCCCGCTCGATTGCCTGTGTGCGGCCTCCGCGGTGGAGATGCGATCGACGACGGCTGGCGCCGGATCGTCGGTGGCCGTGATGACGGTGTGGAGCATGACTGCATCCCATGGTGCAAAGGCCGTGTCGTGAGGCCCGAACCGGCCGCGTTGCTGTGATGCGGCACCAGCCGAGTGGCGAATATTGCGGGATGCCGGGGCCACTGACATTCGCGCGAGCGGGGTGCGTAGGTGTCAGTCGGGACAATTGTTACCGAGACTTAGGAGCATAAGTGTCGGTAACGCGATACACTCCTGACGCAACGTAGGAGGCCGCATGACACGGACAGCAGACTCCACGTGGCCGCAATTGAGCTACGAAGATCGTGCATGGAGGACGAGCTTCGGCCGTGCTGAAGTCTCCGGCCGGCAGTGGGCGGAAATGCAACGGCCCTATGCGGCCGCGGTCACCCCGGCGATTGCGGGCGAGAAGGTGACGCTGAGCCCTCAGCTGCAGGCGGACGCGGAGGAGGCATCTGTTCTGCTGTCTCGCTTCGACGCTCAGGCGGGCACCACGATGTTGCCCTTCGCATCCATCCTGCTGCGCAGCGAGTCTGCGTCGTCGTCGCAGATCGAGAACCTGAGCAGTAGCGCCCGCGCTGTCGCGGAATCAGAGCTCGGCGAACGCAACGACGGCAATGCGGCGCTGATCGTGCGCAACGTTCGCGCCCTTTCGTCAGCTCTCGAACTCGCCGACGACCTCAGCGACGCCTCCGTCATCGCCATGCAGGCGGCGCTGCTCGAAGACAGTTCCCCGGACAAGACCGGTGCGTACCGAACGGAGCAGGTCTGGATCGGAGGCAACGCCGTAAGTCCGCATCGTGCGGACTTTATTCCGCCGTATTTCGAGCGGGTGCCCGCAGCGATGCACGACATGCTGGCTTTCGCCGCGCGCACGGACGTCCCCGTCGTCGCACAGGCAGCGATCGCGCATGCGCAATTCGAGACGATCCACCCCTTCCTCGACGGCAATGGGCGCACCGGTCGCGCTCTGGTACAGGCGCTGCTGCGCCGACGCGGAACGACCACGAACGTCGCCGTGCCGGTCTCAGCGGGTCTACTGCACGACGTCGAGCGGTACTTCGGAGCGCTCACCGCCTACCGGCACGGTGACGTCGAGCCGATCGTGACCGTCTTCACGGATGCTGCGGGCACTGCCGTGCGCAACGGGAACCTGCTGCTCGACGACATCCGCGGCATCCGAAGTAGGTACGACGACGCGCTCGCCGAGCTTCGGGCCGACTCGGCGGCGCGTGCCGTCGCAGGGCTGCTGTTCGAACATCCAGTGGTGAATGTACGTCTGCTTCAAAACCGCTTGGTAATAGCAGATCAAACCGCGTACCGGGCATTGGATGCCCTCGTGAACCGGGGCATTCTGACGCTCGGCAAGTCGCGGAAGCGCAATCGGGTATGGGTTGCAGCGGACATAACGGATGCGCTCGACCGATTCGCCGAGCGGGCGGGGCGACGGGGACGGGTGTAGCGGCGCAAGGCTATGGAGCGCGCGAGTCCTCGGTCAAGTCCCGTGGTGTGGTGTCACTGCTGTTGTTCCCTGTGGGTGGGTGATGGTTAGGCGGTGAGGAGCAGTTCGGGGCGGGCGGGCTCGGTGGTCTCGTGGAGGACGTGGATCAGTGCTCGC
>NZ_BAAGWY010000029.1:0-13567 GCF_054780115.1 Humibacter ginsengiterrae
CTCAACGTGACAACGAATTCCTTCGGCCTGGGCATGCCACGGCCTCCTCCCGATCAAGTATCAATCGAGAACAGCCAACCAGCCATACCCACTACATTAGACGCGACACGCTACTAGGTGTATGCGCTGGGACCAGCCGCAGTGCACCTAGGGTCGGCGCATACACCTAGTGTCACCATCGGTGAGCGGGGTGCGCGGCAGCGGGAGCGGCACCGGCAGCGGGGGCGGCAGCGGGAGCGGCAGCGGGGGCGGCAGCACGATGGCGCGCACCGGTCGCTAACGTGAACAGCATGCGATTTGGAACGTTTCTCCCTCAGGGCTGGCGATTCGACCTCGTCGACATCGATTCGGCCGAGCAGTGGCCCACCATGCGCGGTCTCGCGCAGAAGGCCGACGCGGGCCCTTGGGAATCCCTTTGGGTGTACGACCATTTCCACACCACTCCCGTGCCGAGCGAAGAGGCGACACACGAAGCGTGGACACTGATGTCGGCGTTCGGCGCGTCGACCGAGCGCATCCGTCTCGGACAGATGTGCACGTGCATGGGGTATCGCAACCCGACGTACCTGGCCAAGGTCGCGGCGACCGTCGACCACGTCTCGGGCGGACGCATCGAGATGGGCATCGGCGGCGGCTGGTACGAGCACGAGTGGCGCGCATACGGCTACGGATTCCCCGAGGTCCCCGACCGGCTCCGGATGCTCCGCGAGGGCGTCGACATCATGAAGCAGGCGTGGACGACCGGCACCGCGACCCTCGACGGGCGGTACTACCAGGTGGGCGGCGCGATCGTGCAGCCGACGCCGCTGCAGAGCGGCGGCATCCCGATCTGGATCGCCGGCGGCGGCGAGAAGGTCACGCTGAAGATCGCGGCGCAGTACGCGGACTACACCAACTTCACCGGCTCGCTCGACGAGTTCGACCACAAGTCGCAGGTGCTTGCCGAGCACTGCGAGACGCTGGGGCGCGACTTCGGCGCGATCACCCGCTCGTCGAACTTCAACACGATCATCGCCGAGACCGAGCAGGAGGCCAGGGACCGGCTGGATGCCGTGCTCGCCCGGCTTCGTCCCCACCTCGGTGACGAGCGCACGGCGCGCATCGAGCAGGAATACCTCGGCTCAGACGGCTTCGGCACACCGGAACAGGTCGTGGAGCGACTGCGGAAGCGGGCCGAGCACGGGCTCGGGTACAGCATCCACTACTTCCCGGAGCTCGCGTACGACACCTCCGGGTGGGAGCTGTTCGAGCGGGAGGTCATCCCGGCGTTGGCGTAGGGGGCCGCGCAAAGCGGCCGAGGTTCCGGCGCTTACGTCGCGGTCAGCGGAACGCCGGCTACGACGTACCGGTCAGCGGAACGCCGGCCCCGACGTAGCAGTCACCGGAGCGCCGGCTACGACGTAGCGGCCAGCGGAACGGCGGCCACGGTGACGGCGTACGGCGGGCTCGTCAGAGCGGCCAGGACGCGTCGGGGATCTGCAGATCCGGTCGGCGGGCGCGCAGGAATTCGATCAGCTGCGGGTAGCCCAGCAGGATGCGGGACGCATGGAACAGCCGCTTCGTCGCCGAACGCGCCACCACCCCGCCGTAGTTGTTCGAGGCCAGAGGCTTGAGCGCGGCGATGTCGCCGACCGCGACCGCACGAGGTGCCCCCACTCCGCGAAACACCCAGACCGTGTCCGACGTCACCTCCAAACGTGACCTCGCCATGCCGTGCGCCAGCCAGACGAAGAGGATGCCCACGACCGCCATGACCACGGCCGCGATGCCCATACCCGGCGTTGGGGACTCACCCGGTGCGGTCAGCGCGACGAGAAGGAGGAAGCATCCGATCACGATCGCGGCGATGCCCACGGTGCGCACCAGAACGCGCTGCCAGCGTCGGGAGCACACCACGAACAACACGCCGGCACGAGTCGCCTTCCACGTCGCCGTAGACGGCGCCCGTCGAACGAGGCTCGAGACGACCGCGGTCACGAGGAACAACACCACAATCGGCAGCAGAAAGCTGATGAGGAGAGCCGTGGCCTGGTTCATTCATCTCCCTCTCGGCGGATACACGTCGACCGCCCGCCATGCGTGTCGCCGGAGGCGACTCGAAACGCGAGTCTATGGCGCTTTGCGCCAGGATTCGGCCGTGGCTCCGGAAGAACCGAGACTCAAGTAGACACGCGAAAGCCAGCCGAATCGGAAGTCGTAGTCAGTGTGCGGCGCGAACTGGCGTGCCGCTTCCTTCACGTTGTCGGCTCGGACCCCCTTGTTGTACCAGACCTGGCCACAACTCGTGGCGAGTTTCACCGTGTAACCCGTGACCCTGGTGCCGGTGCGCGTCGGCGAGGACGAATAGACCTCGCACTTCACCCACTTCTGGTCGACCTGCTCCAGCCACGGCGACGCGAAGGTGTACCCGAGGAACAGCACCATCAGGGCCAACGCGACGAGGAGCACGACCGTGCCGATCGTCTTCTTCCTGGTCGTCGTTCGGTTTCCTTCCCCACCTGGCCGCCCCACCAGGCTACCGCCCGCCTGGTCGCTTCGACACGGCGCTCAGTGGCACGGATGCGTTCACGGAGCGGCGTGTGCGGGCACGTGACTGACGCCCGGCATGACGTTGGGCATGAGCAGACCAGTGGCTGCCGCCTTCGCATTGCTCGCGGGGTCGATGCCGTTGACCGCCATGTCGTTCGCGGTCGTTCCCACTGCTCCGACGACGTGTCTGCTGATCGACGACGATACGACTGCGCTCTGCGGGAGGGCATGGCGACCCACGCCCGCCGCATGCTGCGGCATGTGAACATGCGAGCCGACCAGATCCTTCACCTTGTCGCCGACGGAATCGGTGACCACCGAGGTCGCCGCGCCTGTTCCGAAGCCGATTCCCGCGTTCGCGAGGTAGCCGGAGGCGCTGCCGTGGAAGTCCGTCTTGAAGCCGTAGGCCAGGGTGTTCATGGCGGCACCGCTGGAGCCGCCGCTGAGCGCCGACTGCACGAGTGCCGGTTTCAGAACGGTGGCACCGGCTTTCGTCAGAAGACTGGCGCCGTCCGCGGCCGCAGCCCCGCTCAGCGACGTCGAAGCCACGGTCAGACCCTCGGCGACTCCGGCCCCGACGGCGCCTCCGAGGGCGCCGACCGCAGCATCCTCACCCACGGTCGCCCAATCCACCTTGCCCGTTGTGGCCTTCTGGATGGCGATCGACGTGCCGCCGCTGATGAGGGCACCGGAGCCCGCCAGCAGCGCCACCCCGAGTGGCCCGCCGACGCCGGTGCACATGAGGGCGATGCCCCCCGCGATGGCGACGCCTGCGACGATGTATTCCCAGTTGTGGCTCACCCAGTTGGTCGTGGCGTTCCAGGCCTTGGAAAGCCACCCCTGGGTCTGCTGCTTCAGCTCAGCATCCGTGAGCGGATGCAGACCCGTCGGGTCGCTGAACGCGAGCGGGTTGTTCCCCGCGTAGCTGTACGGGTTCGCTGCCCAGCCTGCGCCCAGAACGGGCGCCACCGGGTCGGTGGCCAGGAACGCATGGGTGGCAGGATCGTAGGGGCGCGCTCCGAGCCACTCGAGAGGGTTGGACCCGGTGAGGGCCCCTAGGGTGAGGGTTCCCGTCGCGGTGAGGCCGAGGCCGCCAGCCACTCGCAGCACGGGATCGACGCGCCAGGGATCCGCCGTGTCTGCCCTGTTCGCGCGCCAGCCGGGAGACATCCATTGGCTTCCGATGCCCGTCACCGCGCCGAGCGGCAGGACCGCCGTGTGGTCGATGCCCGCCAGAGTGGGGACCGGCGCGGCCGTGTCCCACCAGAGCGTGCTCGTGCCGGCGGCGGTCAGTCGCCCGAGTGCGTCGCTGTGCAGCGGAACCGTGTTCGCCCTACCGCCGGTCGACTTGTCGACGACGCGGTTCAGCCATCCTGTTGCAGTCCATTCGTAATCACGTACGGCGCCGTCCGAATGGATGGTGCGGGTACGGTGACCATCGAGGTCATACGTGTGCGTCGTCGTGGTGCCGTCATCGTGATGCTCGGTGATCAGCTGACCGGCGGGGTCGTAGCCGTACGTCTCCGTGACCTCATCGTCGGTGCGCTGCACCAGGCGTCCGTTCAGGTCGAACGACCAGCTCTGGCGGTTCCCCTCGGTGATCGCCTCGGTGAGCTGCTCGGCCAGGTCGTAGCCGTAGTCGGTCGACACGCCGTCGCGCGTGATGCGCGCTATCCGGCCCTCCTCGTCGCGGTGGATCACCGTGAGGTTCGAGCCCTCCGGCCCGGTGATGGTGTGTGCTGCCGTGTATCCGTCGACCCACTCCCATACCTGGTCCGTGACATCGCCGGACGGATCTGTGGTCCGCGCCGTGACGAGCTGGCCTGCGCTGTCGTATCCGAGCGTGACGATGCCGAGCCCGGGATGCTCGACACGGTCGAGTCGCCCGGCCAGGTCGTAGTGGTACTGCGTGACGCGACCGAAGGCGTCGACCATGGAGGTACGGCGGCCTGCGGCGTCGTAGGTCCAGGACATCCCCCTGGCCCGACCGTCGGCGCCGATACGGCTGTCGCGCACCAGGCGGGCCGCGCGATCCCACTCCATGACGTGTGTCACGGGTGAGTCACCCGTGAGGTCCTGGATGGTCTGGGTGCGGTTCGGAAGGTCGCGAGCGACCGTGCTGATCACGGCGCCGTCGACGCTGAGCGCCACATTCCGGCCCGATGCGTCGTACTCGAAGGAGATCCGTCGCCCGTCAGGCGACTGCTGCCACATCTGACGTCCGGCCGCATTGTATCCGGCGGTGGTCACGCGGCCGAGGGGGTCGGCCTGCGCAACGAGGCGGTTCATCCCGTCCCATTCGTGCCTGATCTCACCACCGGCGGGATCGATGATCCGCACGAGACGGCCGTTCTCGTCGTATTCGTAGCGGGTGACGCCGCCGAGTCCGTTCGTCACGGCGACCAACTGCCCGGCCTGGTCGTAGGAGAAGCGACGCGTCCCCCACCAGGTGTCGGCGGCGGAGACGATTCGACCGCACTTGTCGTACCGGTAGGTCGCCGTTCCGGACCCCGGCTGGTGCACCTGGACCAGCCGGCCGCACTCGTCGTACTTGGCCCAGGCGGCGTCGCCGTTCGGAAGGGTCTGGCGCGCCAGGAACGAGTCGGCGTCGTACTCGCGCCTCGTGACCCCGCCATCTGGCGCGATCTCCTCGACCAGGCGGCCGCACACGTCGTACGTGTACCTGGTCTTCAGGCCTGTCGGATCCGTGACTTCCGTCGGGCGACCTGCTGCATCCCGCTGGATCAGGGTGAGAGCACCCTCCGGATCGAGGATCTCCACCACTCGTCCGCAGGCATCGTAGACGAACGTGTGCGAGTCGTCGTCTCCGGAGGCCACGGCCTGCGGCCGGCCCAGCGCATCCAGGCGCAGAGTAGAGGCGAACAGTCCATCGTCAACGGTCACCGAGTTGTTCTCGGCGTCCATGACGACCGTTCGAGTCACTCCCGTCGGATCGGTCGTTCCGACGAGCTCGCCGTCGGCGTCGTACCGGTTGGACCAGACCCCACCCGTCGGGTCGACTGTCTCGATCAGCCGGGAGAGCGAGTCGTGCGAGTACGACCAGACCGAACCGTCGGGCAACTGCACCGAGGCCAGATTTCCGAGGTCGTCCACCGTGCGCGTGATAGCGCGGCCGAGCGGGTCGATGCTTCGCGTCTCTTCCCCTGTCGGACCGTACTCGATTTCCGTACGGCCGCCATCGGGCGCCACCACGGCCGCGAGCCTGCCGGCCGCGGTGTGCTCGAACCGCCACACGCCGCCATCCGCATCCCGCCGGCTTACCAGCACACCAGCGTCGTCGTACGAATAGGTGGTGCGATGCCCGGACGGCGTGACCGCCGCGATCACTCGACCCGCGAGGTCGCGCTCGAGCCGGGCCACATCTCCGACCGCGTTCGTCGTCGAGATGAGGTCGCCGTGCTCGTCATAGCCGAACCGGAGCACCACACCGGTCGGATCCGTCACCTGGGACAGCAGGCCGTTCTCCCAGACCATGACGCTGCGACCGCCGGCGGGATCGAGGATGACCGACGGACTCCTGTCGTCGCCCTCGTACTCGTAACTGGTCACGGCATCCGCCGTGCTTCCGTCGGCGGCGCCGACGACGACCGTGAGCACTCGGTCCCTGTCGTCATACCCGTACTGCAGGTCCACCCCGTCGGGGGTGACTTGATGGATCAGCCGCCCGCGGTCGTCGTACTCGCGAACGGTCTTCTGGCCGAGGCGGTCTGTTGCCTCCACCATGTCGCCATATGAGTCCCAGACGTACGATTGCCGGTTCCCGTCGGAATCGATCACACCGACCAGACGCGCGAGACCGTCCGCGATCCAGGTGTTCGCCCGTTCCCCGTTAGTGTCGGCGACCTCGGTCACACCGCCGGGCAGGTAGGTGTACCGGCTCGTGCGACCGAACGACGATCGCTGCCAAGCGACCCGGCCCGCCTCGTCGTAGCCGTTCACGAGAAGAATGACGCCGTCGGCGTCGATCACCTGCTCGATGAGACCCGACTCCTCGCCCCAGAGGTACTGACGCGTACCGGAGGGCCCGGACATCGAGGTCAGTCGACCCGCGTCGTCGTAGGCGTAAGCGACGCGTCGTCCATCGGACCCCTCGATCGCGGACACACGGCGGTCGTCCCACTCGATCGAGATCGACCGCGCCCGCTCATGCACGAGGCCGATCAGCCGCCCGTCCCCGTCGCGCATCAGGTCCACCCGGGTGCCCGCACCACGCGCGAATGACGCGAGGCGACCGGATGCTGCGAACATCCAGGTGCCGCCGGCGTTGTCGGACACGACGAAGCCTTCGTCGATCCTCTCCAGCCAGTACGACGATCCCGTCGCCCTGTCCCACCCGTCGTCGGAACGCGGGAACACCACGTGCCGGCCGTCCGGCTGAACCCAGTGCGCGGCATCCTCGACGAAGAGCAGTCCGCTCTCGGTCCACGACGACCAGCCGGGGCCGAAGGCGCCAGGGGTCGGATCGACCGAGTTGTACATGCGTGTGAAGACGAGCGCGCTGCAGGCCCCGTCGAACGCGAGGTCGGTCTCGGGCTCGATGAAGTTGCCGGTCGCGGTGTTCACCGGATCGTCGGCGTAGCCGCTCGTCACCAGTCCGCCCTTGACCGTGGGCATGCTGATGGTGAGGTCCTGCCGCGTTGCGGACACGTGAGCGGCGGCCAGTGCGGCGGAGATCGCGGCGTTCGACAGCGTGCACACGCTGCCGGAACCGCCGGCCTTCTCGAATGCCGCGGCAACCACCTTCGCCCAGGTGGCTTCCTGGGTGTTGCCCTGGATGAACTGCTGGAACGCGGTCAGAACGCTGCTGGCATCCAGGCTCCCCCAGCCGCACGACGAGGTGAACGCCGTGTAGGCCTTCTGCACGGCGGAATGCTGGGTCGTGAGCGCGGTGTCGTTCGTGCCCGTGGTGCTCGCGAACGACGTGAGGTTGTCCGGAATCGCCGAAGACGTTCCCGACGAGGCGCCGCCGGACCCCGGGTGAGGAGTCTGCCGGGTTCCGACCGGGGGCTTGGCGGCCACCGGGTTGAGCGGCGGAGCGGGCGGGCCAACCGGAGGCGTGTCGCTCTGGCCGAACACGTTGTGCTCGACCCAGCCCCACGCGGAGCTGAGCCCACTCTGATGCTTCTGGTCCTCTTCCCACTTCCGCGCCTTCTCGCGGCGCTGCTGCTCAGCGTCGGCGGCCTTCTGCAGCTCCCCGGTGAGCGTCGCCACGGCGCGCAGGGCAGTGGACAGCTCACCGGCATCCTTCACCTGTGTCGCACCGTTCGATGCGAACAAGGTGGAGAAGTACCCCTTGAACTGCTCCTCGCCCTTTGCGCGCGCGGACTGCATCGAACCCTTCTGGCCATCGATCACGCCGGCAGCCGTGTTGCACGCCGAGATCAACGCCTGAGCATCCGAATCGGAGAACTTCACGTTCTCCTTGTATGCACCCAGATCAGCCATGGCAGACGCCTACTCCCCTACGAAATCCTCGAATTCACCGACATCACGGGAAACGGGCTCGGTCCGCAGACCGGCCCGGTTCGCCTCTGGAGCCGAGCGACCCCGTCGAGCTCAGTTACCGCCGCCGGCGGTGAAGATGTTCGTCGAGATCGTCTTCAGCTCGCGGTGAAGCTCGTCCAGCTTCTGGATCGCGTTCTTCAGCGCCGTGTTCGTGCTCGGCCAGGTGTCGTTGCGGAACGTCTCCGCCAGCGGCCCGTCCCAGTTGTTCGGCTCGGACAAGATCTTGCCCTGCGCGTCCAGAGCACTGATCTGGTCGGTGAGACCGCCGTTGATGATCGTCTGAATCTGCGAGATCGCCGCCTTCGCGGCCTCCGTCGACAAAACACGAGAAGACATGGATATCCCCTAATTCCTTTTCGCCTGCTGAGCAGGACACGATAAGACCCCGGGTCATCCCGTACGAGAGCAGAGGATGACCGCGAAGCACTTCCCTACGATCCCGCCGGATTTCCGTTCCGCGGGCCGTTGAACCGATGCTAACGGCACCATCGGTCACGGGGACATGGGGACAACTCCCCATGCTCACGGCAACGGCAGCTGCACTCGTTCGAAGGCGCCCCTCGCGACGTACACGCCTCGCCCCGGCGGGAATTCGTTGCGCGCCGCACGCGGCAGCGGGGTGTTCAGGATGATGTCGCCGTCGGTGCTCTCCGGTTGCAGCAGGAGGCCGCGCCTGCTCGACTTCGCCTCGCCGATCATCCCCCAGCCGGATGCCCAGCCGCTTTGATCGCCATCGGCGAGAAGGAAGTGGTCGCTGCGGTTCACGGCCTTGATGAGGTCGGTCAGCGCCGAGTCCGCCGCGGACTGCGAGAAGTCGCCGATGGACTCGATGAAGACGGCGATGCGCGTGCCGCCCTCCTCGCGCACCGAGGCGCTCACCTTGGATGCGAGCGCGTCAGCCGCCTCCGCTGTGGTGGCGACCTCCGCCCAGATGGGTTCGCGCGACGCGACGGACCGCGAATTGCCGATGTAGTACAGGAGCGCCGATGGGTCGAAACGCCGCAGGGAGCGGGCCATCGCGATGAACGCCGTCGTGCGTCCGCTGGCAGGCGGACCGGACAACACCATCGCACCGACGGGGTCGAATCCGATCGGCACCAGATCGGTCTCACCGATGCCGAGAACAGGGCTCTCGCCCACCCGGTCGGGGAGGGAGGCTTGCGGATATTCCACGGGCAGCGACCCGACCTCCGGAGCCAGCGTCACGCCGGCTCGCTGCATGGCCTCCGCCAACTTGGCGACCTTGGCCGACTGCTCGGAGACGACGGAGGAACCGCCGAGCACCGCGATCTGGGTCTCCAAGCCGTCCACGAGCGCCCGGCCGGGTGGCGAGGTGGAGGAGAGCACGTCGTGGGGTGCGTCGAGCATCCGGTAACCGTCGTCGTCGGCGAGCCGCAGCACGACGTTGCGCTGCACGCTGGCCGACACGGAGCTCGGCACGGCGCCGCCGCGGTCGGCCGTGAAGGCGGTGTGGATGCCGAGCTGGCGGCCGTCGGTGAGGATGTCGCGGAAGATGTCGTACAGCTGCGCCCGGTTGCCCACCGCCTCGAAGTCCTCCCGGAAGCTCGGGAACCCGTCGATCAGGAGCAGGATGCGGGGCTCCTGCGGTCGCGCGGTGAGCGCGCGGTACTCGGTGATGTTGGATGCGTTGGCGTTCGCGAAACGCACGGAACGGTCATCCAGTTCCTTGCGGAGCATGCGGAACAGCCTCGCCACTCGCTCGATGTCGTCGCCCTTGACGACCGCGCCCACGTGCGGCAGCTGATCGAGCATCCGAAGAGCGCCCGCACCGAAGTCGAGCGCGTATACCTGCACGGGACCGCCACGCGGCGTGATGGCTGCGGAACAGGCCAGTGTGCGGAGCACCGTCGACTTGCCCGAGCCGCCGGTGCCGTAAATGGCGAGGTTGCCGTCGACGTCGGGCTGGAAGTAGATCGGCACCTGCTCCTGCAGATCGGGCACATCGGCGACCCCGAGCAGAAGTTCCGAGTCGGTGCGCTGCCGCAGCAGGCTGAGGTCGTACGCGGGGGCCAGCTCCTCGAGCCACGGCCGCCGAGGAGCGGGGATGCCTGCGACGCCTTGCGCGTCGATCATGGATGCGACGAGCCGCTGCTGGTCCGTCGGGCCCGGGTCGCGCCGCAGGTCGGCGTCGGGGTCGGGTGCTGTCGGGTCCTCCCAGCGCACCTCGCCACCGAATCGCAGCTCAGCGACGTCGATGCCCGCACGTTCCGGCTCCCTGCTGGTCCAGCCTCCCGCGTAACCGGACTGGAAGAGCGTGAGCCGCCCTGGGCCGGTCTTCGCCACACCTCTGCCGGGGATCCCGGGGTCGAAATGGGCGGCATCCTTCGTTCCCACCACGTCGGTGGAGTCGGCCTCGTCGGCCATGCGCAGCGCGACGCGCAGGTTCGTGTTCGCGCGCAGGTTGTCCCGGATCACACCGGCCGGGCGCTGCGTCGCCATGATGAGGTGGATGCCCAGGGAACGACCGCGCTGGGCGATGTCGACGACACCGTCGACGAACTCGGGCACCTCGCCGACCAGGGCGGCGAACTCGTCGATCACGAGCACCAGGGCTGGTGGACTGTCGGGGTCGCCGCGTCGCTCGAGCTCGAGCAGGTCCTTCGCCTTCTTGCGATTGAGCAGGTGCTCACGGTGCCGCAGCTCGGCCCGCAGGCTGGTCAGGGCGCGGCGCACCAGGTGCGGGCTCAGGTCGGTGACGAGGCCGACGCAGTGCGGCAGGTGCACGCAGTCGGCGAACGCGGATCCGCCCTTGTAGTCGACGAACAGGAACGTCACCCGGTCGGGGCTGTACTCGGCCGCCATGCCGAGCACCCACGCTTGCAGGAACTCGGACTTGCCGGCACCGGTGGTGCCGCCGACCAGCGCGTGCGGGCCCTGCGTGCGCAGATCGAGGTGCATGGGATCGATGCCCGCGGATCCCACGGTGGCACGCAACGTTCCGGTACGGCGGGGAGCCGGGGCCGCGCCGCTTCTGTCGTGCACCGAGTTGTTCTGGCGC
Source organism: Humibacter ginsengiterrae (assembly GCF_054780115.1). Lineage (NCBI taxonomy): Bacteria > Bacillati > Actinomycetota > Actinomycetes > Micrococcales > Microbacteriaceae > Humibacter > Humibacter ginsengiterrae. The sequence continues at coordinate 11,075 of NZ_BAAGWY010000029.1, forward strand.
CAGCGATCCACGACCGCCTCGCTCGCCTCGACCAGGTCGTGGCCGAGCAGCGTGACGAGCGAGATGGATCGCGGCAGGTCGCTCGAGTCCGCCGTGACGGCGCCCGCATCGATGACCGCCGCCATCCGCCGGGCGAACTCGAGCGCGCGCCCGCCGTCGACCGTCTCCGTCGCGACATCCTCGATCACCTCACCGAGCCGCACAAGGCCGACGCGACCCTTCCCAGGGTCGTCGCTCAGCTCGAGGTAGGTGCGGCAGACGGCGGGCAGCGCGGGAACATCGTCCGCGATCCAGATGGGATAGACGCCGGCATCCGCGGCGCGCTCGGCGAGTTGAACGAGGCGCGCCCGGTCGACCGACGCATCATCGGAGATGAGGACGACCATGGCGGGGATCTGCGCCTGCGTGCCCTGGTCGGATTGCTCCTTGCCCACCTCCGATCCGCGGTCGAGCTTGGCGGCGTCGGCCTTCATCGCACCTCGGCGGTGCACCTGCCGCGAGGCAAGACGGGAGTCGATGAGGCCCTCGAGCGCCGAGACCAGGGTCGCCCCGCTCGACGCGCTGTCGGCGAGATGCCCAACCCCGATCGGAGACTGCGGGCTCGAGGTGTGCGGGATCCATTTGAGCCACTCGAGCTCGGCCGACCACCTCGGCGAGACGATCGCGGCGACGGCGAGCTCCGCCGGAGAGTGCAGCGATGTGAGCTGCACCATGATCGAGTTGAGGCTGCCAATCGCCTGATGCGGAGACCCGGCGATGCCGAGAGCGCCCGAGTCGTAGAGGTCGTCGACAATGGGCACGTTGTCGATCGTCGTGTGCGAGGCCACCACGTCGTCGAGGCGCTCCTGGTAGGCCTTGAGGATCTCGCCGCGGCCGCCCGTCTTGATGGTGTTGCGGCTCTTCATGCGTCCGACGCCGAGCCGCACGTTGAGGAACGACCAGTGCTCCGGCCGGCGCGTCCACAACAACGGCCCGCGGAGTATCGCCTGGTTCAGCGCGTCATCGGTGGACGGGGACTCCTTCGTGCGCAGCCGCGTCTCATTCGCGAGCTCCGCGTCCAGCTCTTCCGTGAGCCCGGCAAGCCGTTCGTCGAACTCTGCGATCGACTTCTTCAGGCGGCGCTTGCCCCTGCGCTTCTCGGTGAGCGAATTCCCGATCATCATGACCGGCGACATCAGGATGAACAGCAGCGAGGTGATCTGCTGAGAGAACGCGAACATCAGGCCGCCGACCAGCAGCGGCGCGATCATCGCCAGAAGCGGGAACGGCTGCGGCTCGGGCTCAGCGGGAGGCTCCGGTGCGGCGAACTCCTGCCCGGCGTAGCGCACCTCGACCTTGGGCGAGCGGTTGAAGAACACCGGACCTGCCTTCGGTGCCATGCCGGAGGCATCCGGATGCGTCACCGTGACCTTCACCTCGGAGTCGCCGATGACCAGCACCTCCTCGCGCTTGATGCGCAAGCGCGGAACGATGCCCCCGTCGACGACGATTCCATTGGCGCTACCGAGGTCGACGACCTCGACCGCATCGGATGTCTCGAATCTGACGTGCCGCTTCGAGACGAGTCCGTCGTGCAGAACGATGTCGCAGCCGGGGTCACGCCCCAGCACCGTGGTGCCGAGCGCCAGCGGGAAGCTGCTGCCGGCATCCGGGCCGCTCAGCACGGTGAGCGTCGCAACCTGGATGCGACTGCCGGCTTCGTTCGCCGTGAAGTGCACGTCGGCCGGCGCGAGCTGCACCACCGCACCGCTGGCGATCCAGGCCTCGCCGACCGGCACATCCGGCGGGAGCGGCACCGACTCCGCCTGGCCGGGAAGCGTGGCGCGCAGTGTCAGCGGCGCCGCTTCGGCCGAGGGAACGGATGCCAGTGCCTGCGCGCCCATCGGGTCGAGCAGCGCGATCGCGGTGGCGATCTCGGAGATGCTGGCTGCGGCATCCGCCGTGACGACGATGTCGGCGGGTGTGCCGGAGGGCCGATTGAGCGTCAGCTTGAGGCGCATGGCGGAGACTCCGAGACGGTCCGGCGCGGAACCCACAGGCGGGAACCGCGCGTCGCGGGAGCGACATCCGCGACCCACCCACCCTAACCGGACGCCCGGCCGTGCGCCGCCGCCGGCTGCGCTCCGCGGCGGCTGGGCTCCGCGGCGGCTGGGCTCCGCGGCGGCGCCCGCCCGAACGCGGACGCCGGCCACCGCGACGCGGACGTCACCCAGTCCCGACGCGAGTGCCGCCACCCCGACGCGGACGCCACCCAGTCCCGACGCGAGTGCCGCCACCCCGACGCGGACGCCACCCCCAACGCGAGAGCCGCCACCCCGAACGCGCGAGCCGCCACCCGAACGCGTCTGACGCCACCCCAACGCGAGACTAGTAGCTCGTCGCATCTAAACGCATGGGTATAGGTGGCGGAGTTTCACGCGGGCGTCGGCTGTTGTGAACTGCCAGTCGACTTGCCGCTGGTTTTCGTTGGTGGCGTGTTGCCAGGCGGCGAGC
>NZ_BAAGWY010000030.1:0-10422 GCF_054780115.1 Humibacter ginsengiterrae
CGCAGGCGAGGAAGCCCCGGACGCGTTCTGGAACGAGCACCGGTCGCAGTCGTCGACGAGCGAGGACTCGTCGATGGCATCCACCCACCACAGCTGGGCCTCCAGCCCAGCATCCGGCAGTCCTTCACCGTTCATGTCTTCGACGCTAAACCCGACCACCGACACTACGAACCGTCCTGCGACCTGGACTTTTGGCTGTGGATAACTACTCAAGCCGAACCCTGTGGACGGAAAGACGGCAAGGGGCACAAGGAGAAACCGCAAGTATCCTTCCCCCGACCTCCTGGTGCCGACCGATCTATTCGGCGCGCTCATCCGTGTAGGCAACGGCCTGCATCGTGAACAGCTCGGCGTAGTAGCCGCCGTTCTCGAGGAGTTCCTCGTGAGTGCCGACCGCATCCACGCACCCGTCGCGGAGAACGAGGACCAGATCCGCTGATCGCACACTCGAAAGCCGATGTGTGACGTAGAAGGTGATCGCGCCGGTTCGGCTCGCGAAGTCCCGAGCGGCACTCTCATAGGCATCGATCATGCGCAACTCGGACTCGGGGTCGAGCGAATGGCCCGGTTCGTCCAGCGTCAATACCAGTGGTCTGTCTTTGATCAGGGAGCGCGCGAGCCCGATGGTCTGCCACTGTCCTCCAGAGAGTTCCCGGCCATCACGGTAGTCGCTACCAAGGTAGGCGTTCAGGCTGCCGAGCTCGTTGGCAACCGACCGCGCCTTCGCGCGGTCGATGGCGGCTTCGATCGCGGCAAGGTCGTCGATGCGCTCGACGTCGCCGACCCCGATGCTCTCACGCGCACGGAACGCGAAGTGCACGAAATCCTGGAACAACGCGGCCGACACCTGGTGCCAGTCGTCTGCCCGGAACGACTCGAGCGGCTGGCCATCGATCGAGATGCTGCCGCTGCTGGGACGGTAGAGGCCCTGGACCAGCTTGATCAGGGTGCTCTTGCCCGCACCGTTCTCACCGACGACGGCGACCGATGTTCCGGCCGAGATGTCGAGCGTGATGTCCTTGAGGCTGGACGCCGCGTTGCCCGGGTATCGATAGCTGACGTCGTTGAGCCGTAGTCCGCCGGTGAGGTGCTCCGGCGTGGGAAGGTGGCCGATTCGCTCACGCTTGTCTGCTCCGGTCCGCCGCAGATCTTCGATGCGCTCCAAGCCGGTTGCAGACAGACCGACATTGTTGAGATGCTGCAGCGCGCTGGCCACCTGGCCACCGACCTGCGTGGTGAGCGCGAGCACCATGACGAGCTGCCCGGCATTGCTCTGGCCCTGAAAGGTGAGCCAGGCGGTGTAGCCGATTGCGGCGAGCAACGCCACAGCGAAAGGAAGCTGCCCGAGTAGCCGGACGCCGTAATAGCGCCGATAGCCTGCACCCATCGCAGAGGCCAGACCCTGTTGCGCCTCACCGTGAAGCGAACCCACGCGTTCGGCGCCCGAGCCGAGGCGGATCTCCTTCACACGATCGGCGGTCGTCGAGGCGTTCCGTAGACCGCGGATGCGCCGGGTGAAGACCGCCGCATCCTTGCGCGCGTTCTGCACCGGCTTCTCCGACGCACCCGTCGTGAGCACCGGTACCGCCGCCACAAGGAGCAGCAACAACAGCCAGGGGCTGACCGTGACCAGGAGGATGCACGTGATGACCAGCTGAATCGTGACAGCGACGAGGCTGATCGTGGCCTCGAGCGTGACCCGGGCGCCGGCGATGTCCTGCCTCAGCAGTTCGATCTTGTCGGCGACCTCGGCCGACTCGATCTCGTCGAGCGGTTGCTCGTTGTGGATCGCGCGCGATACCCGCTTGCTCAGTTCGATCTCGTCCAGTTCACCGAGCTCGAAGTACCACAGGTGCCCGAAATGGCCGAGCATTAACTGCGCGGTGATGCACAGTGCAAGACCGACGGCCAGTGCAGTCAATACCAGTCCGGGACGACCGGCGATCGTCGCGTTCGTGAGATCGCGCACGAAAATCGCCACTCCGGGCTGGGCGATGCTGCCGAGCAGAAGAAGACCTGCCCCGACGATCAGGCGCTTCTTGTCGATCGTCCACGACAGCACGAGGATCACGCGGATGGCGTTCACGGTTCGCTTCATCGGTGCCTCTTCCTCAACCCAGTGCGTACCGCGACGACTGCGCCGCATACATCCGCGCGTAGTGACCGGCACGAGCCACCAGCTGGGCATGCGAACCGAGCTCAGCGATCACCCCGCCGTCGAGCACTGCGATCGTGTCCGCCTGCCGCACGGACGAGAAGCGGTGGGAGATGATCAGCGTGGTGATGCCACGAGTGAGCGCGAGGAAGTTGGCGTAGAACTCGGCTTCGCCGCGGGCATCCATCTGCGAGGTGGGCTCGTCGAGCACCAGCACTCGCGCGCCATGCCGGACGGCGTACAGTGCGCGCGCGAGCGCCAATCGCTGCCACTGGCCGCCCGAGAAATCGGTGCCGCCGGGTAACAACCGCGAAAGCGGCGTCTCGAGCCCCGAAGCGAGCGCATCGAAGGTGTCACCGAGTCCTGCGGCGCGTAGCGCCTGAATCATGCCCGCGTCGTCATCCTCGCCCGCGTTCGATGCCTGCATGGCGATGTTCTGCCGCAGAGTCAGCTCGTAACGCGCGTAGTCCTGAAACACGATCGCGACCCGTCTCTGCCATTGCAGACGTTCATCCGCCGTCAGCTCGGTGCCGTCGATCACGACCTTGCCGCCCGACGGGGTGTAGAAGCCGGCGAGGAGCTTCACCAGCGTCGACTTCCCGGCGCCGTTGACGCCGACGAGCGCCGTCGAGCGACCGGCTTCGAGTTCCAACGAGACGCCGCGCAGAACGTCGGCGGCCGGAGTGTATCGGTATGCCACGTCGTCGAACGCGATCGCTGCCGGTCCGTCCGACGCGCCGGCTCTGCCCTCCGACGCTTCCTCGTGCCCCTCCGTCGGTGCGATCGGACCGGTCCGGAGTGCGCCCTCAGTCGCAAGAATCGCCTCCCACGCAAGTCGCCCGTACTGCATCTGCAGATCGGCTTCCGGGAAGAAGTTGCCGAACAGCACGCACGCCAGTGACGCCTGAAGCACGATGGCGATCGACCCCGGTGACACTCCCTCCTGAGCACCCACCGACGTCATGGAAACCGCGATCAAGACCGTCGATCCCACCAGTGTCGCCAAGGCGCACCACACGCCCTGCGGTCCGTAGATGCGTCGGCGGGCGCGCCACATGACTCGAAGACTTCGCATCGCCTCGCTCTCATAGCGCTTCTCGAGCCAGTCACCCAGGCGCAGCATCCTGATATCTCTCGCGGAAAGAGGATCGATCACCAAGTTCCGCAGATACTGCTGTGGTCGAAGCAGCGGTCCGAGCTTCCCTCGAGCCGCGGACCAGAGCGAGAACGCGTAAGTCTGCCCGAACCGATTCACCAGCGCGATGACGAGCCCGAGCAAAGCCAACGGAACCGAGACGACGACGGCAAGAAGTACGAGAGTACCGACCAGCGCCGTGTAACGGGCGATCAAAGCAAGGGCGCCAGCCGATGCGCCACCCGGCGTCTGCGCGCGTTGATCGAGGAATCCATTCGCTTCCGCGACGTGCTGAACCACCTCCGACTGTTCGACCGCTCGCAGGTTGCTCGCCGCGCTCACCGAGTCGATAAGGCGTTGAGAAACGTAGGCGTCGACCTTCAGCTGCACGCTTGAGGCCAACGCCACCTGCAACGGCGCCGTCAGTTGCTGCACGATGAGGCCCACCGCGCACAGCACGATTCCCACGACGACCGAGCCAGCGTGGCCAGTGGCAACGGACACGACCATTCCGCTGCCGAGGATCACCAACGGTACGGATGCACCGGCAACGAGGTGAACAGCAATGGCAATGGCTACAACGCCCGGTGCCGCATGCCGTAGCAGGAACAGCAACTGCCCGGCGCCACGAATCCGCCGCTTCACAACCTCGATCACGCGCACTCCCGTCGCCGCGGCCGCGCACCGCGTCGCCAGACTAGGCCATCACGACTGCGCGGCGATCTCCAGCAGCATCGCCCGCTCCGGGTGCAGCACCGGCATCGCCAGGCCGATCGCGTCGAGCGCTCGACCGCTCATCGTCGCCTGCCCCTCACGCATCCATGCGGGAAGTGCGCGCCCGCCGAACGAGTGCCGATCGGGCGGAAGAGCGGGCGAGACGCGGTAGACGGCATCCGGATCCAGGCCAGGGATGCGCAGCCGCGCGGGTGCCTCGTCTGGCGAGGTCGCCAGAGTCACGTAGGCCACGAGTGCGCGGGATCCGTCGCGCTCGACGACTCCGTACGCACTGTCCGTCTCGTCGGGACGGTCAATGCGCACCGCACGGCCCGAGTGCAGGAGCGCGCGATTCGCCTTGTAGAACGCGATCGCGGCGGCCAGTTCCTTGCGCTCGCCATCGGTCAGGGCTCGCACATCCCATTCGACTCCGAAGTGCCCGAACAAGGCCGTGATCGCCCGGAACGAGAGGGCATGCGTGCGCCCCGTGGTGTGCGACGTGCCCGGTCCGACGTGTGAACCGACAAGCTCCGGCGGCAGCACCAGGCCGGTCCAGCGCTGGATCGTCTGCCGCTCGAGTGCGTCATTCGTGTCGGATGCCCACACCCGGTCGGTGCGCTCCAGGATCCCGAGGTCCACCCGCGCGCCACCCGATGAGCAGCTCTCGATCTCGACACCCGGGTGCGCGGCACGAAGGGCGTCGAACATGCGGTACGCAGCCAGCGTCTGCTCGTGCGTCGACGATCGGCCGTCGTGCCCGAGTTCGAGCTGGTCGCGGTTCTGATCCCACTTCAGGTACGAGATGGGGTACTCGCTGAGCAGGGCGTCGAGGCGGTCGTAGATGTACTGCCAGGCATCCGGATTCACCAGATCGAGAACCTGCTGGTGCCGCCATCGCAGCGAACGGCGGTCGCCGGGACCGGAGATCCAGTCGGGATGCGCCCGCGCCAGGTCGGAGTCCTCGTTGATCATCTCGGGTTCGACCCACAGCCCGAACTGCATGCCACGTGAGACCACGTGATCGGTGAGCGGCGTAAGCCCCTGCGGCCAGACATCCGGATCGACGAACCAGTCTCCGAGGCCGGCCGAGTCGTCGCGCCGGCCGAGGAACCAGCCGTCGTCGAGCACGAAGCGCTCGACACCGAGTTCGGCGGCGGCGTCGGCCAGCTGCCTCAGCACTTCGAGATCGTGGTTGAAGTAGACGGCTTCCCAGGTGTTGAGCACGACGGGACGCGGCGACGACGGATGCCCGGGCCTCGCTCGCATCCACTCGTGGAAGCGCTCGCTCACACCGTCGAGTCCGTGCCCGGAGTATGCAGCGAACGCACGCGGGCTGCGGTAGGTCTCCCCAGGTGCGAGCACCAGCTCGCCCGGATGCAGCAGCTCGCCTACCGCAATCACCTTCTGCCCGTCGCCCGCCCGCTCGACGCGACTCGCGTGATCTCCGCTCCAGCCGAGGTGCAGCGCCCACACCTCGCCGGAGCGCCAGCTGAAGCCGGGCGTACCGGCCGCGATCACGAGCGTGGAGTCGTGGCCTGTGCGGCCGTGCCTGCCGCTGCGCACCCACGTGCCCTGGTCGATGGTGCGCCGTTGCGGATGCTTCTCCCTCGCCCAGCGTCCCGTCAGGTCGAGCGCCTCGGTGGCGTGCGCCGGCACCGGAAGCGAGGTGTCGAGCGAGGCGAGACGGAAGTCGCCCTCCCCTGTGTTCTCGAGTTCGTTGTCGATCAGCAGGAGGCCGGACGGCGCGAGAGCGAGGGTGGTCCGCACCCGGATGCCTGCCGCCTCGTCGCTCAGAGTGAGCACCGCGCGCGATTCATCTGCCTCGACATCCTGGAGCACAAGGCGCAGCGAGTAGTCGCGCGAGCCGCGGTCGCCCGTCACGCCAGGTGTGCCCCGCCACCCGCGGGACGCCTGTGGGATGAGGGACACCGGTGCCGGCTGGTCCGAGGCCGAGTGCGGCACCGACGGCTCGAGCGCTGTCGCGTCAGGTACCTGCTCGCCCAGGTCGGCACCCCAGTGCACCAGCCGCACATCGGCGTCGCGCAGGTCGAGAAGAACACTGACACCCGCGGCGCGCAGGTACAGGCGGTCGATCACGAAGCATCCTCCGAACGTGCGCGGTTCTCATCGGTGGTGACGATGCGCAACTCGCCCGCGCGCGACGAGAGCACCTCCTGTGCGTGCCTGCTGAGGCCGTCGTCGCTGATCACGACGGCGGCCTCGTCGAGCTCCGCGATGGTCGACATGCCCACGGTGCCCCACTTCGTATGGTCGGCCAGTACGACGACGCGCCTGGCCGCGGCGACGAAGGCCCGATCGGTCTCCGCCTCGAGCAGGTTCGGCGTGGTGAAGCCCTCATGCTCGTCCATGCCGTGCACGCCGAGGAAGAGGTAGTCGAGGTGCAGCTGACGCAGCGCAGAGATCGCGATCGGCCCGACCAAGGCATCCGACGGGGTACGTTCGCCGCCGGTGAGGATGACGTGGCCCTTTCCGTTCCCTGCGCGTGGATAGAGGGCGCTCGCGACCTGCACCGAATTGGTCACGACGGTGCAGTCCAGCGGCGCTCCGGCCAAGAGCGACGCGAGTCGCCACGTGGTGGTTCCAGCGCTGATGCCGATGGCGCTTCCGGCACGCACGAGGGATGCCGCCTCCCGAGCGATCGCCAGCTTCTCGCCCTCCTCGCGCACGATCTTCGACTCGAAGCCGGGCTCGTCGGTGCGCAGGCCCCCGCCGGGCAGCGTGGCACCGCCGTGCACGCGCTCCAGCAATCCGCCGGAGACGAGCACGTCGATATCGCGCCGCACCGTCATCTCGCTCACCCCGAACTGGGCGGCGAGCTCCGTGACCCGAACGGTGCCCCGTTCCCGGGCACGGGTGACGATCGCGCTCTGACGCGCGGCTGCGAGCATCATGCGATTATCCCTTGCTCGCGCCCAGGGTGAGTCCCGCCACGAACTGTCGTTGCAGCACGAGATAGATGATCAGGGTCGGGATGACGGTGATCATCGCGCCGGCCGCCAGCAGGTTGTAGTTCGAGAGGAACTGGCCCTGCAGATTGTTGATCGCCGTCGTGACCGGCAAGCGGTTGCCGGATTGGATGAACACCAACGGCCAGAAGTAGTCGTTGTAGATGAAGATCACTTCGAGCGTTCCCAGGGCAGCCAAGGCGGGCCTCGTGAGCGGCAGGATGACATTCCAGTACTGGCGCCACACGCTCGCGCCGTCCACCCGGGCCGCCTCGGTGAGCTCGGCCGGGATCGCGTTCATGAAGTTCGACAGCACGAAGGTGCAGAACCCGATCTGGAATGCGGTGTTCGCCGCGATCACGCTCACGTAGGTGTTCAGCAGCGAACCGGAGTCGCTCATCCAGTACGGCAGCGTCGTGTGCTTGAAGAGCTCGAACAGCGGAGCGGCGAGCACCTGCGGCGGCAGGAGGTTGCCCGCGGTGAACATGATCAGCAGCGTGACGTTGAACTTCCAGCTGTATCGGGACACGGCGAACGCCATCATCGAGGCGAAGAAGAGGGTGAGCAGCACGGCAGGAACCGTGATGATCACCGAGTTGCCGAAGTAGGTCGGGAACCCACCCTGCGTCCAGGCGTCGATGAAGTTCTGGAAGCTGTAGTGCCCGGCGATGGAGAAGTAGCCGTATTTATCGGTGTCGGCCTTCGGCCGCAGCGAGGTGTACAGCGTCCACACGAGCGGCAGCAACCACATGATCGCCATCACCGTGATGAACAGATAGGTGGCCCAGTGCTTCTTCTTGTGCCTGCGCGTGGCGGCCGGCTGGTGGGGCGCCACGCGCACGGAGGTCGCGGTGGTCATGCCTTTTCCTTTCGGAACGTGCGGGAGAGGTAGAACACGATCGGCACGAGCGAGATCACGAGCAGCACCACGGCGAGCGCGGAGCCCACACCGATCACCTGTCCTTCACCGATGAGGTTCTGGATGACCAGCACGCTGAGCAGTTCCAGCCCGTTGGTACCGCGGTTGATGACGTAGACGATGTCGAACGCCCGTAGCGACTCAATGATCGTGATGACGACGATGATGATGTTGGTCGGCTTCATTGCCGGGAACACCACCTGGAAGAACGACTTCCAGGCACCGGCTCCGTCGAGGGATGCCGCCTCCCGCAGGCTCGGGTCGACGCTCTTCAGGCCCGCCAGGTACAGGATCATCACATAGCCGGCGTGCCGCCAGGTCGCGGCGATCATCGCCGCCCACAGATTGACCCCTGGCGTTCCGAGCCAGTCGACGGCGTTCGGTTTGCCTGCCGTGCCGAGCAGGAAGTTGAGCAGGCCGTTGTCTTGCGAATAGAAGAGTTGCCAGATGATGCCGATCAGCGCCAGCGAGAGCATCACGGGCGCGAAGAAGATGCTCTGGTAGATGCGCGTTCCCTTGAGCGCCTGGTCGAGCAGCACAGCGAACAGGAGCCCGAGCGGAGTGCCGATGATCCCGAGGAACAGCAACCAGACGATGTTGTGCAGAACAGCCGGCCAGAACGGTGTGTAGTTCTGGAAGATGTACTGGTAGTTGCCGAGTCCTGCCCACTTCATGTCTGTGAAGTCGAGCCCGTTCCACTGCACGAACGAGAGTCCGATCGAGAACAGAGTCGGCAACCAGACGAGGACGAGCTGGATCAGGGTGGGAATGCCCACCATGATCGACAGCACCACCACGTCTCGTCGGGTGAATTGGCGCAGGCGGCGCCGCTTCGAGGCGGGGTTCGAACCCCGCCCCGAAGCGGCTGCCTTCTGCGTGTCTGCAGACGTGACCGCCATGAGAAGTGCTCTCCGCGCGACTACTCGGCCGCGTACAGGGTCTTCGCCTGCGCTTCGATGTTGCTGAGGTCGATGGTGCCGTTCTTGATGAACGTCTGCATCGCCGGCTCGAGCACATTGGTGGCCATGGCGGGCAGCGCATCACGGTCGAAGAACTGGCTGATGTACTTCGCGTCGGCGATGACGCCGGCCAGCTTCTTCGTGAACGCGCTGTAGCCGGAGGTGTCGGCGTCCTTCGCTGTCATGATGTTCGACTTGTCGATGGCGTAATACGCCTCCTGGCCCTTGCCGGTGCCCATGAACTGCAGCATGTCGCGCGCGGCCTGGTTCTGGCCACCCTTCTTCGAGAGCATGAGCCCGTCGATCGGTGCCTCCACGGCGTCCTGTCCCTCGACTGCGATCGCCGGGAACTTGAAGAAGTCGATGTCTGCCAGCACGGTGGGGTCGGTGAACTGCTGCGTGATGAACGAGCCGAGCAGCATCATGCCGGACTTGTTCTGCGCGAGCTTCTGCGCGGCATCCTGCCACGTGAGGCCGAGCGCGTCGGGGTCCTGGTAGGGCAGCAGGATCTTCCAGGTGTCGAAGACGTCTTGCACCTTCTTCTGGTTCCACGACTCCTTGTGCGCACACAGATCGACGTGGAACTGGTATCCGTTCGTACGCATGTTGATGTAGTCGAATGTGCCGCAGGCGGGCCAGGCATCCTTGTCGGCGAACTGGATCGGGATGAGTCCGTCGGCCTGCATCTGCTTGCAGAGGGCCTCCAGCTGGTCCATGGTCGTCGGAATCTGGTAGCCCTTCGACTGCCACAGCGACTTTCGGTAGAAGAATCCCCACGGGTAGTTGTAGTTCGGCACGAAGTACTGCTTGCCGTCCTCGCCCGTCGAAGCCTTCTTGAGCGCGGGCGAGAAGTTGCTGCCGATCTTCGCCCACACGTCGTCGACGTCGGCGACCAGGCCCTTCTTCGCGTAGTACTGCATGCGGTAGCCGGCGAACCAGGTGAACGCATCGTCGGGGCTGCCCTGCAGGTAGTTGTTGATCTTGTTCTGGAAACCGTTGTGGTCGACCGTGTTGACCGTGACCTTGTCGCCCGACTTCTTCTCGAAGGCGGAGACGAACGAGGCGTACGCCTTCTTCGGCACGGGGTCGGAGGCGTTGGAACCGAACGTGAGCGACTTGCCGCCGCCGGACGAACCGCCTCCGGACGTGGTGCCGGTGCACGCCGCCAGCAGCGGCACGGCTCCCAGTCCCAGGGCTCCCACTCCGATGCCCTTCAGAAGGGTGCGGCGGTCGATTCCCGGGCCGCGATTCAACTCTTGCATGTTGACTCCTTTGTAACGTGCAGGGGTGTGTGCAAAACCGCACAATTGCGATCATATTCGCCCACAGAGCTCGCGCAAGCAACGAATCGGCCACATCTTGGTGACGTTGCCATCGGCTCAACTCCGGGAAAGCGCATCCCACCACTGGCTGCAAGGGACCAGCCGTCTCACACGATCGTGCGTCATCGGGTGCGTCTCGTAGCGTGGTGTCACTTCCCGCGGGGTTCTCGTCGTCGTTGACGTAGGAGGGCCATCGTGGGATGACCAGTTGTTTCCGGCAAGAAGCAAAGCGAGATCCCACGATGACCGATA
>NZ_BAAGWY010000031.1:0-6955 GCF_054780115.1 Humibacter ginsengiterrae
ATGCGAGCACTGATCCACGTCCTCCACGAGACCACCGAGCCCGCCCGCCCCGAACTGCTCCTCACCGCCTAACCATCACCCACCCACAGGGAACAACAGCAGTGACACCACACCACGGGACTTGACCTCCACGCGGGTGCTGTCAACCGAGCAGATGTGATGCGATCGTATGCGGAAAGCCCATCTTCCCTGACAACCCAACCTGCGGCCGACGCCCGGAATGATGACACCCCAACAGATGCCCGGTGAGGGATCCTTAACGGACGGATTAGGCGGCAGCGGTGGCCCGCCCCGCTCGAACCGCCTGGAGCGCCGCCGCCCATGACGGCAGCTGGTCAAGCATCGTCCCGACCAGAGGCTCGATTCCATGGGACGGGATGTACTCTTCGGTCTCGAAGCCCGCATGTGTGTTGATAGCGGGTTGCGAACGGACGGTAGCGACCTGGACTTCGGCGAGGACGAGCCGGAGGGCCTCGGCGGCGCGGACGCCTGCCGCCCATCCGCCGTAGCTGATGATGCCGGCGGCCTTGTCGTTCCACTCTCTGTAGACATAGTCGATTGCGTTCTTCAACGCGCCGGGGAAGGAGTGGTTGTACTCCGGGACGACGAACACGAAGCCGTCGAATGCCGCTACGGTGGCGGACCAGGCGCGGGTGTGGTCGTGCGTGTACTGGGCCAGGATCGGGTTGCCGGGCTCGTCGAGGTTTCCCAGCGCGTAGTCGGCGAGATCGACGATTTCGAACTGGGCGCCGCCATGCTGTCGTGCCGCGTCGAGCACCCACGCTGCGAGCCGAGCGCCACGACGTCCGGGCCGGGTACTTCCGAGAATGATGCCGATACGCAGAGCCATAAAGGGCGGACCTTTCCAAAGTTGATGCGTCAACTTTAGGATGCGTACAGTTGATGCGTCAACTCGCTCGGCTTATGGTGGCTGCATGGCCACTCACTCCCTGACGGCAGCGGACTGGGAACTCTGGCATTCCTGGATGGAAGCGCAACGCCTGGTCGCGGACGACGTCGACGAGGCGCTGCGATCCGAAGCCGGTGTCTCCAAGGCCGAGTTCAGCATCCTTCGCACCCTCGGAAGCGCACCTGAGGCGACGCTTCGCGTCGTCGAACTCGCAGCCGCGCTTCGATGGGAAAAGAGTCGGGTCGCACATCTTCTGACGCGGATGGAGCATCGCGGGTTGATCGCCCGGATCGAGGACGGCGCTCCCGGCCGCCGCACCGCCGTGAGGCTCAGTTCCGACGGGCGAAACGCGCTCCGGGAAGCCTTGCGCGTCCACGAGAAAAGCGTGTCCCGGATCTTCACCGGTCAACTCACCAACGATCAGGCCGCGGCTATTCGCAGCTGGAGCGAACGGATCATCTCGGCGGCCGCGGCGCCGCCCTCAACGCGCCCACCGAAAGAGTCTCAATAACCGGTCGCCCACCGCGCATCGATCGCTCGCCGCCTCTACCCCAGCATGCGCTAGATCGTGCGATGCACGTAAGACCCGTACGGTGAAAATGCGCGCCAGGATACGGCGTCATCTGCAACGTGACGTCAGGCAGTCGCGGCTCCTCTCCCGGAACCATCGACGACGGGTTCTTCGAATGAAGACGACGAGGGAAGAGACGACGAGACAGACGACGACTTGATCGAGTAACGAGGAAGATACAGCGCGGCGAAAGATATAGGCCACCGAGCCAAGAAGACCCACGGGATGAAAATGGTGATGGATGGAAAATGGTGATGCACGCAGGCACTTTCATCAGTGGGTTCCTGTTGTTGTGTCCGCAACGACATGGATTGCGTGTAAACCGGGTTGCGTGGCGAATCGACGCGTTTCTGCGAAGGCCAAACGGCGTGAAGCCGCCTATGCGAGGCGGCGCCAACAGCACGACGTAGCGACAACTCGGCACCTTAAAGAGGACGCGCAGGAGGCCGCTACGCGGCGCGCGGTGTCGGTCTGCCGATGGTCGTGAGTCCGGTAGCAGACCCGATAGCGGCGGCCGGAGACGGTTTCGTACGGCTCGATGCTCCCCAGAGGCCGCACCAGGGACGGGTCACTACGGATTCCAGGTTTTGGCCGCGCGACCATGTGATGACCGGCTCGGCGGCCGTCCTCGCGCCGTGCCCTCGGATGTGGCGGAATGGTTCGGACCGACGTCGGCCGGGGCTCAACGGCCGCCGGTATACTTCAAGTATGACCACCACGATCAAGGTGAGCGATGAGCTCCGCGACCGGCTGAAGGCACAGGCCGCTCACGACGGTCTCACGCTGGGCGCGCACCTTGCACGACTCGCGGATGCGGAAGATCGTCGTAACCGACTGCAGTCGTTGAAGATTGCGATCGGTGACACCGGGACCGAGAACGCCGCCTCTCATGCGGCAGAGACCGCCGAATGGGAACGCACTGAACTGACCGACGCGACACGGTGAAAGACCTCGAGCTCGCGCCGGGGGTCGTCGCGTGGGCATCCCTTGAGCCGGTTCGCGGCCGTGAACAGGGTGGCCACCGACCAGTGCTCGTGGTCGCCTCGTCCGGGTATCTTGACGCGGTCACGACGCTTGCAATCATCCTGCCGATCACTACGGTCGATCGCGGCTGGCCGAACCACATTCGAGTTGAGGGACCTAGCGGCCTCGATCGGCCGTCCTGGATCATGTCCGAGCAGCCCCGCACCCTCTCCCGCGACCGGATCACCGGGATCGCCGGCCAGGTCTCGGACGCCTGCCTTGCAGAGATCCGTACCTGGCTTGGCGACTTCTTCGGCCTCTGAGCCCCCGCTCTCTCATTCCGACTGCCCGAGTCAGCGCCCGTTCGGTCCGATGGTTCGTTTCGACAACGCTTGCCTGCTGAGCCCGGTTCGCGGTGTCAGCGAGTTCCAGCTCTCGCCCACCTCGCGAAGGCGGACGATCAACTGGTCCCTGTCGAGAAGAAGGGCGTCCTGCTCACGCCTTAGCCGATCGAGGGACCGGCCGAGGTAACCGAGGCGTTCGAGGACGTCGGCGCGGGTGCCCCCATGTGTTCGCCACGGCAGATTGCGCGTCGGCGGCGCGCCGCGCAGCGGCATCCCGAGCGCGCTCCTCCGCACGCCGAACCGCGGCCGCTTAGTGCTGCTCACGCTGCCTCGCGTGCGCCGCTGAACGATGTTTTGACCTGGCTTGAACCCCCGATTGCCATGAAACTCGGTTTACACGCGACCCCCGTCATTCAGAGGGTGCCGGAAGTGCCCCACTGAAAGTGCCTGCGTGCATTGCCAATTTCAGTTCTTGGATCTTCCTCGCTCCGTTGTTCCTCTCACCCGTCGTGTCTTCGTCCGTGCTCGATCGATATCGTCATCTGTCACTTCTCGTGTTCCGTCGTCGGTTTCGTTTCGAGAAACGCTTCGCCGACAGTTCGTGGAGAGGACCCGCACAACACGAGGTCATGTTGCAGTTGACGTATGCGGGAGGAGGATCTAGCGCATGCTGGGGTAGAGGCGACATGCGCTCGATGCACGGTGGTGGACCGGCTTGCGGGCACATTTCATGGCGTCTGTCGTTCTATTGGTTGTCCGTCGGCCCATCGTGGTCCTGGGTGCCGGTCGCAACGCGCACTCCGCGAATCGGCCATCTGGAGGCAGATGCCGCGGCAGTTCGAGCCGGACGGAATGGGACAAACCGAAGAGTGCCGGCGTCCGAGTGCAGGTTGGCCCGGGACGGGCGATACGGTCATCACATCGCATCGGAAGACTTGAGGGAGAGGACGGGTGGCGTGCTGGTCGGAGCGCTATTCCTTCTCATGGTGCTCGGGATCGCTATCGTGGCAACGGTCGTCCTCCCAGTCCTGTTGTTCCTCACTCGTTCCGATGCCAAACGCCGGGTGGCGGTGATGGAGCACGCTCGTCAGCACCTGGTAGCCGAACTCCCGAACCCGCAGTCGACGTGGAGCCGGTCGCAATGGGAGTCGGCGATAACGGTCACCTCGGATGATCGTTATCTGTACTTGCTGGACAGGCCCGCAGCGCTCCCTCCGACACGCGCCGCGATGCACGGGCCGTGGTGGGCCATCGCAATTCTGGCGGTCTTCTGGGTACTGGTGGCGGCATGGTTCCTCAACGGCTATGCCTCCGGTCGCCCGATCAGTCGCGCAGAGGTCATCGGCACTTGGACCGGTCAAGGGAACGCTGGGCAGGGCAAAGTTGTCGTCGAGCTCCGTCGCGATGGAACGTACATCGCGTCCGGGTTCAGATTCCCGAAGGGCTTCGACCATTCAGGCACGTGGATGTTGTTCAACTTCCCGAGTGATCCCAAAGTCGATCTGAGAGGCCGCACTACCGGCTACAACATCGACATCACGTGGAACTATTTCCAACCCACCATCTCCGTCTGCAATGGAGACCCGGACAGTTACGGCACCTGCACCACCCTCACCAAAACCGGACCAGCAAACTGAAGGGCGCCCGCTGAGGGATCATCATTGCGCGGTGCTTCGCCGCGGAACACGGATGAGGGAACCACGCTGATCTGACGTCGCTAATCGATCGCCCTGTGATCGGTGATGTCTCGAGGCTTGGCGGCGGTATCGGCGCTTCACGGTATCGAGTACGGTGCGACTGTGACGAGTATCTGGCCGTTCCTGGCCGTGAAGGATGTGGATGCGGCGGTGGAGTTCTACATCGAAGCGTTCGGTGCTGTGGAACAGATGGAACGCGTCCGTTCCGACGACGGTGCGCAAGTGGCTGTGCTGATGATCGACGGATGTCCGGTTGGGTTGGCTACGGAAAGTGTTGAATTGCGCACGCCAAGCCCCGAGACCGTGCACGGAACGACGGTCCGCATTCACCTCGACGTTGACGACCCGGACGAACTGGCGGCGCGGGCGGTTGCCGCGGGTGCAAAGCGGATGTTCGCTGTTGCCGATCAGCCGTATGGCATCCGCCAAGGCCGGGTCGTGGATCCCTTCGGTCACCATTGGCTCATCAGCGGACCGCTGAAGTCGTAATCCCCGCGGCGTTGTGCAGAGCGCGCTGCGTTCGCAAGCGGATCCCCCTGCGTGCACTCACTGCCTGAGGGCGAGCTTCATTCCCGGCTGGAGCTGGCCGTATGCTCCGGAATTGGTGGTGAGTTCGTCGACGGTGATCCCGAGGCGATCGGCGATGCTCGAGAGATTGTCGCCGCTAGCAACGACGTAGGTAACTGGATCACCGGCCACGTCGTCGATCACGGTTCCTTCGGCTCCCGTCTCTGGGCCGTGATCGATGATCGGCGACGTCGTTTGCGTAGGCGAAAGCGGTGTGCTCTTCGCTGTGCCCGTTGCTGTGTTTGGTGCGCTGCTCTGTGAGGTACATCCATTGAGGGCAAAGGCCAGAACGATCGCCGCACTCACGACCCAGAACCGCCGGGACACGAACCGACACTATCGCCCGATGGGCCGCTGACCGGTCCGTTGCGCACCTTGGGGTCTCAGCCTTGAGACCACCGTCCGCGTCGGCTAGTCGCTCTAGCAGTTCGCGAATGGGACAAGGAAGTTGCATTGGAAGAAGTCACGTACGCGCGGGAGCGTTTCGTTGATGCCGACCCCGACAGACCACACGACGACGATGAGCACGGCGGTGAGAACAGCGAGCGATGCCGCGAGGGCGAGCAGAGACCCTCCGGTACTCATCGGTTCGCGAGGCGCTGGTTTCCGTCGACGGGTCACGGATACATGGACCGCGTCTACTTGACCGTGTATCCGGCGTCGCGGAGAACATCGATGATCTTGCTGATGCTGAACCAGCTCTCGATGATCGCTTGCTCGGATCCGTTCTCGCCCCAGCACGCCCAGACACGGCGAAAGAATCGCCGCTCAAGCCTGAGCGTGGGCTTCGAGGCGAACACTTCGTTCCCGAGGACGGAGAAGGTGATGCCGTTTTCGTAGACGTCCATCTGACGAGGAAACGGCCAGCTCGTGTTCACCGGTACAAGGCCCCTGATCAACGACAACCCCTGTGGGGCCAGACTCGCCAGCCGCTGGCCGTAGTCCTGAACGAGCGGCATCCTCACTCCAATCCCACCGACGCGTCGCGACCACATCCAACCACGGGACCACATTCAGCTGAGAGCCGAAGCTTGTGCCCGTAAGCCGATCCCCTTACGTCACTCCGAGCGGAATGCGATCCCTACACTCTCAGCGATTTCGTCATACACTAATGACATGGGTTCGGACGAGACGATCAACGGGGTTCCTGTGACCGAGGAGCAGATCGGGGCGTGGGCCGCTGAGGCTGAGGCCGGTTATGACTTGGCGACATTGAAGAAGCGCGGCAGGGGTCGTCCCGGCCGCGGCGCGGAGCCTTCTCAGGTTGTTGCTCTTCGTCTGACGACGGAGGAGATCGCCGAGATCGATGCGCGTGCTGCTCGGGAGGGCAAGACACGCTCGGACATCATCCGTGAGGCGTTGGCGGCTTCCGCCGCGTGAAGGTTCATCGCTCGGCACTGAAGCACGGAATACTTGCCGAGGATGTCATCCAGGCCGCGAGCTGGGCGGTGTGGATCGAGGACCTCGATGAAGGTAGTCCGTCCCGGCAGCTGCGTCTTGGATTCGACACCCATGGTCGTCTGCCCGAGACGGTGGTACTCACGTTCGACAGCGGCAATGAGCTGGTGATTCACGCGATGAAGGCGAGACCGCAGATGATGGACCTGCTTCCGTGAGCGCCGCTTTTGCCCACATCTGAATGAAAACCACCGTGATCACAGTCATCACACGCCGCTCAAAAACCACGTAGTTCCGCGGATTTCGGCTCGCTGCCCAGCGCTTTCGGGGGCCCGAGTAGAGCACACGCTCATACTCGTGGTGTCGCGGGCTCAAGCCCGGTCAAGTCCCGTGGTGTGGTGTCACTGCTGTTGTTCCCTGTGGGTGGGTGATGGTTAGGCGGTGAGGAGCAGTTCGGGGCGGGCGGGCTCGGTGGTCTCGTGGAGGACGTGGATCAGTGCTCGCA
>NZ_BAAGWY010000032.1:0-5810 GCF_054780115.1 Humibacter ginsengiterrae
ACAACCTCCTCAAACTCCGAGCAGCCACCCCCGCCTGACCGGGCAAGCCGGCACCCTCCAGCCAGACGCCGAACGCTACCAAATCCCGCACCCCCACCGCCCAGAAGATTCACGCGACAGCCTGAGCATTGCGCCGTTGTCGGTGTGCGTGGGGCCACCGGACGCGTGCTCCTGAACATGGTGGATCTCCGTCCATCCCGCGGGGATCATGCATCCGGGGATGACGCATCCCGCGTCGCGGAGCGACAACGCGCGCCGCTGCTGTGGAGTGAACCCGCGCTCGGGCGAGCCGAGGGCGATCAGGCGCCCCGTCGGAGTGAAGAACGCCTTCTGCACGCCACCGGTGCAGATGAACTGTTTCGCCGATTCCACGGAGATGGGCACGTCGACCCCGTCGACCCACGCTGCTCCCGAGCCTTTGCGGAGTGTCTCGGCGTCGACACTGACCAGCACGGTCGGCGAGCCGCCGCCGATGGTCGGTAGTTCAGCGCTGCGGGCGGCCGCATCCAGAGCAGCGGCAAGGATGTCGTGTCGTTGCTGGGCGGGCGTTCGCGATTCGCCCGTCGTCTCGGCGAGTTCCCTCTGTTCGTCCGTGAGGAATCGGCCGACGGTCTTCGGGGAGAGGCACGAGTCGAAGATGCGCTCCAGCTTTCCCGAGATCTCGGGCATCAACCTCATGCGGTACGTGATGAGGCCGCCTCGACTCCCGGTCTTGAGGATGCCGCGCCCGACCATCGCCTGGTCTTCACGCACTTTCACACCATCGGGGTCGAGCGCCACCTGCCACTGCAGTGCCTGGATACGTGTCTGATCAGCGGTCATCGGCACGATCTGCTCACCCGTCGAGGTGTCGACGCCTGTGGCACAGCCGACGAGCGCCCGCTCCGCTTCGGCCAACAGGCCCGGCTCAGCACGATGCTGGATCGCTCCGAGGTTGGAGACGATCGTCGCGGCGGTGTCAATGCCGATCGCGCCGCCCCGCAGAGCCTCGGCAACAGCGGGGTACTTCGGCGGCAAGAGTTCCCCGGTGAGCGCGTCCCGGTCCCGAATGCCCGCACCGAGCCGGCACCAGCGTGCAGCCGTCGCCTCGGAGGAGAGCGTCACGCGAGCGATCAGCTCGTAGGCGTTACGGCATCCGTTCCGCGCGCTGAGCCGCTCGCTGCCGAGGGACGGCCGTGAGCGTTCGAGGACCTCCGCGGACGCCGCCACTCGCAGCGCGTCGACGGATCGTCCGAGCTGCTCGATGCGCCCGAGCGCCTCGAGCAGCTCGCCGTCGCCGAGTCGCGGAACTTCCGCCACCTCGAGAGCAGCACGGACGGCATCCACCGCCGATTCGAGCCGCGCTCTCGTGTCGTTCATGTCTCCATTCAACCCGTAGCCACCGACATTCTCGGCGACGAATTCCTGATCAGAAGGTGTTTCCTGTGGATAGCGACCGAAGATGATGAGCTGTGGAGGGCAAGTGCCGGCGTAACAGTCGGGCGATCGATGCGGTTACTGCTTCTCAGGGATCATGGATACGTGAGCGTTCCCCTACCCATCACTGTGCGGAACGCTGTCCCCGCAGATCTGATCGGCATCCTCGAGGTCCAAGCCGAATCCGGGCGCTCGACGTCGACGCGGTTCACCGAGGACATCACTGCGGCGATAGACGATGAGAATTCGATTCTCGTTGTCGCCGAGTCCGGCGGACGGGTGGTCGGCTGGGCGAAGACCCAGTTCTTCCCAGAGCCGGCTGGACCGGCACCCGCTGGGCATTACCTCATGGGAGTGACCGTCGCCCCCGTTCATCGCAGGCAAGGTGTGGCGAGCGCTTTGCTCAGCGCTCGGATGAGGTGGATCCAACAACGCGAAAGCGTCGTCTTCTACTTCACCAATGCTCGGAACCACGCCTCGATCGCGCTGCACCGGCGTGCGGGCTTCCTCGAGTGTGGTCGCGGCCCGCAGTTCCGAGGTGTTCCCTTCGAAGCCGGCGAGGGCATCCTGTTCTCCGCCACTCTGTCACGACCCGAGAGCGTTCACCCATGCCTTCACCGCAGTCGCTGAGCGAGACCGACCGCCGCATCGTCGCGGCGTGGGCAGCCGACTGCGCGGAACGAGTGCTGCCGTTGTTCGAGTCTGAGGTCTCCGACGACGACAGACCGCGGGATGCGATCGCCCGCGCCCGCGCCTTCTCGCGCGGCGAGCTCGGAGCCGCAGAGGAGATCCGGCGGCGCTTCGTGGCAGGCCGCGCAGCGCGGTCGGCGAAGTCACCAGCAGCGGTCGCCGCCGCGCGTGCCGCTGCTCAGGCATCCGGTGTCGCCCACATGGGCGCGCACGCGCTCGGCGCCGCTGCGTATGCCGCGAAAGCAGCAGGCCTGGCCGCGCCGGAGCATCCCGCGGCAATCGACGAGGAGATCAGCTGGCAGCTCGAGCACCTGACCGCGGCGGCGCGGAATGCACTCCGGCGCCTACCCCTCGTCGGCGAGGACTCGGCCGGACCGCTCGGGGCGGGCCTCCTCACCTCCGGTGAGCTCGGCTCGATCATCCGCCGACTGCAAGCCGGCATCGGCCGATAACCAGTTCCTGTCCTCCGATCGGACTCGTCGTGCAGGGCTTCCCGCGCGAGGGCCACGGCCGTGCGATGGCGATCTTCTTCGCCATCACCCGCGAACACTGACGCGCTTGAGCGGCGCATAGTTTGCGCATGGCCTGTGCATACTCACAGGTCCTACGTTCTTGAGGCATGACCCCCGCCGCGCCCGAAACCCCGAACGTTCCCATCGACCCCACGAACACCGCTCCTGCGGGCGACCAGCCGAAGCCGCGACGAGGCATCCGGCGGCGCGAGGTGCTGTTCGGCGGCGGAGGGATCGCGCTCGGTCTCGCAGGGGCTTTCGCCGGCATCGGCGCGGCGAGCGCGATCGCACGGTCGAAGCCGACCTCGTCGTCGACGTCGAGCAGCGCGTCCGCATACACAATCGAGCGATTCGCGAGCACTATGGTGACCGCCCCGAAGCTCGCCATCTGGAAGCAGAGCGGTGCCCTGCTGGCCGGCGGACACCTCTTCGCGACACCGCAGACCGACCAGTTCTCGCCCGCCATCTACGACACGGACGGAATGCTGATCTGGTCGCATCCGGGCGGCGGCGCCGGAACCGACTTCCGGGTGCAGCAGTACGAGGGCCGGCCCGTGCTGACCTACTGGACGGGCACCTCGCAGTACGGTAACGGCCAGGGCCACGGCGTCATCCTCGACAATTCCTATCACCCGATCGCGCACGTCTATGCGCAGGGCGGCCTCCAGGCGGACCTGCACGAGTTCGAGCTCACTGACTCCGGCACAGCATTGATCACGTCGTACCCGCCGGTGCGAACCGACCTCACCTCTGTAGGCGGGAAAGCGGACGGCTGGATGTACGACTGCCACATCCAGGAGATCGACATCGCTACCAGCAGACTGCTCCTCGACTGGCGGGCGAGCGATCACATCCCCCTCACCGAGAGCTACGTCGCCCTCGGATCGGACGGCGGCACGGCTCCGACCGCCTACGACCCGTACCACCTGAACGCGATCTCGGCCGACAGCGACGGCACGCTGCTGCTGTCGGCCCGGCACACCCACACCGTCTACTCCCTCGATCGAACGAGCGGCGCGATCCGCTGGAGGCTGGGCGGTAAGAAGAGCGACTTCGCCGTGGATGCCGACGCCGCGTTCGCCTGGCAGCATCACGCTCGCAAACAGTCGGCTGACGAGATCAGCATGTTCGACAACCACGTGAACACCTCGAAGGGCACCTCCCGTGGGCTCGTGCTCTCCATCGACGAATCCGCGAAGACGGCGACGCTGAAGCAGGAATATGCCGACAGGAGCCATGTCGGGTTCGCGATGGGCTCGACGCAACTACTCGGCAACGGCAATGTGCTGGTCGGCTGGGGAACGCAGCCCTACGCCACCGAGTTCACCGCGGACGGCACCCCGGTGTGGGAGGCATCCGGGCTCGGCGCAGACTGCTACCGGGTGGCCAAGAGCACGTGGGTGGGCCAGCCGAAGGCGGATCCCGACATCGCCACCGTGACGGACCCTTCGGGCCGGCTGCGGGTCTCAGCGAGCTGGAACGGTGCGACCGAGGTGGCGTCGTGGCGCATCCTCTCCGGAGCGACGAACGACTCCCTCTCGGCGGTCGCCACCATACCGAAGGACGGCTTCGAGACCACGTCGACAATCGACGGCGCAGCCTTTGTGCAGGTCCTGGCGCTCGACGCGAACGGTACGTCCCTGGGCTCATCGACGGTGGTCGCCACGTAGAGTTCTCCCGTCACGACAACCGCCGCGCTGTCAGGCGGTCGTTTCGAAGGAGAACAATGACCCTGTCGAGCGAGGCCGCGGCATCCGCTCGTTCCGGCGCACCCGGCGGAACGGGGGAACCGGCGATCTCGATCCAGCACGTCACGAAACGGTTCGGCGATGCGATCGCGGTGGACGACATCGATCTGCAGCTGAAACAGGGAGAGTTCTTCGCGCTGCTCGGGCCCAGCGGATGCGGCAAGACCACCACGCTGCGCATGGTCGGCGGATTCGAGCTGCCCAGCCTCGGGCACATCTACCTCGACGGCCGCGACGTCACGATGCTCCCGCCATACAAGCGCGACGTGAACACGGTGTTCCAGTCGTACGCGCTGTTTCCGCACCTGACGGTGTTCGACAACGTCGCATTCGGTCTGCGGCGTCGCAGGGTGGCCAGCGCCGAGATCCGCGAGAAGGTCGAGCGCAACCTGGAGATGGTGGGGCTGAAGGGGTACGGCAAGCGTCGGCCGCTGCAGCTCTCCGGCGGTCAGCAGCAGCGCGTGGCGCTCGCCCGTGCGCTCGTCAACGAGCCGAAGGTGCTGCTGCTCGACGAGCCGATGGGTGCACTGGATGCGAAGATCCGCAAGACGATGCAGTTGGAGCTCAAGCGCATCCAGCGCGAGGTTGGCATCACGTTCCTCTACGTCACGCACGACCAGAACGAGGCCATGTCGATGGCCGACCGGCTCGCGGTGATGAACGCCGGACGCACCGAAGACATCGGCTCCCCCGACCGGGTGTACGACCGGCCCGCCACTCAGTTCGTCGCCGAATTCCTCGGCACCTGCAACGTGATCGCACCCGAATCGCACGGCACGGCGCTGCGGCTCCCCGACGGCACTCGGCTGGAGGTGAGCGGCGTCGACGGGCGCCTGCCCGCGGCTTCTCGGGTCGGCATCCGTCCCGAGAAGCTCGTCGTGACCCGAACGGATGCCGCCGGCCGCCAGGGCGAGCCGGGCTCGATGCCCAACACGGTGCCCGGAACCGTCATCACCGCCACGTACCTCGGCGCGAGCACCGAATACGAGGTGTCCACCCCGTGGGGCAGCGTGCTCAAGGCCTTCGCCCAGAACCTGGCCGACTCGTCGCGTGCGCGTCCCGGCGAGCAGGTCGTGCTCACGTGGGATCCCGCGCACGCGTTCGTGCTCGCCCCCTCCCCTGCACCGACCCCGCTCGCCGCAGAGAAGGCGCAAGAGAAGGCGCAGGAGGAGGCGCAGGAGGAGACGGAAGGGTCTGGCGCGGGCTGACGGAGGCGCCGATCTCCGCCGCACGATGCTCAAGCGTGTGCCGGGCGGCGTCGGCGGCGCAGCCCTCGCGCTCAGTGTTCGCGGTACGCGCTCAACTGACTCCATCGCCTCGGCAAAGCGAGCGAGCTCGCTTTGCGCTCGGCTCAGACCCTATGAGTGTGGGGTTGTGGGTTTGGTCTTGTAGGCCCAGGGCCTCACGGTGCAGATTCGTGGATCATCTCGAGAGTGGCTCGGGA
>NZ_BAAGWY010000033.1:0-5585 GCF_054780115.1 Humibacter ginsengiterrae
GAGTGTCCGATCCTTGAGAACTCAACAGCGTGCACAATGTCATATGCCAATTAACCTCGTCACTGGCATCGGCCTTTTTGGTTGGTGTTGGTGTTGGGATTCCTTTGGATTAGATATTTTTGAATGTCAGTTTGATATTCGATTCTAGTCAGATCAGCTCTGTGGGTCTTTTGGCCTGCTGGGTGAATTTTCCGGCGCGGCCTTTTTGGGTTGTGTTGGTTTTGTTCATTTATGGAGAGTTTGATCCTGGCTCAGGACGAACGCTGGCGGCGTGCTTAACACATGCAAGTCGAACGATGATCTGCGGAGCTTGCTCTGCGGGGATTAGTGGCGAACGGGTGAGTAACACGTGAGCAATCTGCCCTTGACTCTGGGATAAGCGCTGGAAACGGCGTCTAATACTGGATATGACCCATCACCGCATGGTGTGTGGGTGGAAAGGTTTTTCTGGTTGGGGATGAGCTCGCGGCCTATCAGCTTGTTGGTGAGGTAATGGCTTACCAAGGCGACGACGGGTAGCCGGCCTGAGAGGGTGACCGGCCACACTGGGACTGAGACACGGCCCAGACTCCTACGGGAGGCAGCAGTGGGGAATATTGCACAATGGGCGCAAGCCTGATGCAGCAACGCCGCGTGGGGGATGACGGCCTTCGGGTTGTAAACCTCTTTTGGCAGGGAAGAAGCCTTTGGGTGACGGTACCTGCAGAAGAAGCACCGGCTAACTACGTGCCAGCAGCCGCGGTAATACGTAGGGTGCGAGCGTTGTCCGGAATTATTGGGCGTAAAGAGCTCGTAGGCGGTTTGTCGCGTCTGCTGTGAAATCCCGAGGCTCAACCTCGGGCCTGCAGTGGGTACGGGCAGACTGGAGTGCGGTAGGGGAGAATGGAACTCCTGGTGTAGCGGTGGAATGCGCAGATATCAGGAAGAACACCGATGGCGAAGGCAGTTCTCTGGGCCGTAACTGACGCTGAGGAGCGAAAGCGTGGGGAGCGAACAGGATTAGATACCCTGGTAGTCCACGCCGTAAACGTTGGGCGCTAGATGTGGGGACCATTCCACGGTTTCCGTGTCGCAGCTAACGCATTAAGCGCCCCGCCTGGGGAGTACGGCCGCAAGGCTAAAACTCAAAGGAATTGACGGGGGCCCGCACAAGCGGCGGAGCATGCGGATTAATTCGATGCAACGCGAAGAACCTTACCAAGGCTTGACATACACCGGAACGCCCTAGAAATAGGGAACTCTTTGGACACTGGTGGACAGGTGGTGCATGGTTGTCGTCAGCTCGTGTCGTGAGATGTTGGGTTAAGTCCCGCAACGAGCGCAACCCTCGTTCTATGTTGCCAGCACGTGATGGTGGGAACTCATAGGAGACTGCCGGGGTCAACTCGGAGGAAGGTGGGGATGACGTCAAATCATCATGCCCCTTATGTCTTGGGCTTCACGCATGCTACAATGGCCGGTACAAAGGGCTGCGATGCCGTAAGGTGGAGCGAATCCCAAAAAGCCGGTCTCAGTTCGGATTGAGGTCTGCAACTCGACCTCATGAAGTCGGAGTCGCTAGTAATCGCAGATCAGCAACGCTGCGGTGAATACGTTCCCGGGCCTTGTACACACCGCCCGTCAAGTCATGAAAGTCGGTAACACCCGAAGCCGGTGGCCCAACCCCTTGTGGGAGGGAGCCGTCGAAGGTGGGATCGGTGATTAGGACTAAGTCGTAACAAGGTAGCCGTACCGGAAGGTGCGGCTGGATCACCTCCTTTCTAAGGAGCAACTGGCATCCGTTGGGTGTCCAGGCGCCAGGCCGAGGCGAGTGTTCTCGGCTGGTTAGCTCATGGGTGGAACATTGACATTGGTTCCGGGTTTGACCGGTTCGTGGTTAGTACGGTCTCTCCTTCGCGGGAGTGGCAAGGAACGCTTCGGGTCGTGAGAGCCGGGACATGCACGCTGTTGGGTCCTGAGGGACCGGGCCGGCTGGAAGGCTGGACCTGAACCTCTGGGCCCATCTGTTGTCTTACCGTGTGGTGGGGTTGCGGGTGGGTGCCGACCGTATTTTGAGAACTCCATAGTGGACGCGAGCATCTTCGATTCTGACCCGTTTTCGGGTTGGGGTCGTGATGATCTTTTTGAAAGATCATTGGTCTATCTACGTCGAGCCTTTCGGGGTTTGGCGTCGATCGATTCAGACTCATGTGTTTTTCAAGTTTTTAAGAGCGAACGGTGGATGCCTTGGCATCTGGAGCCGAAGAAGGACGTAGCAATCTGCGATAAGCCTCGGGGAGTTGATAAGCGAACTGTGATCCGAGGGTGTCCGAATGGGGAAACCTGGCCAGGCCCTTTGTGGTGACCTGGTGACTCCCGCCTGAATGTATAGGGCGGGTAGAGGGAACGTGGGGAAGTGAAACATCTCAGTACCCACAGGAAGAGAAAACAATAGTGATTCCGTTAGTAGTGGCGAGCGAACGCGGATGAGGCTAAACCGTGCCATGTGTGATAGCCGGCGGGCGTTGCATGGTCGGGGTTGTGGGACTTTCCGTTGCTGTTCTGCCGGGCAGTTGGCGTGATGCGTGCGTGTAGGCGAACCACTTTGAATGGTGGGCCGTAGTGGGTGCGAGCCCCGTAGCCGAAATGCGTGACGCAGCGTGGAGAGGATCCCAAGTAGCACGGGGCCCGAGAAATCCCGTGTGAATCTGTCAGGACCACCTGATAAGCCTAAATACTCCCAGATGACCGATAGCGGACAAGTACCGTGAGGGAAAGGTGAAAAGTACCCCGGGAGGGGAGTGAAATAGTACCTGAAACCGTTTGCTTACAAACCGTCGGAGCCTCCTTTGTTGGGGTGACGGCGTGCCTTTTGAAGAATGAGCCTGCGAGTTAGTGATACGTGGCGAGGTTAACCCGTGTGGGGTAGCCGTAGCGAAAGCGAGTCCGAAGAGGGCGATCGTAGTCGCGTGTTCTAGACCCGAAGCGAAGTGATCTACCCATGGCCAGGTTGAAGCGACGGTAAGACGTCGTGGAGGACCGAACCCACTTCAGTTGAAAATGGAGGGGATGAGCTGTGGGTAGGGGTGAAAGGCCAATCAAACTTCGTGATAGCTGGTTCTCTCCGAAATGCATTTAGGTGCAGCGTTGCGTGTTTCTTGCCGGAGGTAGAGCTACTGGATGGCCGATGGGCCCTACAAGGTTACTGACGTCAGCCAAACTCCGAATGCCGGTAAGTGAGAGCGCAGCAGTGAGACGGTGGGGGATAAGCTTCATCGTCGAGAGGGAAACAACCCAGACCACCAACTAAGGTCCCTAAGCGCGTGCTAAGTGGGAAAGGATGTGGAGTTGCATAGACAACCAGGAGGTTGGCTTAGAAGCAGCCACCCTTGAAAGAGTGCGTAATAGCTCACTGGTCAAGTGATTCCGCGCCGACAATGTAACGGGGCTCAAGCACGCCACCGAAGTTGTGGCATTGACGCATAGACATAAGCCGCCGGCCTTGTTGCCGGTTGGTTCAGTGGTGTTGATGGGTAGGAGAGCGTCGTGTGGCGGGTGAAGCGGCGGAGTGATCCAGCCGTGGACGCCACACGAGTGAGAATGCAGGCATGAGTAGCGAAAGACGGGTGAGAAACCCGTCCTCCGAAAGACCAAGGGTTCCAGGGCCAGGCTAATCCGCCCTGGGTAAGTCGGGACCTAAGGCGAGGCCGACAGGCGTAGTCGATGGACAACGGGTTGATATTCCCGTACCGGCGAAGAACCGTCCCAGTCAATCCAGTGATGCTAAGAGCCCGAAACCCTCAACGACTGATCCCTTTTAGGGTGAGGCGTGGGGGAGGTAGCGCTCGACCCTATGCTGGTGCGGCTAGCGTATTAACAGGTGTGACGCAGGAAGGTAGCCGATGCCGGGCGATGGTTGTCCCGGTGCAAGTGCGTAGACCGGACGATAGGCAAATCCGTCGTCCTTGATGGTTGAGACACGATGCGGACCCGTAAGGGGAAGTTGGTGATCCTATGCTGCCGAGAAAAGCATCGACGCGAGGTTCCAGCCGCCCGTACCCTAAACCGACTCAGGTGGTCAGGTAGAGAATACCGAGGAGATCGAGAGAATCGTGGTTAAGGAACTCGGCAAAATGCCCCCGTAACTTCGGGAGAAGGGGGGCCTGAAGCGTGAACCCACTTGCTGGGGGAAGCGTGTGATGGCCGCAGAGACCAGTGGGAAGCGACTGTTTACTAAAAACACAGGTCCGTGCCAAGTCGCAAGACGATGTATACGGACTGACGCCTGCCCGGTGCTGGAAGGTTAAGAGGAACGGTTAGCCGTAAGGCGAAGCTGAGAATTTAAGCCCCAGTAAACGGCGGTGGTAACTATAACCATCCTAAGGTAGCGAAATTCCTTGTCGGGTAAGTTCCGACCTGCACGAATGGCGTAACGACTTCCCAGCTGTCTCAACCGCGAACTCGGCGAAATTGCACTACGAGTAAAGATGCTCGTTACGCGCAGCAGGACGGAAAGACCCCGTGACCTTTACTACAGCTTGGTATTGGTGTTCGGTGTGGCTTGTGTAGGATAGGTGGGAGACTATGAAGCGGGCACGCTAGTGTTCGTGGAGTCATTGTTGAAATACCACTCTGGTCACTCTGGATGTCTAACTTCGAACCGTAATCCGGTTCAGGGACAGTGCCTGGTGGGTAGTTTAACTGGGGCGGTTGCCTCCTAAAGAGTAACGGAGGCGCCCAAAGGTTCCCTCAACCTGGTTGGCAATCAGGTGGCGAGTGTAAGTGCACAAGGGAGCTTGACTGTGAGACTGACAGGTCGAGCAGGGACGAAAGTCGGGACTAGTGATCCGGCAGTGGCTTGTGGAAGCGCTGTCGCTCAACGGATAAAAGGTACCTCGGGGATAACAGGCTGATCTTGCCCAAGAGTCCATATCGACGGCATGGTTTGGCACCTCGATGTCGGCTCGTCGCATCCTGGGGCTGGAGTAGGTCCCAAGGGTTGGGCTGTTCGCCCATTAAAGCGGTACGCGAGCTGGGTTTAGAACGTCGTGAGACAGTTCGGTCCCTATCCGCTGCGCGCGTAGGAAGTTTGAGAGGATCTGACCCTAGTACGAGAGGACCGGGTTGGACGAACCTCTGGTGTGTCAGTTGTTCCGCCAGGAGCACCGCTGATTAGCTACGTTCGGGATGGATAACCGCTGAAAGCATCTAAGCGGGAAGCCGGCCTCAAGATGAGACTTCCATCCCTTAGGGGGAGAGGCTCCCAGCCAGACGACTGGGTTGATAGGCCGGATGTGGAAGCAAGGACTAAAGACTTGTGCAGCTGACCGGTACTAATAAGCCAACAACTTGACAAAACACTTCACCGTCTGAAACAACAGGCGAAGAAAACGCTCGCGTCCACTATGTGGTTCCCGATATACGGTCGGGACACCACCACCCCCCACCACGGTGGGGGGACTATGACTGTAAATCAATAGTGTTACGGCGGCCATAGCGAGAGGGAAACGCCCGGAAACATTCCGAACCCGGAAGCTAAGACTCCCAGCGCCGATGGTACTGCAGGGGCGACCCTGTGGGAGAGTAGGACACCGCCGGACTCCTTT
>NZ_BAAGWY010000034.1:0-1760 GCF_054780115.1 Humibacter ginsengiterrae
CAGGCTGTCGCATGAATCTGGGTCTCGTTTCGGTGAGTCGAGCCGGTTTATTCCCTGGTCAGGGGATAATTAGGTGTGGGTGTGAATGTGCGTTCCGGGGATCTGGATCAGCTGTTTCTGCTGCCGATATCGATGCGGGAGTGGTTGCCGGAGGATCATCTCGCGTTCTTCGTCCTGGACACGGTCGCGGAGTTGGATCTGACAGGGTTCTACGCGGCTTATCGCGCGGATGGGCGTGGCGGTGCGGTGTATGACCCGGCGATGATGCTCGCCGTGCTGTTGTACGCGTATTGCACCGGGGAGCGTTCCTCACGGCGGATCGAGCGGCGCTTGGTCGAAGACGTCGCCTATCGGGTGCTTGCGGTGAACCAGTCCCCGGATCATGCCACGTTGGCCAGATTCCGGAGGCGGCATCAGGACGCGATCGCTGCCCTGTTCGGTCAGGTGCTGGGCTTGTGTGTAAAGGCCGGTCTGGTCGATGCCGGGGTGGTCTCGATCGATGGCACGAAGATCGCTGCGGACGCGTCGTTCTTCGCCAACCGTCGCCGGGAGAGCTTGGCCGAGGAGATCCTCGCCGAGGCCGAATCGGTCGATACGGCGGAGGACGAGCTGCTCGGCGACAAGCCCGTCGGGAAGCTTCCCGACGACTGGTCCGGGGGTCGTGGCCGGAAGGAACGCATCCGGGAAGCGTTGAAGGAACTGGATCGCGAGAAATCCAGGGACTACGAATCCCGAGTCGCGGAACGGGCGAAGAAGGAAGCCGAAACCGGGCGGAAGCTGACCGGTCCGAAACCGTCACCGAACACTGCCCGGCGTGCCAAGCCGCGGCGGGCGAACACGACGGATCCGCACTCGAGGATCATCGCGACCGGTTCCAAGGGTGTGATGCAGGGTTATAACGCGCAGGCCGCGGCGACCTGCGAGCAGATCGTGCTGGCCGCCGAGGTCACGGTGACCCCGAATGATCAGCCGCACTTCGTCCCGATGGCGACCGCCGTGAATGAGAACCTTCGCGAGGCCGGGCACGCGGGCAGGGTGGGCACGTTCGTCGCTGATGCCGGGTACTGGTCCGGTGCGAACGCGACCACCGATGTCGGTGCGGACGTCCTGATCGCCACCCGCACCAGCCCGTGGCGCAAAGGCGATAAACCCGATGAGGGCAAACTCGCCGTCCTGGCCCGAGTCAATCGGGGTGAGCTGTCGCAACGCAAAGCCGGCGAGATCCTCGGAGTGTCGTACACCTGGGTGAGGGACATGACCAAACGCTACTTCGGCACCGAGGGACAGCTGACCACGCAGAACCGGGACCCCGAGCCCGAGGAATGGATCCCGATCATCCAGAAACTCGCGCACGGTGAGATCAGCAGGCGCGCGGCGGCTGATCAGCTCATCGTGTCACCGGCCCGGATCGGCACAATGCTCGCGCACGTGCGAGGCGAAGCCACCGACCCCGCACTGGCCCGGAAACAGATGGACGCGAAACTCGCCGATCCCGACAACGCCGACCACTACAGCAAACGACAACACTCCATCGAGCCCGTCTTCGGGAACATCAAGACCAACCTCGGCTACCGCCGGTTCACCCGCCGCAGCATCAAAGCCGTCCACAGCGAATGGCGCCTGATCTGCACCGCCCACAACCTCCTCAAACTCCGAGCAGCCACCCCCGCCTGACCGGGCAAGCCGGCACCCTCCAGCCAGACGCCGAACGCTACCAAATCCCGCACCCCCACCGCCCAGAAGATTCACGCGACAGCCTG
>NZ_BAAGWY010000035.1:0-1439 GCF_054780115.1 Humibacter ginsengiterrae
GGTCAAGTCCCGTGGTGTGGTGTCACTGCTGTTGTTCCCTGTGGGTGGGTGATGGTTAGGCGGTGAGGAGCAGTTCGGGGCGGGCGGGCTCGGTGGTCTCGTGGAGGACGTGGATCAGTGCTCGCATTGAGGTCTCGGAGAAGTAGCGGCGTTCCCCGTATTGCCATTCCTCGTGCTGCTCTTGGAGGACGGCTCCGATGAGACGGGTGACGGAGTCGCGGTCGGGGAAGATCTGGACCACGTCGGCGCGACGTTTGATCTCCCTGTTCAGGCGCTCGATCGGGTTGTTCGACCAGACTTTCTGCCAGTGCTCACGGGGCAACGTCGCGAACGCGGTCAGGTCTGGCTCGGCGTTCTCGAGCATGGCCGCGATCTCGGGGAACGAGCCGCGGAGGCTGTCGGCGACTTGGTGATACTGGGCCGTCACCGCTTCGCGGGTGGTCTGCGCGAAGATCGTCGAGATCAGCGCGTTGACGGGCTTTGACCGTGCCGAGCCGAGCCGCTGGGTCACGTTCCGCGCGAAATGCACCCGGCATCTCTGCCAGCCCGATCCGGGCAGGATCGCCTTGACTGCGGCCTTGAGGCCGGCGTGCGCGTCGGAAGTGACCAGGGCGACGCCGAGCGGGTCGGCGTCGGTGGGAACCTTCAGCCCCCGGTCACGCAGGCCGCGGAGGAACTCGGTCCAGAAGTCGGTGGTCTCCGCGTCGCCCAGTGCCATGCCAAGGATCTCCCGCCGACCTTCGCCGGAGACGCCGGTGGCCACGACGAGGGCCTGGGAGACGACGTGGCCACGGACCCGCACATCGAGGTAGGTGGCGTCCAGGAACAGATACGGGAACCAGGTGTGGTCGATCCGGCGGTGCAGGAACTCCTGAACCGCCTCGTCGATCTCGGAGCAGATCCGCGAGACCGTGGACCGGCTGATGCCGGTGTCGTTGCCCAGAGCCCGGACCAGCTGCTCGACCTTGCGGGTGGAGACACCGTCGATCCACGCTTGGCAGATCACCGCGTAGAGGGCCTTATCGACCCGCCGGCGCGGCGACAGCAGCGACGGGAAGAACGACCCCTCCCGCAACTTCGGGATCTGAAGGTCGACTTCGCCGGCCGGGGTCGCGAGGGTCTTCGGCCTGGTGCCGTTGCGGCGCGTTGTCCGCTCCGGGGTGCGCTCGTGCGGGGCGGCTCCGATCCGTGCGGTCGCTTCCGCGTTGATCAGGTCCTGCAGGCCGGCCTGCAGCATCCGCCGGAACACGTCCGAGTGGGCCAGGTCGGGATCGGCGAGGACTTCGCCGATCAGGGTCGTCAAGGCAGACTGGTTATCGGTCATCGTGGGATCTCGCTTTGCTTCTTGCCGGAAACAACTGGTCATCCCACGATGGCCCTCCTACGTCAACGACGACGAGAACCCCGCGGGAAGTGACACCACGCTACGAGACGCACCC
>NZ_BAAGWY010000036.1:0-1433 GCF_054780115.1 Humibacter ginsengiterrae
CTCGGCTCAGACCCTATGAGTGTGGGGTTGTGGGTTTGGTCTTGTAGGCCCAGGGCCTCACGGTGCAGATTCGTGGATCATCTCGAGAGTGGCTCGGGATGCCGACATGCAGCGGAGGCCCTGGTGTTCGATCAGCGTACGGCGATTGGTTTGGATGTGCACGCGCGTAGCGTGCGGGCGGCGGCGTTGGACACGTCAACGGGTGAAGTGATCGAGGTCAAGCTCCCGGCGGTGAACGCGGAGATCGTCGCGTGGGTGGCGCAGATCGCCGAACGGTACGGACCCGTGCAGGCGGCATACGAAGCCGGTCCTACCGGGTTCGGGTTGGCGAGGAAGCTGACCGCGGCGGGGGTTCCTGTGACAGTCGCGGCTCCGTCGAAGCTGATTCGCCCGGCGGGGGACCGGGTGAAGACCGATGCCCGCGATGCGGTCCTGCTGGCCCGGCTGCTGCGGATGGACGAACTCACTGCCGTGCGGGTGCCGACCGAGGCGGAGGAGTCCGCACGGGACCTGGTCCGCGCCCGCGACGACGCCCGAATAGAGCTGATGGCGGCCCGGCATCGGCTCTCCAAGCTGTTGCTGCGTCGCGGAATCGTCTACGAACCGAGCAACGCGTGGACCGGGACGCACGACGCCTGGCTTCGACGGGTCCGGTCAGAAGGACTCGACGGGGCCGGAGTCGGCACCCTGGCTGCGTTCGACGCCGCTTACGACGCGGGTACCACTATCCTGACGCGCCGGGAGCGCCTCGACCGCGACATCCTGGCCATGGCCGCGGACAGTGAGTTCACGCAGGTCACCAGACGGTTGTGCTGCTTGCGAGGCATCTCGACGCTGACCGGATTCGCCCTGGCGGTCGAGATTGGCGACTGGAACCGATTCACGGGACGCAGCATCGCGTCATATCTCGGGTTGGTCCCCTCCGAACACTCGTCCGGGAACACCCGGTCGCTGGGTGCGATCACCAAGACCGGGAACACCCACGCACGCCGGCTCCTGATCGAGGCGTCCTGGCACCACAAGCCCCGCTACACCCCTGGGAAGACGATGAAGGATAGGTGGGCTGCCGCACCCGCCCTGGCGGCCACACGCGGAGACACCGGCAACCGGCGCCTGCACCACCGCTGGCAGGTGTTCTCCGCGCACAAGAAGAAGAACACCATCGCAAGCACCGCGATCGCCCGCGAGCTCGCCGGCTGGTGCTGGTCCCTGGCCACCATGGACTGACCGGCAAGACTCGTTCACCCGGAGCATCGGGAACGCATGCAGCGTGAGGAGCGCACCAGCGAAACGACTGTGAGCAGCCGTCCACCACGGCCACGCTCGACCTCAGACACGCTTGGCTGCTCTCACCGAAACAGGGTCATGCGGTAACCAACCCGCGCATATCAGACTGACCACGCGTCACCAGACACGCCGCACCCCGACCCCGC
>NZ_BAAGWY010000037.1:0-1401 GCF_054780115.1 Humibacter ginsengiterrae
GGCCGCGTCCCGTGGAGTGGTGTAGATCTCGGGCGCCGAGTGTCACGTCGTGAACGTGGTGAGCCATCGTGCGATGGTCAGTGAGAACTGTCTAGGAATCTCACGGAAGGACACAAGGCACGATGGCTCTGGACCAGTCTGCCCTCCTCGAGCTGCTCGGGGAATTGAAACTCACGGATGTCTCGGATCGCATCAGGAAGGCGACCGAGGCGCTCTACCAGGAACTCATCGACGCGGAGGCCGCCGCGTTCATCGGGGCGGCCCGGTACGAGCGCACCAGCGAGCGCCGCGCAGTGCGCAACGGCACCCGGCCCAGGGTGCTGGAGACCACGGCCGGGCAGCTCGAGCTGAAGATCCCGAAGCTGCGGCAGGGCAGCTTCTTCCCGTCGCTGCTGGAGCGGCGGCGCCGGGTGGACCAGGCGCTGTTCGCGGTCGTGATGGAGGCCTACCTTCACGGCGTCTCGACCCGGAAGGTCGACGACCTCGTCAAGGCCCTCGGCGCCGATACCGGCATCTCGAAGTCCGAGGTCTCGCGCATCTGCGCCGACCTCGACGAGGAAGTCGCAGCGTTCCGGGACCGGCCGCTTTCGGGCGCGTATCCGTACGTGTTCCTCGACGCCACGTACTGCAAGGCGCGGGTGAATCACCGGGTCGTCTCCCAAGCCGTCGTCGTGGCCGTCGGCATCGCGGCCGACGGCCGCCGCGAGGTGCTCGGCTTCGAGGTCGGGGATACCGAGTCGCAGGCGTTCTGGACGGAGTTCCTGCGCACCCTGAAGGCCCGCGGACTGGATGGTGTTCAGCTGGCGATCTCGGATGCGCACACCGGGCTGATCGCTGCGATCCAGACCGTCCTCCAGGGCGCCAGCTGGCAGCGGTGCCGGGTGCACTTCCTCAGGAATGTCCTCGCCCAGGTGCCGAAGGCCGCCGGCCAGATGGTCGCCTCGATCATCCGCACCGTCTTCGCCCAGCCCGACGCCGAGCACGTGATGACGCAGCTGGGCGAGGTGACCCGCATGCTCGAGCGGTCCCACCCCAAGGTGGCCGCGATGCTCGAGGCTGCGAAGGACGACATCACCGCCTTCGCGGCGTTCCCGCAGGCGCACTGGCGGCAGATCTGGTCCACGAACCCCTTGGAACGGGTGAACAAGGAGATCAAACGCCGCACCGACGTCGTGGGCGTCTTCCCCAACCCCGCCGCCCTGTTGCGCCTGGCCGGGGCGGTCCTCGTCGAGCAGCACGATGAATGGGACGCCGGCGACCGCCGCTACTTCAGCGAGCAGTCCATGAAGCTCCTGACCGAGCCCGCAGAGGAGGTGACCATCCCCGAACTCAAAGCCGCATAATCAACTACAGCTGACCCGCACGGTGTCGAGAAACTCCACCACTCAGCGGGACGCGGCC
>NZ_BAAGWY010000038.1:0-1241 GCF_054780115.1 Humibacter ginsengiterrae
CTAGTAGCTCGTCGCATCTAAACGCATGGGTATAGGTGGCGGAGTTTCACGCGGGCGTCGGCTGTTGTGAACTGCCAGTCGACTTGCCGCTGGTTTTCGTTGGTGGCGTGTTGCCAGGCGGCGAGCTCGGTGTTCAGCACGTGAAGGTCGTCGATGCGCCGGTTCAGGCATTGCCGTGTCAGGGCGGCCAGTTCGATCTCGGCGATGTTCAGCCAGGAGCCGTGCTTGGGTGTGTAGTGCATCTCCAGCCTCGACGCCAGTGCACGCGCCTTCTGCGGTTCGAAGGCTTCGTAGAGGGATCCGAGGGTGTGGGTGTTCAGGTTGTCCATCACTAGCACGATCCGGTCGGCGTTCGGATAGTCGAGCGTGAGGAGCTGCTCGATCTCTGCCGCCCAGTCGAGGCGGGTGCGTTGGAGCCGGGCATCAACGCGGCGGCGTCCGGCAAGGGGTTCGACCCAGACGAAGATCGAGCAGGTCCCGCGCCGGACGTACTCCGAGTCCTCTTTCCTATCGTGACCCGGTGTCGCCGGGATCGGATCACGGGCGTGCCCGAGCAGCTGGTACGGTTTCTCGTCCATGCAGATCACGGGCACGGACGGGTCGTAAGGCCGGTGGTAGACCTCCAGCACGTCTTCCATCCTGGCGACGAACTCACCATTGGCGTGCGGCGGGATCGTCCAGCACTTCTTCAGGTGAGGACGAAGCCCCCTTTTTTCAGGACGCGTCCGATCGTGGAGTGGTCCAGCGGCGGGATCCCGTCGGTGAGCAGCACCTGTTTCTCCAGCAGCCGCAACGACCACCGTTCGTACCCTTCCGGCGGTTTCGTGCACGCCAACGCGATCACCCGAGCCTCAACATCCCCGGTCACCTTCGCCGGAACCGGCGGGCTCAGGCGCTTCTTACGGCCAATCACCACATCGACATCCCCTGCCGCCTCGGTGAATCGTTTCGCGACCAGATACACCGTGTTCTCCGACACCCCGACCCGCTCAGCCACCACCCGCCGATCCGACGCCGGAACGTCGGCCTCATCCAACTCCAGCAGGATCCTCGCCCTGGCGATCATCCGTGCCGGATGCGTCCCGCGCGAGATCACCCGGCTCAGCCTCGTCCGATCGCCAACACTCAACGTGACAACGAATTCCTTCGGCCTGGGCATGCCACGGCCTCCTCCCGATCAAGTATCAATCGAGAACAGCCAACCAGCCATACCCACTACATTAGACGCGACACGCTACTAG
>NZ_BAAGWY010000039.1:0-1142 GCF_054780115.1 Humibacter ginsengiterrae
CTAGTGTCCTGATCCGTTAATTCGTTTCAGGTATCGGGCGATGGAGTCGAGGATGTCTTCGGCGGTTTTGGTCCAGATGAACGGTTTCGGGTTCTCGTTCCAGGCGGTGACCCAGTCGCGGAGGTCTTTCTCGAGGGCTTGCACGCTGCGGTGATCCGAGCGTTGTAGTAGGTCGCGGGTGACTTCGGCGAAGAGCCGTTCGACCTGGTTGATCCACGACGAGTACGTCGGTGTGAAGTGCAGGTGGAACCGGGGATGCTTGGCCAGCCACGCTTTCACCGTCGGGTGCTTGTGGGTGGAGTAGTTGTCGCAGACCACGTGCACGGCCAGGTGCTCGGGCACGTTCTTGTCGATCTTGGTCAGGAACTTCTTGAACTCGACCGAGCGGTGTTTGCGGTGCACGGAGGAGATCACCGTCCCGTCGGCCACGTTCATCGCCGCGAACAGGCTGGTCGTCCCGTGCCGGACATAGTCATGCGTGCGCCGTTCGGGGGTGCCGGGCATCATCGGGAACGCAGGCTGCGAGCGGGCCAGCGCCTGCACCTGGGACTTCTCGTCCACGCTCAGCACGACAGCCGATTCGGGCGGGTTCAGGTAGAGACCGACGATGTCGTAGACCTTCTCGGTGAACAACGGGTCGTTGGAGAGCTTGAACCCCTCCTCCAGGTGCGGCTTGAGCCCGAACGCCTTCCAGATCCTCCCGACCGTTGAGCGCGACAGCCCGGACCGCTCGGCCATCTTCGCCTGCGACCAGTGCGTCGCATTCTTCGGAGTCGATTCCAGCGTGTCGACCACGACCTGCTCGACCCGCTCCACGCTGATCATCGCCGGCCTGCCAGGCCTGGGCTCATCGACGAGACCGTCCAGACGACGCTGAAGGAACCGAGCGCGCCACTTCCGCACGGTCGGCAACGACACTCCCAACCGCCGCGCGGCCTCCGAGTTCGACACCCCCGTCGAGCACTCCAGCACGATCCGCGAACGCAACGCGAGATCCTGCGCCGACCTCCGCCGCCGCACCCACCGCTCAAGCTGCGCCCGCTCCTCCGCGGAAAGCGTCAATTCGGCCAGAGCGGGCCCGCGTCGAGACATACCACAGCCTAACAAAAACTAGCAACGAATTAACGACGCAACACACTAGC
>NZ_BAAGWY010000040.1:0-834 GCF_054780115.1 Humibacter ginsengiterrae
TCGTCGCCTCCGCCGTGGAGGAAGGGTTCACGGCGGATCAAACGAGGGTGCAGGCCACGGTGTGGAAGGTCGCGTTGGATCCGGACGGGGTGGAGGGGGATGCGGAGGAGGCGATGCGGCACCGTGCTCTGACCCGGTTGGGCACCTGGGGTGGGCTGGTGCGGTATCGGATGGAGTTGATGCCGGAGATCTCCGGGAAACTGGAACAAGCCATCACCGCGGTCGTGTCCCCGAAATCGAAACCCGCCTTCCTCCCCGGCGACCAGCCGGCGGACGGGGGCCTGGATGACCGGTCGTCGCCGCAGCGGCGGCATGACGCGTTCGCGTCCCTGATCGACGCCGCCGCCCGCAGTGCCGAGGTTGCGTCGATGGGTGGTGCTGCACCCACTGTGCTGGTCACGGTGGACGAACACGACCTCCGAGAGGGGCGTGGTGCCGGGTGGATGGACGGGGTGGACGAGCCGATCCCGATGGCAGCGGTCACCCAGTTCGCCTGCGCCGGCGGCATCCAAAAACTCCTGATGCGGGAGGGACGGATCGTGTCGTTGTGGTCACCGCAACGCTGCTTCACCCCCCAACAACGCCGCGCGATCGCCGCCCGCGACCGTGGCTGCGTGATCCCCGGATGTCGCATCCCGGCCAGCTGGTGCGAGATCCACCACGTGGTAGAGCACTCCAAGGGTGGACCGACGGAAACCGGCAACGGGGTCGCGCTCAGGCTGTCGCGTGAATCTTCTGGGCGGTGGGGGTGCGGGATTTGGTAGCGTTCGGCGTCTGGCTGGAGGGTGCCGGCTTGCCCGGTCAGGCGGGGGTGGCTGCTCGGAGTTTGAGGAG
>NZ_BAAGWY010000041.1:0-567 GCF_054780115.1 Humibacter ginsengiterrae
TGTTCTCGAGCGGCGGCCCCAGTGTGCGGTTTCTCACGAGGTACGACGGCGAGGTCAGTGAGCCTCTCGTGGGGCGCCAGGGAAGTCGGGTCTCTATGCGAGTGGCGAGGGGGAGCGCGTCATTGCTCCCGAGCCATGGGAGGGGAATCTGGCCTCGAGACGTGTTGAAGAAGGTCTCTCGAGGTCTTTCCCGGGTTGAGGCAGGAAACCCTGGGTTCTTCGACTTGTGCAGGTGACCTCAGGGGGCTTCTCATGGTGGCTCTGAGAAGTCAGGGAAACTGGAGGTGGGAGGGGCCTCTCGGGACTCCACTGGGTTTGGTGCATTGGACGAGGGCCTCATCTCCAGTTGAGGCAGGAACCGCAGGGTTCCTCTGACTTCAGACTCCGATCGCAAGGTCCCTGCAGACTTGGGACAGGAGAGTCAGGCCTCGTCTTGGGTTGAGGCATGGAACTCCGCTTGCCTCTCGAGGTGTTCCCGGGGAGACAGGCCACTTGTCGAGCGGTATTTGGAACCTGGGGGTCTTTTCCCGACGATGCACGGGCGAGTCACTGCCCCTTCGTGTTGAC